>NZ_SHMN01000014.1:0-110054 GCF_029478525.1 Vibrio sp. 1151_11 | reverse complement strand
ACCTCGTCAGTTAAAGGGTTTTCACAACATGGCTGAAAGCTTAATACTTGAAGGGCGAAGGGAAAGAACATTCCCTAGAACAGTTAAGCCTAGACCACAACGGTATGCTAAGAACAAAAATGCCGTTAACTCTTAAGTGAACGGCATTAATCCTCTAGGCCAAATCTCTTCTTCATTGGTAAAACGATTCAATTCGGCCGAATAAAAAAAGCCCGCTTAATTCAGCGGGCAATGAGGTTGTCATGTAGGTCTTAGACCTACTGATTTATTATTTTTTAACGCTTATGCTAAGTGTGCTTTCACTTGCGCGTGTAACTCTTGCACTGACGTAACTGATGACTTCGCATCGGCCGTATGAGACATACAGGTTGCAAAGGCAGCATTCAGTGTTGTGGTGTAGTTGACTTTTTGTGCTAATGCTCCACGACGAAGAACTTTAGAATCTTCAATCGCTTGACGCCCCTCGGCTGTATTAATGATGTAGGTGTATTCATTATTCTTAATACGGTCAAGAATATGAGGGCGACCTTCATGCACTTTATTCACCAAACGTGGGTTAATACCGGCTTCACCTAAAATTACAGCTGTACCGTGGGTAGCATCAAGCTGATAACCTAATTTCACCAGTTTCGACGCTAAATCAACCACACGCTGTTTATCACCTTCACGTACAGAGAGCAGAGCTCGGCCGCCTTCAGGATAAACATTACCGCAACCTAATTCCGCTTTTGCATAAGCTTCAGCAAACGTTGCACCCACACCCATCACTTCACCCGTTGAACGCATTTCAGGGCCAAGCAGTGGGTCAACACCAGGGAATTTATTAAATGGCAGAACCACTTCTTTCACTGAGTAGTAAGGCGGGATGATCTCTTTAGTAAAGCCTTGTGACTCTAGAGACTGCCCTGCCATCACGCGCGCGGCAATTTTAGCAAGCGGTGCGCCCGTTGCTTTTGACACAAACGGTACAGTACGAGCGGCACGAGGGTTCACTTCAATCAGGTAAACTTGATTATCTTTAACCGCAAACTGCGTGTTCATTAAGCCACGAACGCCCAATTCAAACGCCAGCTTCTCAACTTGTTCACGCATCACATCTTGGATTTCTTGGCTTAACGTGTAAGCCGGTAGAGAGCAAGCTGAGTCACCAGAGTGAACACCCGCTTGTTCAATGTGCTCCATGATGCCGCCAATGACGACACGCTCACCATCACAAATCGCATCGATATCAACTTCAATTGCATCATCAAGGAAACGATCAAGCAGTACTGGGGATTCGTTCGACACACTGACCGCTTCGTTAAAGTAACGACGCAGATCTTGTTCGTCATAGACGATTTCCATCGCACGGCCACCAAGAACATAAGACGGACGTACCACCAGCGGGAAGCCGATGTCTTTCGATTTTTCAATCGCCTGTTCCATCGTGGTCACTGTTGCGTTTTCTGGCTGCAGCAGACCTAAACGCTCAACCGCTTGCTGGAAACGCTCACGATCTTCGGCGCGGTCAATCGCATCTGGGCTAGTACCAATGATAGGCACTCCAGCGGCTTCAAGGGCACGAGCCAATTTCAGCGGTGTTTGACCACCGTATTGCACGATGACGCCTTTAGGTTTTTCAACACGAACAATCGCCAATACATCTTCGAGTGTCACTGGTTCAAAATAGAGGCGATCGGAGGTGTCATAGTCTGTTGAAAC
This sequence comes from Vibrio sp. 1151_11, assembly GCF_029478525.1. Classification (NCBI taxonomy): domain Bacteria; kingdom Pseudomonadati; phylum Pseudomonadota; class Gammaproteobacteria; order Vibrionales; family Vibrionaceae; genus Vibrio; species Vibrio sp. 1151_11. Next base: position 108,353 of record NZ_SHMN01000014.1, on the reverse strand, counting down.
CGTTTCTGGGTTACAGTTAACCATGATGGTTTCATAACCATCTTCGCGTAGCGCGAGTGAGGCGTGAACACAACAGTAATCAAACTCGATACCTTGACCAATACGGTTTGGACCACCGCCGAGCACCATGATTTTGTCTCTATCGGTCGGTTGTGCTTCACATTCATCATCATAAGAGGAGTACATGTAAGCCGTATCAGACGAAAACTCCGCCGCGCAAGTATCGACACGCTTGTAAACCGGATGAATATTATATTGGTCACGCATGCGGCGAATTTCACTTTCAGCCACGCCAAGCAGTGAAGAGAGACGCGCATCCGCAAAACCTTTGCGCTTCATCTTGCGTAGAACATCCGCATTTAAGCCAGCAAAACCGCCCGCTTTGACTTCTTGTTCCATTTTGACCAGTTCTTCGATTTGTACCAAGAACCAGCGATCAACGTTAGTCAGGTTAAAGACCCCATCCACAGACAAACCAGCACGGAAAGCATCTGCGATATACCAAATACGCTCAGCACCCGCTTCTTTCAGCTCATGGCGAATTTTAGTCAGTGCATCTGGTGCGTCTAAATCAACCATTTCGTCTAGGCCGTTTACGCCAATTTCAAGCCCACGCAGTGCTTTTTGCAGCGATTCTTGTTGGTTACGACCAATCGCCATCACTTCGCCCACCGACTTCATTTGCGTGGTTAAGCGATCGTTAGCACCGGCAAATTTTTCGAAGTTAAAGCGAGGGATTTTCGTCACAACATAATCAATAGTTGGTTCAAACGACGCTGGGGTTGCACCACCAGTAATGTCGTTCATTAACTCGTCAAGTGTGAAACCTACCGCCAATTTGGCTGCAACTTTGGCAATAGGGAAGCCCGTCGCTTTAGATGCAAGAGCCGAAGAGCGAGAAACACGTGGGTTCATCTCGATGATCACCATGCGGCCATCTTTCGGGTTGATACCAAACTGTACGTTCGACCCCCCCGTTTCCACACCGATTTCACGCAGTACGGCTAGCGATGCGTTACGCATGATCTGATATTCTTTGTCAGTTAGCGTTTGCGCAGGAGCTACCGTGATCGAGTCCCCCGTGTGAATACCCATTGGGTCAAAGTTTTCAATCGCACAGACTATGATGCAGTTGTCCGCTTTATCGCGAACCACTTCCATTTCGTACTCTTTCCAACCGATGAGTGATTCATCAATCAACAACTCGTTGGTTGGCGAAAGATCAAGGCCACGGCGGCAAATCTCTTCAAACTCTTCTTTGTTGTAAGCGATACCGCCGCCGGTTCCACCCATAGTAAATGAAGGGCGAATAATGCAAGGGAAACCCACCATCTCTTGAACGCGGTAAGCTTCTTCCATAGTTTTTGCCGTATCAGCGCGAGGACAAGCTAAGCCGATTGACTTCATCGCTTTATCAAAGCGAGAACGATCTTCCGCTTTATCAATCGCATCAGCCGTTGCGCCAATCATCTCAACGCCAAACTCAGCCAGAACACCATGCTTTTCCAGTTCAAGTGCACAGTTCAATGCAGTTTGGCCACCCATGGTCGGTAATACCGCGTCTGGGCGCTCTTTTTCGATGATTTTACGCACTACTTCCCAATGGATAGGCTCAATATAAGTCGCATCGGCCATCTCTGGGTCAGTCATGATAGTGGCAGGGTTCGAGTTAACCAAAATCACTCGGTAACCTTCTTCACGCAGGGCTTTACATGCTTGAGCGCCAGAGTAGTCAAACTCACAAGCCTGACCGATTACAATCGGGCCAGCACCTAGAATTAGAATACTTTTAATGTCAGTACGTTTTGGCATTGTCTACTACTCCGAATTACGCTGTGTGCTTTTTAATTAGTTCAATAAAATGGTCAAACAAAGGGGCGGCATCGTGCGGGCCAGGACTCGCTTCAGGGTGTCCCTGAAAGCTAAAGGCTGGCTTATCGGTGCGGTGAATTCCTTGTAGTGAACCATCAAATAGCGATTTGTGCGTTGCACGAAGCGTGATAGGCAGCGTTGCTTCATCAGCAGCAAAACCGTGGTTTTGTGCCGTAATCATCACCACATTACGATCCAAATCTTTCACTGGATGGTTCGCGCCATGGTGGCCAAATTTCATTTTTACTGTTTTTGCACCAGACGCCAATGCCAAAATTTGATGTCCTAAACAGATACCAAAAATAGGCAGTCCTTTCTCTAAGAACACTTTGGTTGCTTCAATCGCATAAGTACATGGTTCTGGGTCGCCAGGGCCATTTGATAAAAAGACACCATCAGGTTTCAGCGCTAGAACTTCTTCAGCCGAGGTTTGTGCTGGTACCACAGTTAGGCGGCATCCTCGGTCAACCAACATACGGAGGATATTGCGCTTTGCACCGAAATCGTAGGCAACAACGTGATAGGGCAACTCGCTGTCATCTTTCGCTTCAGGAAGTCCACCTTCGAGCGTCCACGAACCTTGTTTCCATTGGTACGCTTCTTTTGTTGTAACTTCTTTCGCAAGATCCATTCCTTTTAAACCGGGGAACTCTTTGGCTTTTACCAGCGCCAATGCTTCATCTAAATGGTCACCTGCCATAATGCAGCCATTCTGAGCTCCTTTTTCACGCAAAATGCGCGTTAGCTTGCGCGTGTCGATATCGGCAATGCCCACAATATTTTGTGATTTAAGGTAGTCAGAAAGGGAAAGTTCATTACGGAAGTTAGAAGCGATAAGAGGGAGATCGCGAATCACAAGGCCTTGTGCATGGATAGAAGAGGATTCTTCGTCTTCGGAATTGGTTCCGGTATTGCCTATGTGGGGGTAAGTAAGAGTAACGATTTGTTGAGAATAGGAAGGATCAGTGAGGATTTCTTGGTACCCCGTCATCGAGGTATTAAAGACGACTTCACCAACGGATATTCCATCAGCGCCAATGGATACACCGTGGAACACCGTCCCATCTTCTAGGACTAACAGTGCTGACTTACTCAAGACAACCTCCAGAATAAAAATGCAAAAAATATAAATTAAACTGCAAACCTGTCTTCCTTAAGGCCATAAAGTCGCGCCATAGGGTGATTTAGACAAATTGGCGGTATTCTAATGACCACCATGATTACTGTCAACATTTCATAATAAATTAAGGCAACATTTAAAGCGTTAGAGATAAAAAGCGAACCTAAGACAGCAAAAAAATAGGTTTGATGAGTAAAAAAATGAGAATGGAGGAATTAGAATCAGCAAACTGAAACTCTTTGATGCATTTTAAACAATCAACGATAAACAAAATCACGCAAACGTTAATCAAGCAGAGAATAAGTGCAATTTCAGAGATCTAAAACAAAAAGAAAGCAATACCAACTAAAAATACAACAAAAGTAAGTCAGTAAAGTGAAAATAAAGAGAGATAATTAAATCGGTAAAAAGAGGTGTAACAAAGATGCGCCAGCAAACACTGACGCATAATTATGTAATCAAAGATCGTTCAAACCTAACACGTCAGTCATGCTATAAAAACCCGCAGGTTTATCAGCAAGCCAAACCGCCGCTCTCACTGCACCATTGGCAAAAGTCATACGATCCGTCGCTTTATGGGTGATTTCTACACGTTCACCGATATCAGCGAACATCGCGGTATGCTCACCCACGATATCGCCAGCACGAATCGTAGCAAAACCAATCTCATTTTTAGTACGTTCACCGGTAATACCTTCTCGCGCATAGACGGCAACGTCACTCAGTTGGTTGCCCATAGCATTAGCAATCGCCTCTCCCATGCCAATTGCGGTTCCTGACGGAGCATCCACTTTATGACGATGGTGGGCTTCAATTATCTCAATATCACAGTAATCACCCATCACTTTAGCCGCTTTTTCAAGCAATTTGAAAACAAGGTTAACCCCAACGCTGTAGTTAGGAGCCATGACAATCGCAATCTGTTGTGCGGCAGCATTGATTTGTGCTCTTTCTGCTTCAGAAAAGCCCGTTGTGCCAATCACTAGCTTCTTACCGTGTTTTTTACATAACTCAATATTGGCTAAGGTGCTCACAGGAGCTGTAAAATCAATGATGACATCGAAGTTATCTACGGCATTCTCTAGGTTATCCACCAACGCGATATCAAATCGCCCTTCACCGCATAACTCACCGATATCAACCCCAACCAACGAGGACTCAGGACGCTCTGAGCCCGCACCCACTCGAGCATGGTTATTTTGATAAGTGGCTTTCACCAAATTGCGGCCCATTCGACCCGCCGCTCCTGCAATCGCAATTCTCACCATTGCGTTATTCTCCATTGTGACGACATCAGCTTAAGCTTGCATCGTTTCTCTTCGTTCAAGGTGTTTCTGTAAACTATCAACATTTGCTTGTGGTGGCTAGCGACTTAGGCAAACTCTTTCATTACGCGCTCGACGATGGGCGCATTGGCTTCAGGAAATGAATAGTTTGCCAACTCAGAAACCGCTACCCATTCTCCTTGCTGCCCTTCTTTACCATACGGCTGATGATCAAATTGTGTCACGCAAATAAAATCAAAAGTTAAGGACTTGTCTGAATAGTCAAACTCAAGGTATTGGTAAGGAGATTGCTCAGTAATATGAATACCAATCTCTTCATCTAGCTCGCGGAAAATGGCTTGTTCAATCGTTTCTCCCGCTTCAACTTTGCCGCCAGGGAACTCCCAAAAACCGCCTTTGTGAAGATGATCTGGTCGTTTGGTAATGTAAATTTCTGATTTATCGCTATTGAAGATAATAGCCGCAACAATATGAACACGTTTCATAAAGACTCCGATTCGGCGACTTCCCAACCTAGAAAATAAAGATGAGAAATATTGAGTTAAAAAAAGAGTCGCCTAAGCGACTCTTGGGGTGATCATTCAAGGGATCAGTTGATCTGTCCGTGGCACTGTTTGTACTTTTTACCGCTACCACAAGGGCAAGGCTCATTACGACCGACTTTACGCTCTTCACGAACCATAGGCTGGTGTCCTTGATCTTCAGAAGCTTCATCTGCAACCGAACTATCGGCACTTTGGTGCTGGAACTGTTGGCGACGCGCGGCTTCTTCCGCCTGCGCTTGACGCTGTGCTTCCATACGTTCAACTTCTTCTTGCTGCTGTACGCGCACCTTCGACAAGATAGTAATCACATCGGTTTTTAAAGAATTCAGTAGTTCTTCAAACAGCTCAAACGACTCACGCTTGTACTCTTGTTTTGGGTTTTTCTGCGCGTAACCACGTAAGTGGATGCCTTGGCGCAAATGATCCATCGCCGCTAGATGCTCTTTCCACAAGGTATCCAGAGTTTGTAGCATGACCGATTTTTCAAAATTACGCAGAACAGAAGCCCCAACCGCTTTCTCTTTTTCACGGTACACACTAACCGCTTGTTCAAGAATACGTTCACGCAGCGCTTCTTCGTACAATTTATCATCAGCATCTAGCCATTGCTGTAATGGCAGCTCTAAATCAAAATCGTTTTTCAAACGATCTTCCAATCCTTTAACATCCCACATATCCTCAAGTGATTGTGGCGGAATGTATTCGTCAATAACGGAAGTCAGAACATCTTGACGATTCTGCTCAATCATTTCGCTGATATCGTCTGCTTCCATGAGCTCATCACGCAGCTCATAAACTACTTTACGTTGATCGTTAGCAACATCATCGTATTCAAGAAGCTGTTTACGAATATCAAAGTTACGTCCTTCGACTTTACGTTGCGCTTTTTCAATCGAGCGAGAAAGCATCTTACTTTCGATCGCTTCACCTTCATCCATACCACTTTGGATAAGGCTTGCCATACGATCTGAGGTGAAGATACGCAGCAGTGAATCTTCCATCGATAGATAGAAACGTGAAGAACCCGCATCCCCTTGACGACCAGAACGACCACGTAACTGGTTATCGATACGACGAGATTCGTGGCGTTCAGTACCAATGATGTGCAGACCACCAGCGGCTAACACTTGGTTATGAACCTCTTTCCACTTCGCTTTGATCTCATCGATCTGCTCTTGTGTTGGATTCTCTAGCTGCTCAATTTGTGCCTGCCAGCTGCCGCCCAATACAATATCAGTACCACGACCAGCCATGTTAGTCGCAATCGTCACCGCGCCCGGAATACCCGCTTGCGCTACAATTTCTGCTTCTTTTTCATGGAATTTCGCGTTAAGCACGTTATGTTTCACTTTAGCTTGCTTCAACGCATTAGAAAGTAGTTCAGATTTCTCAATCGAAACCGTACCGACGAGGGTTGGTTGACCTTTTGCAACACGCGCTTTGATGTCTTCAATGATCGCCGCAAATTTTTCAGCTTCAGTGCGATACACCACATCAGGCATATCATCACGAACCATAGGTTTATTGGTTGGGATCACCACGGTTTCCAAACCGTAAATCGATTGGAATTCGAACGCTTCGGTATCGGCAGTGCCCGTCATACCAGAAAGTTTTTCGTATAAACGGAAATAGTTTTGGAAGGTGATCGACGCAAGAGTCTGGTTCTCGTTTTGGATTTTAACACCTTCTTTCGCCTCGACAGCTTGGTGTAAACCTTCAGACCAACGACGACCTGGCATGGTGCGGCCAGTGTGCTCATCAACGATGACCACTTCGTCCTCTTCTGTCACGATGTAATCAACGTTTTTCTCAAATAACACATGCGCACGCAATGCGGCATTGACGTGGTGAAGTAAGCTAATGTTCGTGGGTGAATAAAGAGTATCGCCCTCTTCCATCAAACCATTTTTCACCATTAACTCTTCAACAAATTCTTGACCCGTTTCAGTCAAATGAACTTGTTTTGATTTTTCGTCAACCGTGTAGTGACCATCACCACGATACTCTTCAGAATCTTCTTTATCTTGCTTTTGCAGAAGTGGAATGAGGGTATTAATGCGGATGTACAACTCAGAACTATCTTCTGCAGGACCCGAGATGATCAACGGCGTTCGCGCTTCATCAATAAGAATCGAGTCCACTTCATCGACTACAGCAAAGAAACGTTCACGCTGTACACGGTCTTCTTTGCGGAAAGCCATGTTGTCACGTAAGTAATCGAAACCAAACTCGTTATTGGTCCCGTAAAGAATATCGGCTTGATAAGAAAGTTTTTTCTCTTGTGGTGGCATATTGGGTACGTTAATACCGACCGTCATGCCTAAAAACTCAAACAGTGGGCGGTTTGTTTCTGCGTCACGTTTAGCAAGATAATCGTTGACAGTAACAATGTGCACGCCTTTGCCAGGCAAGGCATTGAGATACGCAGGTAAAGTCGCGGTTAACGTTTTACCTTCACCAGTGCGCATTTCTGCGATTTGACCCGCGTTGAGAACCATACCGCCGATCAACTGTACGTCGAAGTGACGCATACCATATACGCGCTTGGACGCTTCACGCACGGTGGCAAATGCTTCAGGAAGTAATTGGTCTAAGGTTTCACCTTGCTCTAAACGTTGACGAAACTCAACCGTTTTGGCTTTTAATTCTTCATCAGTTAGTGCTTCAAAAGTAGGCTCGTAGCTGTTGATCTCTTTGACAATTTTTTTAAGGCGGCGCAGCGTTCTGTCATTGCGACTGCCAATAACCTTTGTCAGTAGCTTAGTTATCATGTGTCAGGAATCTCTCTTTATTAGATCGTTTTCGATCTACTCTTAATGCCGTCAGTCTCTACCAGTTTTGAACTAAGGATACTGAGATAAATCATGTATCACAGATATTGTGACGGTGAGGTTTATTTTCAAGGTATTAAATAATTATGTAACGCATAGTGTAAGGAATTTTTGCGGCAACAACCAATAGCAAAACTATTTGTTTGAAGCACACTTAATATTTTTACGCTTTTTGAGCACTGTTTAAGCAATAAAATAGATTTATTACTATACGCATCATAGGCACCACAATAGAATTGAATGGCAACTTAAGAGGGAGACACCATGCGCGATCACCGTCCCACGTTAACGAAAGAGCTGATCAGCGATTCATCTCTGAAAAAAATACAGCAACATGCCACCGAGATCCTCGCTTTAAATAAAGTGCTCAATAAGTTGCTTCCTAAAGGAACGGCCGATCATGTCCGAGCCGCTAATGTGCGCGGTGGGCACTTAATCGTTGAAGTGGCCAGTGCATCAATAAAAATGAAGCTTGATTATGACCGATTACACATTTTGAATCAGTTACGCAACCAAGGATTTGCCAAATTGATCAGCATTGAGCTCAAGATAAACCCAGCGCTCTATCGTAATCGTGGTATGAAAGAAGAAAAAGAAACGGTCGCTCGCCCACCACTATCTGAAAATACGGCCCAGGCATTACTGATGGTGGCGAGTAGCGCTTCCCCTAAAGTCAAAAAACGTTTGGAAAATTTAGCGAAATTGGCTAGGCCCAAATAAGCGTCATCAATGAATTAGTACAAATAAAAAGGCCAGACAGTTGTCTGGCCTTTTTATTTAAAAATTGCTATTAAGCGAGAACCATATTTGGTTCAGCAAACGCCACTGGAGAGCCAACTTCTTCTTCAAAAGTAGCCCATTCCCACGCCTCTTGGTCGGCTAAGACCGCACGCAGTAGCTGGTTATTTAAACCATGGCCTGATTTATAAGCACGGAACTCACCCACAATGGAATGACCACACATGTACAAGTCACCAATGGCATCCAATACTTTATGAGTGACAAACTCATTGGCAAAACGCAAACCTTCTTCATTGAGAATACGGTATTCATCTAATACGATGGCGCAATCAAAGCTACCACCTAAACAGAGGTTTTGCGATTGTAGGTACTCAATGTCACGCATGAAACCAAAAGTACGAGCTCTTGAAATTTCTTTGACGAAACCTTGCGAGGAAAAATCAAACACCATGCGTTGTTCATCAGAATCGATAGCGGGATGTTGAAAGTCAATCTCAAAATCCATACGAAAACCGTTATGAGGTACAAGTTCCGCCCACTTATCACCATCTTCAAATCGAACTGGTTTCTTAATTCGAATAAAACGTTTTGGTGTATTCAGCGTTTGAATGCCCGCTTGTTGTAGCAAGTAAACAAATGGGCTAGCACTACCATCCATAATAGGAATTTCAGGTGCGTCAACTTCGATGATAACGTTGTCGATTCCCATGCCCGCTAATGCTGCATTTAAGTGCTCAACAGTAGAGATACGGATACCTTCATCGTTGACCAAAGCAGTACATAGCATGGTATCGCGAACAGATTCAGGGTCCGCAGGGAAGTCTACTGGAGGATTGACATCAGTACGGCGGTAAATGATCCCAGTGTTTGCAGCAGCAGGGCGAAGCGTTAATGTGACTTTACGACCAGAGTGTAAGCCTACCCCAGTTGTTTTCACTATTTCTTTCAGAGTTCGTTGTCTGATCATCTACTTGCCTCTATGTCAGTGCGACAAAACACGGTCGGTAAAGCACCGACCGCGAATGCTACCATAATTTTGAACAGTGTCAAATTATGTCTAATTGTTAATCAGCCTGACGACGTAAAAATGCTGGGATATCAAGATATCCATTTTCCTTATCTGCTTTCGGTGCCGTATTTTGGCTTGCACCGGAAGAAGATGAAACAGTTGACGACGATGCTGATTGCGGTTTCACTTCTGCTCTTTCTTGCAAAGGCTGTGCCGTTTTTTCTTCGATTTTCGCTGCTTGCTGAACCATTTGTGGTTGAACTGCTGGTGCGACTTTGGCTTTACCGCCTGCAACTAAAGTAATGTCTGGCTTTTTCTCATTGCCAATACCCGTTGCAACGACAGTCACGCGAATTTCGTCTGCCATATCAGGATCTAACGAAGTACCGATGACAACTGTCGCATTGTCAGACGCAAACGCCTTAACAGTATTACCGACGGTTTCAAATTCGTCTAGTCGCATATCCAAACCAGCAGTAATATTGACCAACACGCCACGAGCGCCTGCAAGATCAATATCTTCCAAAAGAGGGCTAGAAATTGCCATCTCTGCCGCTTCTTCAGCACGATCTTCGCCGCGAGCCACTCCACTACCCATCATCGCGTGGCCCATTTCTGACATCACAGTACGTACGTCAGCAAAGTCCACGTTAATCATGCCTGGGCGTGTAATTAGCTCTGCAATACCTTGCACTGCATTTTTAAGTACATCATTCGCACTCGCAAATGCTTCGAGTAAGGTAATACCACGACCTAACACTTTCAGTAGTTTTTCATTAGGAATGGTAATCAAAGAGTCAACGTGTTTTGACAACTCTTCAATACCTTGCTCAGCAAATGCCAAACGTTTTTTTCCTTCAAAACTGAAAGGTTTCGTGACAACCGCTACGGTTAAGATACCCAGTTCTTTGGCAACTTCTGCAATAACAGGAGCTGCACCAGTACCTGTACCACCGCCCATACCAGCTGCGATAAACACCATATCGGCACCCATCAGAACTTCTTTAATTCTTTCTCTGTCTTCTAGAGCTGCATCACGTCCAACTTGCGGGTTTGCACCAGCACCCAAACCTTTAGTGATATCACCACCAATTTGAATGACGCTACTTACGCTTGTTTTACGAAGTGCTTGCGCATCGGTATTGACACTGATGAATTCCACGCCTTCGATGGACTCACGCACCATGTGTTCAACAGCGTTACCGCCACCACCACCAACTCCAACGACTTTAATTACAGCATCGTCAGACATTTCCATCATCGGTTCAAACATGTGTTATCTCCGTTTTCCCTGCAACTCAGGTTAAAACTCTTTTTGTATCCAGTTACGCAAACGACCAATTAAGCTCGACATGGATTGGCGTTTCGGTTCGCTGTATTCCGTGTCGTCATTAATTTGGCTCTCTTTCGCATAATGAAGTAAACCAACCGCCGTAGAATGATACGGCTCTTTTACGTAATCTGTAAGGCCACTCACCTCTAAAGGCTTGCCTACGCGAACTTGATTGCGGAAAACGCGTTCCGCACACTCAACCAAACCTTCAATTTGCGCAGCGCCGCCAGTTAAAACAACACCAGCCGCTAAATGGTGTTTAATGCCATTTTTGCGCAATTTGTCTTGGACAGTATCTATAGTTTGGTTAACTAATCCCATTAATTCAGTGTAGCGAGGTTCAATCACTTCCGACAAGGTTTGTCTTTGCAAACTTCGCGAAGGTCTTCCTCCTACACTTGGGACGTTAACGGTATCATCCTTGCTTACCAATTCACTCAGCGCACAGCCATATTTTACTTTAATCTCTTCAGCATCACTGACTGGTGTGCCAAACGCAAAAGCAATATCACTGGTTACTGCGTTTCCTGCATAAGAAAACACTTCAGTATGTCGTAACGCACCACCGGTCCAGATAGCAACATCCATAGTGCCTGCGCCTATATCAATCACGCACACACCTAACTCTCGCTCATCTTCCGTAATAACTGCATTACTTGCCGCTAAACCAGAGTAAACCAGTTGTTCAACTTTTAAACCACAGCGTTCTACCGCTTTGATAATATTTCTCGCCATATCATTATGACAAGAAATAAGATGCACGCTCACTTCCATGCGCACACCTGATAAACCAAGCGGGTTTTTAATTCCCTCTTGGTAATCAATCGTAAATTCTTGAGGAATGACGTGCAATATTCTTTGCTCTTCCCCAATTTTTATTGATTTGGCGGTATGAATCGCTCGATCCATATCCTCTTGAGAAACTTCTTCATCCGAAATAGTTCCCATGCCTTTTTCAATACGGCTCGCAATATGTCGCCCAGATAGAGAGAGAAACACATTACTAATTTGGCATTCCGCCATTAATTCTGCTTGGTCAACCGCTCTTTGGACAGACTTAACGACCGATTCAAGATCGTTAACTCCCCCTTTATCCATCCCACGGGATGGGCTCGTACCAGCGCCAATAATATTAATTTGACCGTCAGGCAGTATTTCACCGACTAAAGCTGACACGGTGGCTGTGCCTATATCAAGACCAACAATAATGTTGTCATCAGCGGTCTTAGTCATTTTTACTCTCTTGTGCTTCTTGTTCAGGGAACCAACCTACTGCGGCTCCTGTATCATATCTAAGATCGATATAGCTAACTTGTTCAGCTTTATTACCTAAATTCTTATACAGCGAAATAAAACGTGCAACTCGCTCATCTAGTGATTCTTTACCTAACTCTAAGCGGATGCCATTATCTAAAATTATTTGCCACGCTCGACGATCGTTGAGTAACAGTGACGATATATTTAAGTTTAATGATTGAAACTTAGGGTTCGTTTTATTCCAAACATCCAGTACTTCGTGACTGGTTCCTTGCGGGCCATAAAGTTTCACTCTATCGCCGTTCAATTGACCAATATCACCATTAAATACCGTGCCATATCCGTCTAACAAAGCGTTGCCATTCCAAATCGCTACCGCTCTATACTCTGTCAGAAACACTTTTATTGTGTCAGGCCATTGTTTACGAATCGATGCATGGGCCACCCACGGGATGACCTGTACACTCGATTGAAGTACGTTAATATCTTGCGACATGAAAGTACCGATATGATCCAACTGAGCAAAAGCGCGCTGCACATCTAGCGAAGATACGTATTGCAAGTCACCTTGTAGAACAATTTTTGAAAGCGGTAGCCTCTGTTCGTCCCACATCCAACTGAGTGTTGAATAAATGAGTGAACTTATCAGCAACAACACCACAAATAAAAAAATAGCGCCAGCGGCGTGATCTTTTATGAGTGGCGAACGGGACACAGCTCGGCTTTCATCGAACACATTCATTAACAAAGCCTGATGTTCCTGTTTCTAAATCGCAATCGCATGCCCTATTTGGTTCACAATAGAGGTAAAAGCACTGACTTTAACCTCCGGATTATACTGAGGTCGCTGAAAGTATCAAACATTGAAAGTAATAAATCTGGACTGGATACCATGTTATTCAATATTGATACACAAATAAGCCATTTAAATTAAACCTGTTGCATTTTACTGATATTCAGTTCGAGCCCCGCTAAATGTTTCGCTACCTTGCCGATATCCCCAGCACCTTGCGTCAGCACGAGGTCACCATCTTGTAATACATTAGCCAGAATCGAAGGCAGTATGGTACTGTCGGGAACAAAAATAGGATCGATTTTACCGCGACTGCGTATCGTTCGACACAACGATCGACCATCGGCTCCCGCAATCGGCTTTTCTCCTGCGGCATAGACATCGAGCATGATCAGCACATCGACTTGCTCCAGTACATTGGCAAAATCATCATACAGATCGCGAGTTCGACTGTAGCGATGAGGTTGGAAAATCATCACTAGCCGTTTTTCTTGCCAACCACTACGCGCCGCCTTAATAGTCACGCCCACCTCGGTCGGATGATGACCATAATCATCAACGAGCATCGCAACCCCATTGCCCGTATCAAACTCGCCCAGATGATCAAAACGACGTCCCGTACCTTGGGTGCTAGCCATCGCTTTTAAAATCGCTTCATCGCTGATGTCGTCTTCCGTTGCCACTGCAATAGCCGCGGAGGCATTAAGCGCATTATGACGACCTGGAATATTAAGCGTGATATCCAGATTGGCTCGTCCCTGTCTGACGACCGTAAACTGGCCTTGTTGCCCCTGCTGATGGTAATTCTCAATCCTGACATCGGCATCATCGGCAAAACCGTAGGTGATCACTTGACGGCTGATACGTGGAATGATTTCACGCACAACAGGATCATCAATACATAATATCGCCTGACCATAAAATGGCAGGTTGTGTAAGAAATCGATGAAGGTCTGTTTGAGCGTTTCAAAATCACCACCATACGTATCCATGTGATCCGCTTCGATGTTAGTCACGATACTAACCATAGGCTGAAGATGAAGGAATGAAGCATCACTTTCGTCAGCTTCAGCAATCAAAATCCGACTTGAACCCAAACGCGCATTGGTGCCAGCGCTTTTGACTAACCCGCCATTAACAAACGTGGGATCTAAACCAGCCTCAGAATAAATTTGCGTAACCAATGCCGTAGTCGTTGTTTTACCATGCGTACCAGCCACCGCAATGCCATGACGAAAACGCATTAATTCCGCCAACATTTCTGCACGACGAACAATAGGAATGCGTCGCTCACGCGCCGCTTTCAGTTCAGGATTTAGCTCATCGATTGCAGTAGAGACTACCACCACGCTGGCGAGTTCAATATTAGTGGCTTGATGACCGATATAAATGATAGCCCCTTTACTTGCCAATCTTTCAGTCACAGGGTTGGAAGCGAGATCAGAGCCGGTAATTTGGTAGCCTTCATTGAGCAATACTTCTGCAATTCCGCTCATTCCCGCCCCACCAATACCGACAAAGTGAATACACTTGACGCGGCGCATCTCTGGCACCATGGCACGGATTTGAGCTAAATCTTGAGTATGTTTAATGGTCATGAAAAATTTCTCGTTATTGGGTAAGTGCGATGATAGCGTCGGCAACGACTTTATCAGCATCCAGTTGTGCGGCTGCACGCGCTTGTTGCGCCATCAACAGCAGATCATGACGCTCAAGAGAAGCAATCTCTTGCGCTAGTTTTTCTACTGTGAGCTGCGGCTGTTCAATCATTTTGGCCGCACCACAAGCGACTAAGTGATCCGCGTTAAGCGCTTGCTGTCGGTCTTTATGCATAAAAGGGATAAATATAGCGCCAACACCGGCCGCTGCCACTTCAGAAACCGTTAATGCTCCCGAGCGGCACACCAGTAAATCAGCCCACGCATAAGCGCCAGCCACATCCTCAATGAACTCGGTAACGTGTGCATTTTTGATCTGAAGCGCGCGATAAGCTTGCTCAACCGACTGTTGATTATGCTTGCCTGCTTGATGGCAAACTTGGTAATTATCGCCAAGCACAGCTAGTACGTCAGGCAAAGTTCGGTTGAGAATCTGCGCACCTTGGCTGCCGCCCATCACGAGAATGCGGATCGGTTCATTTCGCTCAGCAAAGCGTACTTGCGGTGCAGGTAATGTAGCGACATCTTGACGTACAGGATTACCTACGACTTGCGCCTCAGTAAAGGCTCCGGGGAAGGCTTGAAATACGCGTTTGGCAATTTTCGAAAGCCAACGGTTGGTTAACCCTGCTACGGCATTTTGCTCGTGAAGCACAACGGGAATTCCCATAGACCACGCTGCCACGCCACCGGGGCCACTGACGTATCCGCCCATGCCGAGCACCGCATCAGGTTGCCACTGCTTCAAATAACGACGCGCTTGAAAAATCGCGTTCACAATTTGAAAAGGCGCTTTCAGCAAACGCCCTATGCCTTGGCCACGTAAACCTTTGACCTGAATAAAGTCGATCTCAATACCATGTTTAGGCACTAATTCTGCTTCCATCCGATCCGCAGTCCCTAGCCAGCGGATCTCCCAACCTTGCAGTTGGAGCTGTTTAGCCACAGCGAGACCGGGAAAAACATGTCCCCCCGTGCCACCAGCCATAACCATTAAACGTTTATTGTTTATCATTGGATTCTTTTTCTATAGACACTCGATTGCGATCTTTGAGTCGACATTCATGATCAATTCTCAATAAGATCGACACCGCAACCGACATAATAATTAAGCTTGAACCGCCGTAACTGATCAAGGGCAGCGTTAGGCCCTTAGTCGGCACCATACCCGCTGCAGCACCCACATTGACGAGTGTTTGGAATGCAAACCAAATTCCAATACCAAAGGCCAAATAGCCACCAAATTGCTGATCATGCTCAAAGGCTTTTTTACCGATAAACACCGCTTTAAGCACTAGACTAAAAATCAGCAGTAGAACCAGTACAACGCCAATAAAACCGAGCTCTTCAGCCAGCACTGCAAATACGAAATCAGTGTGCGCTTCAGGTAAGTACTCTAGCTTTTGAATCGAGTTACCAAGCCCTTGACCAAACCACTCTCCACGACCAAAGGCCATCAAAGATTGAGTCAATTGATAACCGCTGCCAAACGGGTCTTCCCACGGGTCAAGAAATGAAGTTACACGGCGAATACGGTAAGGCTCTGCCGCAATCAGTGCGATTACCGCAACAATTCCAGCCACCATGAGCGCAATAAATTGTGACAGTTTGGCCCCAGCAATAAACAGCATACCAAACAGAGTCACAAGCATCACAACCACGGTTCCCAAATCTGGCTGACCAAGTAGCAAGATAGCCAAGGTTCCAAACACCATAATCGGTTTCATGAAACCACCAAAAAAGGTTTGCCTCACTTCATCTTGTTTACGAACTAAGTAACCAGCCATGAAAATAAACAGTGACAGTTTCGCGACCTCAGCAGGTTGCAGGTTAAATAACCCCAACGGGATCCAACGCGAGGCACCATTGACCGATTTGCCCGCGAGCAAAACCACAATCAGCAGCATAAAAGAGACGCCAAGTAGCACCGAGCTGTATTGCATCCAACGTTTCATTGGCACTTGCAACACCACACTCGATGTCACGATAGCCAGCATCAAGAAAATGGCGTGACGAAACATAAAGTGAAACGGTTGATCCGTTAAACGCGAACTGATAGGAAACGAAGCCGATGTCACCATCACAAGCCCAGTCAGCATCAAACCTAAAGCAATCCATACCAATTGACGATCAAACAAGGCTTCAGGCGCTTGGCTCTGAAACCATTGACGAGTCATTTTGATGAGGCTTGAAAAGGACAAAATGCAATTTCCTGTTGATTAAGCGTAACGCTGCGCAAGCTCGGCAAAGGCGTCACCTCTGGCCATAAAGTTTTTAAACTGATCAAAACTGGCACAAGCAGGCGAGAGCATCACCATATCACCACGACGCAGCTGCGGTTTGATCGATACGATAATCTCTTCCATCGATGAATAGAACTGAGCCGATGGATGCAGTGGCATGAATTGCCCACCGTCAACGCCAAAACAGCACAGTTTTACGTTCAATGTTTTTAGTATCGGTGCTAATGGCGAGAAATCAGCGCCCTTGCCAACGCCCCCCACAAGCAGATACAAAATCCCTTGGCAATTTAACCCCGACAACGCCGCTTGAGTGCTTGCGACATTGGTCGCTTTCGAGTCATTGACCCATTTTACGCCGTGATTATCAGCAACAACCTGACAACGATGTGTCAGCCCGCGGTAAGATTTCAATGCATCAAGCGCAGATGAGTAATCAACACCCGCCAAATCGAGCAGTGCGAGCACAGTGAGCACGTTAGCACTATTGTGTCGTCCCACTAAGCTGAGTTCTTCGCTTGCTAACAATGGCGTGCCTTTCGCCACTAAGAACGATTTGCCATCAATCATTTGCGTGCAATAGTCCGCGTCATGTTCAACGGAAAAACGTGCGATGTGACCTGAAAATGAGGGAGGTTCCGTCTGGCTATCATCGGCGTTCACGACCGCCGCTTGCGCATACTTAAAAATGCGCAATTTAGCTTGGCGATACGATTCCATACCATCGTAGCGATCCATATGATCTTCTGTCAGATTGAGAAAGGCAGCAGAGACGAGTTTTAAACTTGAGGTCGTTTCTAGCTGGAAGCTTGAGAGCTCCAGCACATAAAGATCGGCCTCTTGCTGAAGTAGATCTAAAGCAGGCACACCAATATTGCCGCCAACGACAACCTTAACCCCAGCAGCTTTAGCAAGCACTCCGGTTAAATCCGTCACTGTGCTCTTGCCGTTGGCTCCTGTGATAGCGATAACAGGCTTATCCACCTGCCAAGCAAAGAGCTCAATATCGCCCACCACGGGAATATGTTGTGCTAACGCCTGTTGAATCTCTGGCGTAGCTAAAGCAATGCCCGGATTAGTAACAATCAGGTCAGCGTCAAATAACCAAGCTTTGTTCCAGCCGCCACAATGTAGCTCAACTTGCGAGCTTAAATGCTCTCGACCTGGCGGGTTTTCACGTGTGTCGATCACCTTAATCGTGAGCGAGCGATCTAGGCTCAAAAGGTAGTTAACCACCGAGAGGCCCGTCATACCCAGCCCCACGACCACCACATTATTAACAGTTTGCCAACGATCCATCTTCATTCCATTCAACACCGTTTTGCTCTATCACTAGCGCACTTTTAGTGTAGCCAAACCCACTAACACCAACACAATTGAGATAATCCAAAAACGGACGATCACGCGTGGTTCTGGCCAACCTTTCAATTCATAGTGGTGATGGATAGGGGCCATCCGGAAAATACGTTGACCACGCAATTTGTAGGAACCGACTTGTAAAATCACCGACAAGGTTTCCATCACAAACACGCCGCCCATGATCACTAACACAAACTCTTGACGAACCAACACCGCAATTGTACCGAGTGCACCGCCTAAAGCGAGTGAACCCACATCACCCATAAAGACTTGCGCAGGATAAGTGTTGAACCACAGAAAACCTAAACCGGCCCCCACAATTGCAGTACACACCACCACCAACTCAGAGGCATAAGGAACATAAGGAATATGCAGATAACTGGCGAAATTGACGTTCCCAGTTGCCCATGCAATCACAGCAAAACCGGCAGCAACTAAAACCGTCGGCATGATGGCTAAACCATCCAGACCATCGGTTAAGTTCACCGCGTTACTGGTTCCGACGATGACAAAATAGGTCAGCACAATGTAGAGCAAACCCAGTTGCGGCATCACATCTTTAAAGAAAGGCACCACAAGCTGAGTAGCAGCGGTATCGTTGCCATGTGCATAGAGAGCAAACGCCACTATCAACGCAATGGCCGACTGCCAAAAGTATTTCCAGCGCGCGATCAATCCATCACTGTTTTTACGCACCACTTTGCGATAATCATCCACAAAACCGACGACGCCATAACCAAGCAGCACCGCGAGTACAGCCCACACGTAAGGGTTTGAGAGATCAGTCCACAGCAGTACGGTAATAATGATAGAGGCGAGGATCATCACTCCGCCCATGGTTGGCGTACCGCGCTTACTAAAATGTGATTCAGGACCGTCGTTACGCACTACTTGACCAATTTGCAGTAGTTGCAAACGTTTAATCAAGCGCGGCCCCATCCATAACGACAGAGCAAGTGCGGTTAAAATACTGACGATGGCCCGAAATGAGAGATATTCGAACAGACGAAAAAAAGAGAAGTATGGCTGGAGTAGATCCGCGAGCCAAATAATCATGAGTATTTCTCCTTGAGAGCAGCCACAATTTTACTCATACCCGCACTGTTTGCACCTTTGACAAGTAAGGTATGAGACTCTTGATCGAATTGTGATAATTGCTGCTCGATATAAGCAATCATGTCCGCATGGCTTTCAAAATGGAGGCCATGGCATAGGTCACTGATCACTTTTGCATCGCGACCGTAAGTAAGGACATAGTCAAACTGGAATGGTGCAGCATGTTCACCGACTTGACGATGAAGTGCAAGGCTTTCATCGCCCAACTCAGCCATATTGCCTAAAATTAACCAACGCCTTGCAGAGAAAGTGTTAAGTAGATCAACCGCCGCTTTCATTGCTGGAACACTGGCATTGTAACTGTCATCAATCAGTTTCACAGTCGAGCTCAATTGGGTGACATCAACACGCCCTTTCACCTGAGCTAGATGCGCAAGTCCGTACTGCACCTCTTCAAGATTTGCACCCAACTCCATGGCTAATGCCGCCGCCGCCAACGCATTGGAAACGTTATGTTCACCCACAATATTGAGCCCAATGTCAATATGACCGACGGGTGTGATCATTTCAAACCGGGCTTCACCTTGTTCATTAAGCTTAATACCACGAGCGTAAAAATCTGCCATTTGACGGCTGGAAAAGGTTTTAACGGTTTTGTCCGCTAAAATAGCGCTCCACCGCTCACCACCGTGGCTTTCTAAATTAATAATGGCTGTCGCACCTGAAGCAAGGCCTTGATAAATTTCACCTTTCGCCTGTTTTACACCCTCAATTGAGCCAAAACCTTCCAGATGCGCCGCGGCAACATTGTTCACCAATGCGACATCCGGCTTCACTAAAGAGGTGGTATAAGCAATTTCACCAATATGGTTCGCCCCTAACTCAATCACCGCATACGCATCATTAAGATCAGAGCGAAGCAGAGTGAGCGGCACGCCGATATCATTATTAAAATTGCCAGCAGTAAAGAGCACGCGCCCTTTGGCTGATAAAATATTTGCCACCATCTCTTTGACAGTAGTTTTACCACAACTGCCTGTAATCGCTGCGGTCGGTGTTTGACACTGTTGGTGAACCCAAGCGCCAAGCTGGCCTAACGCCTGTTTGGTGTTGGTGACCACCAGTTGAGGAACCGAAACTGCCAAAGGGCGCTGAACCAATAACGCCTTTGCACCAGACGCAACCGCTTGTGCAGCAAACTCATGAGCATCAAATTTATCACCGACCAAGGCAACAAAGAGCGCACCGGGTTTGATTTGACGCGTGTCGGTCGAGACCTCAGATACGGTGACATCACAACCAACCAATTGTGCATGCAAAACGTGCGTCAATTGCTGTAAAGAGACTTCTATCATGCACTTATCTCCAGTAAAGTTTGCGCCGTTTCGCGATCCGAATAGTGGATAGTTTGATGGGCCATCACTTGATAATCTTCATGCCCTTTGCCTGCCAATAAAATGATGTCTTGCTGATCAGCATGTTGCAGGGCGTATTGCACGGCAGCGTAACGATTGTGTTCAACGTGTGCGCGACTTGCAAACTCAAGCCCTGCCACCATATCTTGCACAATGTCTGCCGGTTTTTCGCTACGAGGGTTATCGTCGGTCAAAATGACCTTATCGGCGCAGCGCTCTGCAATTTCGGCCATCATCGGGCGTTTGCCTTTATCACGGTCGCCACCACAACCAAAAATCGCCCATAGCTGACCTTGGCAATGAACGCGAAGTGCTAATAGTGCTTTTTCCAAAGCATCGGGCGTGTGTGCATAATCGACGACGATCTTCGCACGATTTGGCGCTTGAAAGAGCTCCATTCGCCCTAAGACCGGCTGCAGTTGAGAAGCCGTTGTCATCAAGGCTTGTTTATCAAAACCTAAAGTCAGCATAGTGGTAAAAGCGAGTAGAAGATTGCTGGCGTTAAATTCGCCAATCAACGGCACGCTCAATTCACCTTGACCATAGTAGCCGTCGAAGGTTAATGAAATACCATTATCACTGTAAGAGACCGAGCTCGCCCACAGCGCTTTAGCGCATTGCGGTTGCTGCTTTAAAGAGACGGCAATCGGTGCTTTCAACTGCGCTAACCAACTCGCACCCACCGCATCGTCGGCATTAATGACAGCGTGTTGGCAGTGATGAGCGGTAAATAAGGAGAGCTTTGCTTTGGCGTACTCTTCCATGGTGCCATGATAATCGAGATGATCGCGGCTTAAGTTAGAAAACACGCCCGCAGCGAACTTCAATGCTTGAACTCGCCCTTGAACTAATCCGTGCGAAGAGACTTCCAGCGCAGTATAGCGAGCGCCCTGCTGCGCTAATTGATAGAGTGTTTCTTGGACCTCAATGGCATTACCTGTGGTATTGGCGGCAGGCTGTAAATAGTTAAGAAAACCATTACCCGTCGTACCTAGCACCGCCGCTTTCTCGCCTAACAAGTCAATCCACTGCGCGATTAATTGAGTAATGGTGGTTTTACCGTTGGTTCCCGTAACCCCAATCAACGTATTGGTCTTCGAACGATAAAGCCGCGATGCCAGTTGAGATAGATGTTGGTTTAGATCAGCAAGGTAAATCACTAACACGCCATTGACTGTAGTCATACTGCCATGCGGATGCTGCCCACACGCTTGAGCCAATACCAGATTCGCCCCAGCTTGAGTAGCGCTATCAATAAACTGCCTTCCGTCGATGGCATGGCCGACCACTGCAATAAAGGTATCATTGGATGATATTTTACGGCTATCGAGCACTAAACGAGTCACCGACAACGTTGAAATATAATGGCCATCGAGGTCAAGCCAAGGGGCGATGAGATCTTGTAAACACATACTCGGCGTCATTGTGCTTCTCTCTTAATTATTTTTGGAATCGATTTTCATCAGGAGCGACATTGAGGATCTGCAACGCTCCTTTCATTATTTCGGCAAAGACAGGGCCGGCAACGGAACCGCCATAATATAAGTCACCTTGAGGTTCATTCACCATCACCACTAACGAGACTCGAGGGTCGCTCACTGGAGCCACTCCTGCCGTGTAAGCAAAATATTCATCACCATAACCGCCGGCAATCGCTTTGCGCGAAGTGCCTGACTTGGCCGCAATGCGATAGCCCGGAACCGCAGCTTGAGTTGCTGTGCCACCGGGTTGGGTGACGGTTTCTAACATTTCCAACACTTTCTTAGCATTAGTTTTATCAACCACTTGGCGTGATAAATCTTGCTGGTTGCTGTCAATAATATGGATTGGTTGGTACTGACCTAAATTGCCTAAAGTGGCATAAGCATGAGCCAACTGAATGGGGGTAATTGACAAACCATAGCCAAATGCCAAGGTGGCAATTTCAAACGGTGACCAACGGCGGCGATTCGGGAAAATACCCAAAGTCTCACCGACGAGGTTTAAACCCGACATTTCACCAAGCCCTACAGAGGTATACATACCTAATAGGGCTTCGAGAGGCATTTCAAGCGCCAGCTTAGCCACTCCGATGTTACTCGATTTTTTCAGAATTAAGGTTAAATCGGCTTTGCCGACTTTTGAGGTATCACGCACTCGACTGCCGCCGATTTGCATGATGCCATTCCCTGTATCAATCACCGTTTTGTCATTCGCAACGCCATTTTCAAGCGCGGCCAATACTACAAAAGGTTTGACAGTTGAGCCCGGTTCAAAGGCGTCCGTGATCACGCGGTTACGCATTTTAAAACTTTGCCAATCGGAACGGTTATTGGGGTTGTATGAGGGGGCGTTAACCATCGCTAATACTGCACCCGTTTTCACGTCGAGCAAAATCGCCGATGCCGAAGTGGCACGATAGTCCGCCACAGCTTGCTTGACCGCACGAAAGGCGATCGCTTGCAAACGTTGGTCAATGGTCAACGCCAGTGGCTTGCCCTCTTCACGCTCTTCAAGCGAGATATTTTCCACCACTCGGCCATACCGATCTTTGCGGATCACCTGTTTGCCAGCTTCCCCCGTCAGCCATTTATCATAGCTGCGCTCAACCCCTTCTAAACCGTGGCCATCGATGCCCGTCACACCAATTAAGTGCGCACTCGCCTCACCGGCTGGATAGTAACGGCGAGATTCGGCCTTGAGCCCCACACCCGCTAATTTAAGTTCGCGAATATAATTGGCCATTGCAGGGCTAACTTGACGCTGCAAATAGATAAAACGGCGGGTTTGGTTCTCTTCAATTTTTTTCAGCAGCTCACTGCGCTTAATGCCTAACACATCAGCCAGTGCGTACCAACGTTCACGTTCAACTAAGCCGCCGGCTTTAAAAATAGCCACAGGATCAGCCCATACTGCATCGACAGGAACACTGACTGCGAGAGGTTCACCATTACGATCTGAAATGATTCCGCGTGCCGATGGCAAGGTTTTGGCTCGGACAGAGCGCATATCCCCTTCGCGGATCAAATTATCCGGTTCGATAATTTGGATGAAGGCAACGCGCCCAACCAATAAAGCGAAAGCAACGAATACAAAAAAGAGGATGAGATAGAATCGCCAACGGATCAAAATAGGAGATGTCGCTTTTTCTTGACGAGGTGCCGCTTGGGCTTTGTCTTTGTTTTTTTTCATTTGAGCGTAATCACCACTTCTTTATCAGAATCAGGTCGCTTCATTTCCAGCTCTTGTTTGGCAAGGTTCTGCACGCGGCTATGTTCTGCGAGGGCCGTTTCCTCAAGAATGAGGTTACGCCATTCATTATCGAGCCGCTCGCGCTCAACTAAGGTTTGATCTTTTTCTGAAATCGCCTGCCTAGAATGATGGGTAATAAACACCACTCCCATCGCACTGGCAAAAATTAACATTAACAAAATAAGCGGCACTCGACCCACCGTAAACAGGTCAAGTGCAATCAGTTTGGTTAAGTTAGGCGGCGACTTAGACATGGACTACAGTTTTTCAGCAACTCGTAATACTGAGCTGCGTGAACGGGGATTGAGTTCCACCTCTTCTTTAGTTGGCATAATCGCTTTCCCAACTGGTTTTAAGTTGGCTGAGCCCAATGCCTGAATTTGTATTTCTGTTAACGGCAAACCATGTGGAACCTCTGGGCCTTTACTCTCTTTACGAATAAAGCGTTTGACCATGCGATCTTCAAGCGAATGGAAACTGATCACCGATAAGCGCCCTTGTGGGGCTAAGATCTTAGCTGCGCCTTTTAATGCAGTGTCGATCTCTTCTAATTCACTATTGATATAGATACGAAATGCTTGAAATGAGCGCGTAGCCGGGTGTTTTTTCTCTTTAAAGCTTTTCGGCGCGGCTTCTGAAATCAGTTTGGCCAATTGACTGGTGCGCGTCAGAGGCTCTTTTTCATCGTCTTCACGGTAAGCGACAATCGCTTTGGCAATACGGCGCGCATGCTTGTCTTCACCAAATTCACGAATCACCCAAGTAATGTCGTCCAAATCGGCTTGCGCAAGCCACTGCGAGACAGGGATCCCCGACGTCGGGTCCATACGCATATCAAGCGGGCCATCTTTCATGAAACTAAAACCGCGCTCGGCATCGTCCAACTGCGGCGAGGAAACGCCTAAATCAAGTAGTACTCCATCCACTTTCCCGACCAGATCGTAGCGCTCAGCGTATTGTGCCATGCCAGAGAATGGGCCATGAATGATAGTAAAACGCGGGTCGTTAATTTTTCCAGCTTCAGCAATCGCTTGTGGATCGCGATCTATGCTGTACAGACGACCATTGTCACCCAACTTAGAGAGAATTGTACGACTATGACCACCACGGCCAAACGTGCCGTCGATATAAATACCGTCTGGTTTGATAGCAAGGCCATCAATGGATTCATTCAGTAGTACAGAAATGTGTTGAAAAGGTTCAGTCATCGTTTTCTCATCGGGCTAAAGCTGAAATATAGCAATCGGCTACGGCGCAAGTATTCAGTTTACTGATTTAACGCCGCATCGCTACCACTTGACGTTGGCATCACGTGATATTGCGCTAAGTTTAGTGCTTACGAAATAATTTTCGTCAATAAAAAGCAAAAAACCCATCATAACCGCAAGAGTTATGATGGGTCTGCAATAGGTGGAGTTGACGTATAAGCCGGGTTCTGTTCCGCTTGCGCGGCAGTAGCCATTCGTCTAGGCCAGCAATCACTCACTGGCTCAAGCAACCTACCCGCTTCCTTACGCGAGCAACGCAATGTGGAAGCCTATTTGGTCTTGCTCCGGGTGGAGTTTACCTTGCTACGAACTGTTGCCAGACGCACGGTGCGCTCTTACCGCACCCTTTCACCCTTACCTGTGCCCATTCCGAAGAAATTGGGCCATCGGCGGTCTTCTCTCTGCTGCACTTGTCGTAGGCTTTCGCCCCCCAGGCGTTACCTGGCACCCTGCTCTATGGAGCCCGGACTTTCCTCCCCTCCATCAGTCTCCCCAACACAAGGCTAAAGGACATCAATGAAGCAGCGACTACCCAGTCAACTCCGAGGGCGGATTGTATAGAGAAAGATAGGTACTGTCTAGGCTCAAACAACTTCTGTGTTTAATTCACGCTTAAGCGTTTAATTATCCATCGATTTAAAACATCAAGATGCCGCTGGCTAATTAAGCAGATAGGTTTTCAAGCCCCCACTTATAAAGGGCATTTTTCTTAAGGTTATAAATTTCAGCCGCCAATGCGGCCGCTTTTTTCAGAGGCAGCTCTTTTGTCAAAATCGCTAAACTGCGCAATGCTTCGTCCGGCAAGCTATCGTCCACGCTTTCTCTGTAACCATGGATCAGTAACACCATTTCACCACGCTTGCGGTTCTCATCTTCATTAATCCAATTAATCAGTTCGCCTAACGGCAAACCTTGAATCGTCTCGAAGGTTTTGGTGAGCTCGCGGGCTAGCACCACGTTACGATCTGGCCCTAAGATAGCTAACATATCTTGCAGTGATTCGCTAATTCGGTGTGGTGACTCATAAAAAATACAGGTGCGTTCAGCCTTAGCGATCTCTAGGAATTTATCTTTACGCCCTTTGCTTTTCGGCGGCAAAAAACCTTCAAAACTGAAACGATCAGAAGGCAAGCCTGATGCACTGAGTGCAGTAATCACAGCACAGGCGCCCGGAAGTGGCACAACTCTCACACCAGCTTGACGACATTGATTGACAAGATGGTACCCTGGATCACTGATCAGTGGCGTTCCTGCATCAGAAACCAACGCAATAGATTGCCCTGATAATAATTTATCGACTAACACTTGTGCTTTTTGCTGTTCGTTGTGATCATGCAAGGCAAAGGTTTTAGTCTGGATATTGAAGTGAGCGAGAAGTCTGCCAGTATGGCGTGTATCTTCCGCAGCGATAACATCAACACTTGAGAGTACTTCAATGGCTCGCTGGGTAATATCACCCAAATTGCCAATTGGCGTAGGAACAATGTAGAGAGTTGGGATCTCTGCTGGCAAGGTTTTGCTATCTGTCATTTGTTTACCATCACTTCAACGATTAATATAGAGACAATTTTACACGGAATAACGAAAGAACTCATGGCTATGAAGAACCATCCGAGACTCAGTGTACCACGCTTATTCACGCCCGTTGCATTAGCAATGGCTTTGGCGGCGTGTTCGTCTTCACCGTCGACGCCCACCTCAGTCGATATTACGCAAGATCCCACCAAGTCAGCGCAAACTTACTTGATGCAAGCAGATAGTAGCCAAGGTTCACTGCAAAATGATTGGTTGATCATGGCTCTTAAAGCCGCCATTAACGAAAACAACAGCGAACAAGCGCAACTGTTGATTATGCGCTTAGCCAAACAGTCGCTCTCTGAAGCGCAACAAGCTGAATGGCAAATGGCTAAGGCGCAGTTGTTGAGTAATGCGGAACAGTTTTCACAAGCGCTCTCTCAGCTTAATTTTCAGGCTTGGTGGAAGCTAAGCCCTGAAACATGGGCTCAATACCATCAAATGCGCGCCGATATTTTTACCGCGCTCAGCCGCCCTTTTGATTCAAGTAGGGAGCTTATTGCATTAAGCACTTACGTTGATGATGCCGAGCAAGAGGCGATTGCCGATCAAATTTGGCTCAATTTCAATCACTATAGCGAGCGTGAAATTACCCAATTAAATCCAGAGCCTAACGAAAACGTGCTCGATGGCTGGCTACAACTGGCTGTATATATGAAAACGCTCAATAGCAATATTCCGCAGTTGAAGAATACGCTCGAAAAATGGCTTGCGGAAAACAGCAATCACCCAGCGGCTCGTTATACGCCTAAAGCGATACAAGATATTTTAGCGCTGGAAATCATCAAACCCACTAACACCGCGTTGTTACTTCCTCTTTCCGGAAAGTTTGCCACGCAAGCTCAACTGATCCGTGATGGCTTTATCATGGCGATGATGAATGACCGTAACCGTGACCTCAATGCTACCTTGACTGTGATTGATACCAATGCCGAAGACGCCGCGCTCATAGACAAGCAATTGATTGAAAAAAACATTGATTTCATTGTTGGACCACTCATCAAAGAGAACATCGAGAATCTACATAAGCTTCAACAAGCACGCTTAGCTTCTATCCCTACGCTGGCGTTGAATATTCCAGACCAAATTGAAGATCATCCTAACACTTGCTATCTTGCACTTTCGCCAGAGCAAGAGGTTGAACAAGCCGCTAAGTATCTGTTTAGCCAAGGCTATCAATACCCTTTAATACTCGCTCCTCAAGGTAATTACGGCCAGCGTGTAGTAGAAGCGTTTAACGCAGAATGGCAAAAATACAGCAAGAATAAAGTATCGGTGAACCTATTTGGTGATAAGCGTCAATTGCAACGCAACATTAACTCAGTATTTGGTCTGCAAGATAGCCAACAAAATATCGCGCAAATGGATGCGTTGATGGGTATTGATTTGCAAAGCCTGCCCCGCAGTCGTCGTGATATCGATTCGGTTTATATCGTGGCTAACAGCGCAGAATTGACTTTAATTAAACCCTTTATCGAGGTCGCAATTAACCCTGACACTAAGCCACCCAAACTGTTTTCAAACTCTCGTAGTAACAGTGGTAACACACAGTATGAAGACCTCTCTGGTGTAACTTATAGCGATATTCCATTACTCATTCATCCCAATTCAATGCTGGATAATGAAATGAACCAATTGTGGCCAAAGAACTCCAATAGCGAGCGGCGCTTACAAGCATTAGGTATGGATGCTTATCAGTTAATGACTGAGTTGCCACAAATGAAGGTCGTCGAGGGGTATAGTATCGATGGCAAAACAGGCACATTAAGTATTGATGAGCAATGCGTGGTACAGAGAGAGATCAGTTGGGCGGTGCATGGCGCTCTTTAGTCGCCGCGCAGTTGGTCAACAGTATGAAACCGCAGCCAAACACTATTTATTAGGTTGTGGTTTGGCTTTTATTGAACAAAACTTCAATACCAAAGTCGGTGAAATCGACCTCATTATGCGAGATAAAAACACCTTAGTGTTCGTAGAGGTTAAATACAGAAAAAACCAATGTCATGGGCATGCCGCAGAAATGGTTACTACCGCAAAAATGGCAAAGTTGATGAAAACCGCGAATTTATGGCTACTGAAACATGGCCTATCGCCCTATGACACCGATTTTCGTTTCGATGTGATCGCCATCCACCAAGATGTGCACCACATTGAGTGGATTAAAAACGCAATAACTCAAGGATAAACGATGCTCGACAGCATTAAAGACAGTTTTACCGAAAGCATCCAAATTCAAATTGCGGCTGCTGAAGCACTACCCCATGCGATCACGCATGCTGCACAAGCCATGGTGGCAACGCTACTTAACGGTCATAAAATTCTCTGTTGCGGTAATGGTGGCTCTTCGGCCAATGCCCAGCTTTTTTCTTCTTGCTTACTGAACCGTTTTGAAACTGAACGCCCGAGTTTACCCGCCATTGCATTAACCGCAGACAATACCACGTTAACCGCAGTTGCTAACGACTATCACTACCAAGAAATATTCTCGAAACAGGTACGTGCATTTGGTCAACCTGGTGATGTTTTGTTGGCTATTTCAACCAGTGGTAACAGCAAAAACATCATTAAAGCGATGGAAGCGGCTGTGACTCGTGATATGACGATTATCGCTCTCACAGGCAAAGACGGCGGAGAAATGGCTGGTCTTCTAGGTGAAAATGATGTGGAGATCCGCATCCCCTCGCAGCGGACGGCTCGAATCCATGAAGTTCATATGGTCACCCTACACTGCTTATGTGACTTGATTGATCAAGTCCTTTTCCCTTCTCATGAAGAATAGACAATGAATAGATTAAAACTTTCACTCATTCTACTGTTGAGCTTTGCTGTATCAGGTTGTGCAGGAGTTATCCTTGCTGGCGCGGCAACAACAGCGAGCCTAGTAACAGACCCTCGAACCACTCAAGAAATTTGGAATGATAATAACATCGAATTTGAAGTAGCAGGTATCGCCAATAAAGCCCCCTTTAACGGAAAAACTCGCATTACGGCCAGTTCTTATCAAGGGATTGTCGTGTTGATGGGACAAGCTGAAAACTCCGGATTACTCAATGAGTTTGAAAATAAAGCACGTGAGACAAAAGGGGTCAAAACCATTCATAATCAAGTCAGAATAAAAGCGCCTTTATCAATTGGCGAAATCAGTAACGACAGTTGGATTACGACTAAAGTAAAATCAGCGCTGTTGGCCAATTCTGAACTGAACACAATCAAAATCAAAGTAATCACAGAAAATAGAGAAGTATTTTTACTTGGCTATGTCTCGGCAGAACAGGCTAATCTAGCCAGTGATATTGCTCGAAACATATCAGGCGTAAAACAGGTGATTAAGGCATTTCAATACAGCGAATAACCTAGGTTATCCTTTGTTTTTTTTAGAAAAAAAGCAGCGAATATCGCTGCTTTTTCGATCATGACTGCTTAATGTGTGAAAATGAGTTACTTAATAACTCTTAAGCTTGGTTTTCCCTTCGGCCGAGAGGTTTCTTGTGCTCGAGTCTCTAATAATTCCTCATCTTCTTGAGAAGCAACGCTTAACATCGGCTCTTGTTCAGATTCCTCTGTTATGCCCGCTTCTAGATAAGGGATATAGGCCTCTTCCGGTTCAAACATAGTACCTGCACCGTTTTCACGTGCATAGATAGCTTGCACTGCGTACAAAGGCACTATGACCGAATGAGGACGTCCGCCAAAGCGAGCATTGAACGTAATCGCTTCATTGCCAAGCTCAAGGTTACCTATCGCTCTTGGGGCAAGATTAAGGATAATTTGTCCATCTTGCACAAACTCCATCGGCACTCGTACACCCGTAAGAGTGGCATCCACAACAACATGAGGAGTCAATTCATTTTCTAATAGCCAATCATAAAATGCTCTAAGCATATAAGGTCGGCGAGGAGTCATTTGAGAGATATCCATCAAACTGCCTTAACGAACTAAACGCATCTCACGTTCAGCTTCTGTTAAAGAAGCCAAGAATGAATCACGCTCAAAAACACGATTCATATATACTTTAAGCTCTTTAGAGCCAGGACCAATCAGATCAATACCCAAAATAGGTAAGCGCCATAGTAATGGAGCTAAATAACAGTCAATGAGGCTAAACTCTTCACTCATGAAATATTCGTATTCCGCGAACACAGGACCAAGAGTAAGCAGATCATTGCGTAATTTATTACGAGCAGCTTCTGACTCTTCCGCATTGCCCTTCACGACTTTCTCAGCCAGTGAGTACCAGTTTTTCTCAATACGGTAAATCATCAAACGGCTATTACCACGAGCCACAGGATAAACAGGCATCAGCGGTGGATGAGGGAAACGCTCATCTAAGTATTCCATGATGATCTTTGAGTCATAAAGAGCAAGCTCACGATCAACTAACGTTGGTACTGTCTTATATGGGTTTAGCTCAATAAGGTCAGCTGGCAGATTGGTTTCATCAACTAATTCTACTTCAACACTGACACCTTTTTCCGCTAGAACAATACGTACCTGATGACTATACATATCAGATGCACTCGAAAATAGCGTCATCACAGAACGTTTATTGGCAGCTACAGCCATGGAGCCCTCCAGCACACTTACAGATATAAAAACAATGGAGGCCAAGCCTCCATTGAAGATTCTAAAAATTAGAAATTAACGCCGCATGGTAGCACAATTAATGCACATCACGCCAATATTCTTTCTTCAATAGAACGACCACGATAGTAAATAGCACAAGGAATGCCATTACCCACCAACCTAAAGTTTGACGTTCAAGCTTGACTGGTTCTGCTGAATATTCAAGGAAGTTAACAATGTCACGGACCGCTTGATCATACTCACTTTGGCTCAGCTCCCCCGTTCCATCAGACTCGACACCAACAACCTTCTTCACTTCCTCACCATTGACACTGTGAGTGCCATAAACAGGCTGTGGGACCCCTTGCAGCTCTTCAAGCACATGAGGCATACCCACACTTGGGAATACAATGTTGTTTACGCCAAAAGGCCGGCTAGGATCGGCATAAAATGAGCGAAGGTAAGTATACAACCAGTCAGTACCACGAACACGGGCCACCAGCGTTAAATCAGGTGGCGGCGCACCAAACCATTTCGCTGCAGAGGTGTCTGGAATTGCATTCTCCATCAGTTGACCAATTTTGGCATTAGGATCAAAGATCAAATTCTCTTTCATCAAATCCGCAGGAATATTCAAGTCATTCGCTACACGTTCATAACGCTGGTACTGAGTTGAGTGGCAAGCAAAACAGTAGTTCATGAATAACTTGGCACCATGCTGCAGTGATGCTTGGTCCCTTAAATCATTATTCGCTTTATCTAGATGTACATTTGCGCCAGCTGCCAGAGCAAGTGACGGCAGCATTGCAAATAAAACTACAATCCACTTTTTCATTTAAATGTCACCCTCTCTGGTAATGGTTTTGTTGCTTCATTTTTGCTGTAGAAATAGAGCAAAACAAAGAACATGAAATAACCTAAGCTAAATATCTGCGCCATGAGGGTATAAGTCGGCGTTGCTGGCAACGCCCCCAAAACACCCAAAGCAATAAAGCAGATGGTGAACTGAATAATATTGAACAAGTGGAACTTACTGCGATAACGGTAAGAACGAACTTTACAGCGATCCAACCATGGCAATAAGAACAGCACTACAATCGATGCACCCATTGCAATCACGCCAATTAGCTTATCAGGAACAGCACGTAAAATGGCATAAAACGGTGTGAAATACCAAACAGGTGCAATGTGTTCAGGTGTTTTCAGTGGGTTTGCCGCTTCGAAGTTAGGCGGCTCAAGGAAGTAGCCCCCCATCTCTGGGTTAAAGAACAACACATAACAGAACAGGATTAAGAAACCAGCTACACCAATAAGATCTTTTACTGTCCCGTAAGGATGGAATGGAATCGAATCAATGATGTCGTATTTCTTAGTGTAGTAGTCATGAAATTTAAACTGCGTTTTATAATCATCGCCCATCGAACCTTTTGGTACTTTGGTTTCAATACCGTCAGGGTTATTAGAGCCAACTTCATGCAGTGCTAATATATGGAGAACAATTAGCAACAATAAAACAATAGGTAAAGCAATCACATGTAGTGCAAAAAAACGGTTCAGAGTGGCACCTGAAATAACGTAGTCACCACGTATCCATAGAGTTAGATCATCACCGATAACGGGGATTGCCCCGAACAAAGAGATAATAACTTGCGCTCCCCAGTAGGACATTTGTCCCCATGGTAGCAAGTATCCCATAAAGGCTTCAGCCATCAACACTAAGAAGATCAGCATGCCAAATAGCCATAGCAGCTCACGAGGCTTCTGATAGGAACCGTAAATTAAGCCACGGAACATATGTAGATAAATCACCACAAAGAAAGCTGAAGCGCCAGTGGAGTGCATATAGCGCAGTAACCAACCATACTCAACATCACGCATTATGTATTCAACAGATGCAAAAGCCCCTTCACCTGATGGCACATAGTTCATGGTTAGCCACACGCCAGTGAGCAGTTGGTTAACAAGAACCAACATGGCTAACGATCCAAACAAATACCAAAAGTTAAAGTTTTTCGGCATTGGATATTCAGATAGGTGTTTTTTGTAAGCGTTCATTGCAGGTAAACGCTTTTCTACCCAATCAAGTAAAACTTGCATTATGCAGCCTCCCCGGTCTCATCTAATCCTATGACAATACGAGTATCGCTAAGATACATATATTGAGGGATAACCAAGTTTAGTGGTGCCGGAACACCTTGAAAAACTCGACCCGCCATATCAAATTTAGAACCATGGCAAGGACAGAAAAAACCAGATTTAACCCCTTGAACTTGTTCACTAAAAGAATCAGGCAAATAAGTAGGTGAACAGCCAAGGTGAGTACAAATACCCACAGCAACGAAATATTCAGGTTTAATCGATCGATAAGCATTTTGCGCATAATTAGGCTGCTGCTGCTCATCCGATTGAGGATCTCGAAGTTGGTTTTCGATATCTTTTAGCCCATCGACCACTGATTGAGAGCGACGAACAACCCAAACAGGTTTTCCTCGCCACTCAACACGAACCATTTGCCCCTCTTCAAGTTTACCGATTTCAACTTCAACGGGGGCTCCAGCCGCTTTGGCTTTGGCACTTGGGTTCCAAGATTTAATAAAAGGAACGGCGACAGCAGCGGCTCCTAACCCTCCGACAACGGCTGTTGTCGCGGTTAAGAAACGTCTGCGACCGTTATTTAAAGGCGCATTGCTCATCCAAACATTCTCCCATTTGCTCCCTGTGGATTATTATTATTCCGCTTATCAAGAGCATGGCTAACAAAATACGAATCTAGTTGTATTTATTTGATGGCAAATCATAAATAAAACCCTACTTTTTGACAAGATAAAGCTACCTTTTCGTAACATTCGTGAAGTAAATCGCACGTGAGGTCACAAAAGGAAGATTAAAGAGCAACAACCAAATGATGTGATTAAAAAAATGAGTGTTTGCTAACACCAAAAAACAAAAAGCCCGGTATAAATACCGGGCTTTTGAACCACAATCCAGTAACACTGGAAGCGAATCTTTTGAAAAAAGATTAACGCTTAGAGAATTGTGGTTTACGACGTGCTTTACGCAGACCAACTTTCTTACGTTCAACGCAACGAGCGTCGCGAGTAACGTAGCCAGCTGCACGTAGAACAGGACGTAGTGATTCGTCGTATTCCATTAGAGCGCGAGTGATACCGTGACGGATAGCACCAGCTTGACCAGAAATACCACCACCTTTAACAGTGATGTATAGATCTAGTTTCTCAGTTAGTTCAACTAGCTCAAGAGGTTGTTTAACAACCATGCGAGAAGTTGGACGACCAAAGTAAACATCAAGGCTACGCTTGTTGATTACAATGTTGCCGCTGCCTGGTTTAATAAAAACGCGTGCAGCTGAGCTTTTGCGACGGCCAGTGCCGTAGTATTGATTCTCTGCCATTTTCGAAATCCCCAATTAGATGTCTAGTACTTTTGGTTGTTGAGCAGCATGGTTGTGCTCAGCGCCAGCGTAAACTTTCAGCTTACGGTACATAGCACGGCCTAGAGGACCACGTGGTAGCATACCTTTAACCGCTAGCTCAATAACCATCTCTGGCTTACGAATAATCAGCTTGTCGAAAGTGATTGATTTTAAGCCGCCTGGAAATTCAGTGTGACGGTAGTAAGTTTTAGCTGCTGCTTTGTTACCTGTTACAGTAACTTTCTCAGCGTTTACAACGATGATGTAATCACCAGTGTCTACGTGAGGAGTGTATTCAGCTTTATGTTTGCCACGTAGGCGAGATGCAATTTCACTTGCTAGACGACCTAGAGTTTTACCCTCAGCGTCTACGATATACCAGTCGCGTTTTACAGTTTCTGGTTTAGCAACGAAAGTTTTCATGCTAATAATAACCCGTTAAATAAAATTTACACTAAAAGGAGCATTAAAATGCCCCCACTGTCTAAGAGTCCAAAGTTGCCCCTTCGAGCGTTTGGTTTCTCTCGGCCTCTCGTTTCACAGAAACAGGCCTGCAGTAACGGTGGGTCGCAGGATTATAGGGAAGTCAGTAGAAAAAATCACCTCTTTTTGAACAAAATCACGAATTTTTTATTTTGCTTTAAAAGTGTTCGGATTGAGCTAGGCCAGATGTTCCCTTGATAAATACTCATGACTTTGCATTTCAATTAACCGCGACTGACAACGTTTGAATTCAAACTCAAGTTGCCCATGCAGATACAGATCGTCCAGCGCCACTTCGGCTGAGATAATTACTTTTACATGTCGTTCATAAAATTCATCAATCAACGCAATAAAACGCCGCGCTGCATCATCGATGGCGCGATTCATTTGCTTCACATCAGCCAGCAGTACTGTATGGTAAATTTTGGACAACTCAATGTAA
The DNA here is from genome assembly GCF_029478525.1 of Vibrio sp. 1151_11. Lineage (NCBI taxonomy): Bacteria > Pseudomonadati > Pseudomonadota > Gammaproteobacteria > Vibrionales > Vibrionaceae > Vibrio > Vibrio sp. 1151_11. The sequence continues at coordinate 72,843 of NZ_SHMN01000014.1, read as the reverse complement.
TCGTTTTGGCTTCTTGCCGTTTGACATAACTGTTCAAATGTCGCATGTAAAATACCATCACTAGCCTTTACAACAGAGAGGGTGCGATGATTGATTTCAATCTCACTGCGTGCTTCTTTTTTCTCGTCACCAACCAATTGCCGATAGTAATGTTGTAAATTGTAGCTTGCTGCTTCATCCAATGGATAGTGGTAAATTTCCGCTTGCTCTAATGTTCTTAAGCGATAATCAATGCCACTATCGACGTTCAACACATGACAGTGTGATTCAATCAAAGCAATTGCAGGGAGAAAGCGTGCTCGCTGTAAGCCGTTACGGTATAAGTCGTGCGGTGGAATGTTCGATGTCGCCACTAAGATAATGCCGCGCTTAAACAGTGCTTGAAACAAGGTGCCCAAAATCATCGCATCGGTAATATCTGATACAAAAAATTCATCAAAACAGATAATTTCCGTTTCAGACTTAAAAATATCGGCAACCTTTTCTAAAGGCTCTTCAACTCCAGCCAGCGCCTTCAACTCATCATGAACTCGGTACATAAAACGGTGGAAATGCACTCGCATTTTGCGAGTGGTTGGCAGAGCCTCAAAAAACGTATCCATTAGATAGGTTTTTCCTCGCCCGACACCGCCCCAAAAATAGAGCCCTTTAGGTAAGTTAGGCTGTTTAGGTTGGCGGCCAAGCCATTTAGTCCAAACCGCGGAGGGCTTAACTGGTTGGTTAAGATAATCCTGAAACTGATGGTAGAGTAAATCCAGCGCATCGACGGCGCTTTCTTGGGCAGAGTCTCGTTGAAAACCGAGTTTTTTTACATCGTGTTCATATCGCTGTTTTGGTGTCATGACCGCCTACTGCACTAAAGAAAATGGAAACTGCTATTTCGTGTATTTCGCTTTATTGGCTAGAGCAGTCATAGTAACATGTCCAAGCGACGTGTGTAACCAACAGGTAAAAAACATGTTAAATAACAACAATAAGGAGCTGTTATGCCTTGGATATATGCCATTGTAGGCTTGCTAGTAGGGGCCGTGTTGGGAATGGTCATTTCACGATTGACTACGCCTCAATATAAAAACCAAAAGTCTCTACAAAAAGAATTAGATAACGCGAAATTTAGTTTGGAACAACAACGCCAAGAATTGTCGGATCATTTTGCTCAAGCGGCAGAAATACTCGATACACTAGGTAAAGATTATACAAAACTGTATCAACACATGGCCAAAACATCGTCCGAAATTCTGCCGAATATGCCAGAGCAAGATAACCCATTTATCAAAAAAATCGCTCTGCATAATGATACAGATAAAAGCAACGATGACATTTTGGAACAGCCACCGAAAGATTATGCCAATGGCGCAACAGGGCTTTTTAATACCCCCAAAAAAGAGATCATTCATTCTGCAGACGTGGTTAAGGTGAAAGCCGTTTAATCTGAATTCATGAACTTTATAAAGGTTTTTGAGTCATAAACCTCACGAGAGTGTTGAAGTTTTGTCTTTCGTACAAATATTAAACTTCGAACACAGTTATTCCAAAGGAGCTTATGATGAAAAAACCTTTACTTCTTTTAACCGCTCTATCGTTAAGTTTAAGTTCAATCATCACCCCACTACCCGCAATGGCAGCGCTACCCTTTTCTGTCAGTGGTGAGCCATTGCCGAGCCTAGCACCGATGCTAGAGCAAGTGACACCTGCGGTTGTGAGTATCTCAGTTGAGGGAACTCAAGTCTCCCATCAACGTTTACCCGAGCAGTTTCGATTTTTCTTTGGTCCTGACTTCCCAATCGACCAATCGCAAGAGCGGCCATTTAGAGCATTAGGCTCTGGTGTCATTACTGACGCAGACAAAGGTTATGTTGTGACTAATTATCACGTCATCGATGGCGCTGATAAGATTCGCGTCAAATTATACGACGGCCGAGAATACGATGCGGAGCTCGTCGGTGGCGATAAAATGTCCGATGTCGCGCTGATCAAACTAAAAAAAGCAAAAAATTTAACCCAAATTCGTATCGCGGATTCAGACAAACTGCGTGTAGGTGATTTCACGGTCGCGATCGGGAACCCGTTTGGTCTTGGTCAAACGGTGACTTCCGGCATTGTTTCTGCGCTAGGACGAAGTGGACTTAATCTTGAAAACTTTGAGAACTTTATTCAGACCGATGCCGCGATTAACAGTGGCAACTCTGGTGGTGCCTTAGTCAATCTCAATGGTGAATTGATTGGGATTAATACCGCGATTCTTGGGCCGAATGGTGGCAACGTTGGGATCGGTTTTGCAATACCATCAAATATGATGAAAAACTTGACCGAACAGATCTTAGAATTTGGTGAGGTAAAACGTGGCTTGCTCGGTGTTCAAGGGGGTGAAATAACTTCTGAACTGGCTGAAGCGCTAGGCTATGAGTCAAGTAAAGGGGCGTTTGTTAGCCAAGTTATTAAAGATAGCGCCGCCGATAAAGCAGGGATCAAAGCGGGTGATGTCATCACAGCTATTAATGGAAAAAACGTTTCTACCTTCAATGAATTAAGAGCCAAAGTGGCAACATTAGGTGCAGGTAAAAAAATCACAATCGATGTTATCCGCGATGGTAAAAGCAAAACCTTCGACGTAACCTTGAGTGAAAACAACACCACAACTAAAGCAGAGCAACTGCACTCGGGGTTGACTGGTGCGGCACTGACCAATACGACGGATCAAGACCCAATCGCTGGCGTTAAAGTGACTGCTATAGAGAAAGGGTCAGCGGCAGAAGCGTATCAACTACAAAAAGAGGACATCATCATTGGTGTTAACCGCCAACGAGTGAAAAACCTCGCACAATTACGCGAAATTTTGGAGAAAAAGCCGAGCATACTTGCGCTGAATATCCAACGAGGTGATAGAACTATTTACTTGGTTATTCGCTAATTAGTGAGAATCTCTTGTCGAGTGATCAGGGCAGCATTTAAATGCTGCCCTTTTCTTATTCAATCATGTAGTGCTATTCTTCCTCTCTCAAGCTCAGGTGTAAAATAAGCTGAGTATATAGCGGGTTTTGTTTGGGGAAGATATGCTTAACTTTTTACTTCGTTCAGTGGGGCTTGGGCTTCTCGCTGCTATTGTTATTTTACTAGCGGTTCCCTCGCTACGTTCAAATGTTCTCCCGCAAATCGCGGCCGAAGAGTCTCCCAATGCGCTCTCTTTGCAAATTTCGTTTAACCAAGCCGTTCGCCGCGCCGCACCTGCTGTAGTCAATATTTACAACCAAAAATACACCGAAAGCGATCGCAGTAAACTGTCGATTCAAGGGTTAGGCTCTGGTGTGATTGTGAGCGAGAAAGGGTACATCATTACGAACTATCACGTAGTAGCCCAAGCCGACCAAATCGTAGCGGCCTTACAAGATGGCCGTCTCGCAGCCGCGCAATTAGTAGGCAAAGATCGACGCACGGATATCGCAATTTTGCGAATCGAAGGAACGAACCTTCCCGTTATTCCACAAAATCCCAATTACTCGGTGAAAGTTGGCGATGTGGTACTGGCCATTGGCAATCCATACAACCTTGGACAAACCACTACTTTTGGTATCATTTCTGCCACTGAACGTTCATCAGTCAGTACCGATGGACGTCAAGCTTTCATCCAAACTGATGCGGCCATTAATGAAGGCAATTCAGGTGGAGCTTTGGTCAACACTCAAGGAGAGCTCGTAGGTATTAATACGGCTTCGTTTCAACAAGCAACTGAAATGAAAACCGATGGTATATCATTCGCGATTCCCTACAAATTAGCCAATACCATTATGGAAAAAATCATTGCTGATGGACGCGTGATTCGCGGCTATATCGGTATTGATGGGCAAGATATTACTCCAGTAACATCTCGCTTACTTGGCAGTGAACATATTGGCGGTATAGTTGTGTTGGGCATTGACCCCAATGGCCCTGCGGAAACGGCTGGTTTTAAAGAGCGGGACATTATTCTAAAAATTGGCGGTAAAAAAATTAATGGTCGCAAGAGTGTGATGGAAATTGTCACTGACTTGCGCCCAGGTACCGTTGTCGATGTGCTCATCTTACGTAAAGGTGAAGAGATGACACTTCCCGTGACAATTGTTGAAGACCTACGCGAATAAAACTAAGCCACCAAAAACAAAGAGACATAAAAAAGCCCCCAACTGACGAAGGGGGCTTTTATTTATAGATTTTTACTCTTGCTCAAGATCTGAATCACTAAGTTCTGATTCAATCTCAATCGCAGTAACACGTTGTAACCCTCTCGGCAGCAAGCTACCTCGACGTCCACGCTCACCACGGAAGTTTTCTAGATCGCTGGCTTTCAAACCAAGTTTGCGTTTGCCAGCATAGAGCGTAATAGCCGCTCCTTGAGGCAAGGAGATTAAGTGTGACACAAACTCTTCACGCTCTTTGGACTTAGCCGCAGGAATATTGATTATTTTGTTGCCTTTGCCTTTGGTTAGCTGTGGTAAATCTTTGATTGGGAATAGCAACATTCGACCCTGATTCGTGATCGCTAAAATGTCATCAGACTCCAAATTACCGATGGCCTGCGGCGTCATTACCTCTGAGTTCTCAGGCAAATTAACTAAGGCTTTACCACTACGGTTTTTCGACAGTAGTTCACCACCTTTACACACAAAACCATAACCGGCATCCGAGCCCACCAACCAGAGTTGATCCTCTTCCCCCATCACTACTTGGCGAATAGACGAGCCCTCTGTGATGTTGAGACGACCCGTAATCGGCTCACCTTGGCTGCGCGCCGAAGGTAGCGAGTGGGCTTCAAGCGAATAACTTCGACCATCGCTACCCAAGAATACGACCTGTTGATTGCTCTTACCACAAGCATGAGCCAAATACTGATCGCCGGATTTATAGCTCAAACTTTGGCAATCCACATCATGCCCTTTGGCATGACGTACCCAGCCTTTTTCCGAAAGCACAACGGTGATCGCTTCACTTGGCACAAGGTCACGCTCAGTCAAGGCTTTAGATTCAGCACGCTCAATCAGTGGTGAACGGCGATCATCACCATACTTCTCAGCATCTGCTTTGATCTCTTTCTTCAACAATGTGTTCAAGCGACGCTCAGAACCAAGCAACTGCTCTAATTTTTCGCGCTCTTTAGCAAGCTCATCTTGCTCACCACGAATCTTCATCTCTTCAAGTTTGGCTAAGTGGCGAAGTTTGGTATCTAAAATCGCATCGGCTTGAATAGCACTAATACCAAAACGGGCCATCAGTACCGCTTTCGGTTCATCTTCAGTACGAATGATTTCAATCACTTCATCAATATTCAGATAAGCAATGAGCAAACCTTCCAAGATGTGCAAACGCGCCATGACTTTATCAAGACGGTACTGTAAACGGCGGCGAACCGTGGTGCGACGAAACTCAATCCACTCAGAAAGAATGGTCACTAAACCTTTCACTTCAGGACGATTGTTTAAGCCAATCATGTTCAAGTTAACACGGAAGCTTTTCTCTAGATCGGTTGATGCGAACAAGTGGCTCATCAACAAGTCACAATCTACGCGGTTAGAACGCGGCACAATAACAATACGCGTAGGGTTCTCGTGATCCGATTCATCGCGTAAATCTTCAACCATTGGCAATTTCTTCGCGCGCATTTGGTTAGCGATTTGTTCGAGCAATTTAGCGCCTGAGACTTGATGAGGTAATGCTGTGATCACAACATCACTCCCCTCTTTATGCCAAACCGCGCGCATTTTGATACTGCCGCGACCTGAGCGATATATTTTCTCAATTTCAATTCTAGGTGAAATAATTTCCGCTTCGGTCGGATAATCTGGCCCTTGCACGTACTGCATCACATCATGCAGTTGCGCTTCCGGGTTATCGATCAGGTGAATCGTCGCATCGGCAATTTCACGCACATTATGTGGCGGAATATCGGTCGCCATGCCCACCGCAATTCCCGTGACGCCATTGAGCAAAATATGAGGTAAACGCGCCGGCAGCATTTGGGGTTCTTGCATTGTGCCATCAAAGTTAGGCTGCCAATCAACGTTGCCTTGTCCAAGCTCACCCAGTAAAACTTCAGCGAATTTAGACAGTTTCGCTTCGGTATAACGCATCGCCGCGAAGGATTTTGGATCGTCCGGAGCACCCCAGTTACCTTGACCATCCACCAGTGGATAGCGGTAAGAAAAGGGTTGTGCCATTAATACCATCGCTTCGTAACAGGCCGAATCACCGTGCGGGTGGTATTTACCGAGCACGTCACCAACGGTACGCGCTGATTTTTTGTACTTGGCTGACGCCGAGAGTCCAAGCTCCGACATCGCATAAATAATACGTCGCTGTACCGGTTTTAAACCATCGCCAATATAAGGCAGTGCGCGGTCCATGATGACGTACATCGAATAATTGAGATAGGCGTCTTCAGTGAACTTACGCAGCGGCAGTTTCTCAACACCATCAAAGGTTATTTCAGTTGACATTTATTGCACCTCTGCCATATCGCCATAACGTTGCAACCATGCGCGGCGGTCATCTGCACGCTTTTTACCTAGCAACATGTCCATCATCTCATCCGTTGCTTCAGCATCATCAATGGTCAGTTGCACCAAGCGGCGCGTGTTTGGATCCATCGTTGTTTCACGCAATTGAAGCGGATTCATTTCACCCAAACCTTTAAATCGCTGGACGTTGATTTTGGCTTTTTTCTGGCTAAGTCGCTCTAAAATGCCCTCTTTTTCAGCATCATCGAGTGCATAAAAGACCTCTTTACCGCAGTCGATCCGATACAAAGGAGGCATCGCAACAAAAATATGACCCGCTTTGACTAATGCTCGGAAATGTTTGGTAAATAAGGCACAAAGCAAGGTGGCAATATGTAAACCATCAGAGTCCGCATCTGCGAGAATGCAGATTTTACCGTAACGCAATCCATCGAGATCGTCGTTATCAGGATCAATCCCAAGCGCAACAGAGATATCATGCACTTCTTGTGAAGCCAGCACTTGGTCTGCCGACACTTCCCACGTATTTAAAATTTTCCCACGCAGTGGCATAACCGCTTGAAATTCACGATCGCGCGCTTGCTTAGCACTGCCGCCTGCTGAATCCCCTTCGACAAAGAAGATTTCCGTGCGGCTCAGGTCTTGCACTGAACAGTCGGTCAATTTACCGGGGAGCGCGGGGCCTGATGCGATTTTTTTCCGTACCACTTTTTTGCTGGCTCGCATGCGGCGATGCGCATTGGCTATGCACACTTCGGCAAGTAATTCAGCGAGTTGTGGTTTTTCATTCAGCCATAAACTAAAGGAGTCTTTTATTACACCTGAAACAAAAGCCGCGGTTTGACGTGAAGAAAGGCGCTCTTTGGTTTGCCCTGCAAACTGTGGGTCTTGCATCTTAACCGACAACACATAAGAACAGCGGTCAAAGACATCTTCACCAGTTAACTTAACGCCACGCGGCAACAGGTTGCGGAATTCACAGAATTCACGCATCGCATCGAGCAACCCTTGGCGTAAGCCGTTAACGTGCGTACCACCTTGTGCGGTAGGGATTAAGTTAACATAGCTTTCAGTGATCATCTCACCACCTTCAGGTAGCCAAATCACTGCCCAGTTGGCCGCTTCAGTTTCAGCGACAAACTCACCCGTAAATGGCTCTTCGGGCAATAAGGTGTAACCCTTTACGCCTTCTGCGAGATAATCTTTTAGGCCGTCTTCGTAGTACCAACGGTGCTCAAGATTGTTAACCTTATCACTAAAGGTGATCTCGAGCCCCGGGCAAAGTACCGCTTTAGCGCGCAAATTATTGATTAGGCGAGTCACTGAAAAGTTAGGCGAATCAAAGTAGCTGGTATCGGGCCAAAAGTGGACACTCGTCCCTTTATTGCGACGACCACAGGTGCCAGTCACCGTCAATTCCTCGACTTTATTACCGTGCTCAAACGCCATTTCATATATTTGCCCATCACGGCGAACGGTCACTTCCACACGCTTGGATAGGGCATTCACTACGGAAATACCTACCCCATGTAAACCACCGGAGAACTGGTAGCTTTTGTTTGAAAACTTACCACCCGCATGCAATTTACAGAAGATAAGCTCAACGCCTGATATTTTCTCTTCAGGGTGAATATCAACAGGCATACCACGCCCATCATCGATCACTTCAAGTGATTGATCTGCGTGGAGAATAACTTGTACCTTGGAGGCATATCCGGCTAGCGCTTCATCGACACTGTTATCGATAACTTCTTGGCCTAAATGGTTAGGTCGCGCGGTGTCCGTATACATCCCAGGTCGGCGACGTACTGGTTCTAAACCATTAAGAACTTCAATGGCCCCAGCATTATATTGTTCAGTCATAATACGGAATGCTTTTATAGATAAATGATTCGTTACTTTTTCGACAGTTTATCAATGATGTGCTTGTGATTAATTAACGACAACAACGCTGATTTTTTCAGCATTACAAACTGCAAAAGTATAGATAGGACATAGTCTGGAAGAGCCTTGCTTATGTCAAGCGAGATAAGTAAGTTACAGGTAAAATTATGACTCTCCCCTCAATGAATCGGTCAGAGATCTAGGAATTCGATGATTTGTCGCGGATATCGCTCAAAGTTAACAAAACTATGATCGCCGCCAAATTCAACCGTCTGTTTTGCTCCCGTCAATTTAGCGACGGCTTGACGGTAATCTAAGACTTCATCGCCCATTTGTTGCAACAACCAAAATGACGTGACGTCATTAATTTTAACCTCTAATGCTTTGAGCTCTTCAATATGTTTCGCCTCTAGCCGATAGTGCTCTTGCGTGTAGGGGTTGACTTGTTCGCCTAAAAAATTGACCAATAATTCATACGGTTTGATTGCTGGGTTTATCACCACGGCACGAAAACCAAACAAATGGTTTAACCAAATAGACAAATACCCGCCTAATGAACTCCCCACCAGCGCAATACGATATTGATCTTGATGTTGATGAATAAGATCAAGTAGATATTCCGCAGCTTGCGCGGGAAAACTGGGTAACTTAGGCACCATCACTTTGATATCAGGACGCTGCATTTGGCAATACTTCACCATCACTTGTGCTTTGTGCGACAGCGGCGAGCTATTAAAACCGTGAATATAAAGCAGCATAGGTTGACGTGTAGGCATCTCAGTATCCATTAGCGTTAAAATCCGGTTGGAATGCGCCGTTAGCTAAACGTTTGACTTGAGTTTCTATTTGACCATCAGCAGATAGCGTCAATTCACGCCATCCTGGGGAAGTACGATCCAAAGCAAAATCATCTGAATTGGGCTTAAATTGTACACAGGTCGAGGGAGTGGCCATCACTCGGACACCGTGATGGAGTTTATCCATATTTTGATGAACATGACCACACAAGACAGCTTTCACATTGCGATGTTGCGTGACGATATTCCAAAAAGCATCGCTGTCTTTAAGGCTATGTTGATCGAGCCAGGCGCTCCCCACCAATAGAGGATGATGATGCAGCACAATCAAAGTGTGTCGCTGATGGTGCGTCGATAATTTTTCGTCAAGTAAAGCCAATTGTTGATCGCTCAGCCGTCCATGCGGTACGCCCACAACTTGAGAATCGAGCATCACCATCTGCCAGTGCTCACCGAGTAATACATGCTCCGACTGTTGAATCTGCTCTGACGGGAATACGGCGCCCATATTGGGTTTAAAGTCGTGATTACCGGGAAGCCAAAAACAAGTTTTTTCTAATGAAGAAATACCACGAGAGAAACGAAGATAAGACTCAGCACTATGATCTTGCGAGATGTCGCCCGTAGCCAGAATTGCATCAAATTCAGCATGTTGTGCGCAGATCTCTGCCACAACAGCATGAAAGCTATCTACCGTATTAACACTCAACAGGCTGCCATCATCCGGCGCAAACAGATGCGTATCGGTAATTTGTAGCAGCTTGATGCTGTCTGAATTGTCTAGAGTTGGCGACACGTTCAAAATTTATTAATCCAAATTGAATGACTAATTTTCATCTACGACGAAGACTAAATTGGAGCTCGGCTAATCCCGTGCTTTAAACAGAAAGTAAGCCAATCGCCTAAAAAGCGATTGATTTGCGCTTTCTCATCTTTTTGCATCATTTGTTCATTCGGGTAATCATAGCGAGCTTTGATCTGATTTATCCGCGCACTTGCACACACTTCGGAAACACGTGCATCGTGGTAAAGCCTGACAGACATCGACGGTAATGGAAATACTGAAACGTCATCACTCTGACAAATCTCCACTAAAGTTGTGTACTTTGTGACCTCTAGCACTTGTAATTGATAGGTCATTTGAGCAGCCTGATAACAGCGTAAGTCACCTACGCTCGGCTGACTGGGTAACAAAGCGTTCAATTTCGCGTAGTTAGTTTCGTACACACGCATTAGTTCCGATAAATCAACGTGATACGGTTTTTTCAATGCTAATTCTGCCATTGCAATTGTAACTGTTGATAGTTTAGCTCTAACCATTGTAAAGCGATAATTGAGGCACCATTCTCAATTTGGCCATTTTTCACTAAGCGGTAAGCCTCTTCACGGCTCATGACATGAACGTTGATGTCTTCACCTTCATAGTCCAGCCCATGTACGCCTTTAGCTTGCGTTGCATCGATTTCACCAACAAAGACGTCGAGTAATTCAGAGCATCCCCCAGATGATGGATAATAAGAGCTAATTTTTTCGATTCGGTTCACTTCAATTCCCGCCTCTTCCATCGCCTCTCGACGAATAACCTGCTCGGACGTTTCATTAGGGTCGATGACTCCAGCAACAATCTCCAGTTGCCAAGGATGGGCGTGCTCTAGTGCTCCAACTCGAATTTGCTCTATAATCACGACTTCATCACGCGCAGGATCATAAGGAAGCATAGCCGCAGCATGACCTCTTTCAAACATTTCTCTTTCAATCTCCTCACTCCATCCACCTTCAAACAACTTGTGTTTAAAGCGGTATTTCACCATGCGGAAAAAACCTTGGAACAGTGTTTCTTTTGAAATGACGTCCACATCTTGGGGCGTAAAAATGTTGTACTGTTTGTCAGACTGCTGCATTTAAAACCTCGCTCAGTGAATCTCATAGTTTAATCATGGAATTCATCCATCACCAAGGATATTGCTCAACTTTTTATATAAATTTTATATTTATTTTTAAACGAGCATCGAATTTTATTGCACAGATGGACAGTTATGTGTAAAAAAGTGCAAAGTTTCGAGTGAATTACCACCAATTTAAGTTAAACTCCTTAAAAGTAACCTTCTTACATATTAAGGCAGGGAATAGGACCAATGAAAAAACTGCTTCCACTATTCATCAGCGCAGCATTAGGCAGCCTGAGTTCTTCAGTATGGGCGGATACTCTTACTGAAATCTATAATCAAGCCAAAGAAAATGATCCTCAGTTACTGAGCTCTGCAGCTCAACGTGATGCTGCATTTGAAGCGGTCACATCTAGCCGTGGCGATCTGTTACCACAAATCAACCTGACCGCTGGTTACAATATCAACCGCAGTGATATTGATGCACGCGAAAGTGATAAGCTCACAGCAGGCATCAGTTTCTCTCAGCAGCTTTATCAACGTTCAAGTTGGGTTTCTTTAGACACGGCAGAAAAGAATGCACGCAAAGCGGATTCTGCCTATGCGGCCACCCAGCAAGGTCTGATTTTACGCGTTGCACAAGCCTATTTTGAAGTGCTTCGCGCCAAAGATAACTTGGCATTTGTCCGTGCAGAAAAAGCGGCAGTGGCTCGTCAATTAGAGCAAACGAAACAACGTTTTGAAGTCGGTCTTTCTGCGATTACTGACGTGCATGATGCACAAGCGCAATACGATGGCGTACTTGCTGATGAAGTTTTGGCAAAAAATAGCCTCACCAATAGTTATGAAACCTTGCGTGAAATTACCGGCCAAGAACATTCTGATTTAAGTGTGTTGGATACTAATCGTTTTTCAGCCAGCAAAACAACGCAGCCGATTGATGCTCTGCTTGAAGAAGCCCAACAGAAAAATCTCTCTTTGCTGACCGCTCGTATTGCTCAAGATGTCGCGAAAGATAATATTTCATTAGCAAGTTCAGGGCACTTACCCTCACTGACTCTTGATGGCGGCTACAAGTACGGCGATGAAAGTAATAATAACAGCGGCTCTAAAGGGGATTATAACGATTTTAATGTCGGTATAAACCTTGCGGTGCCATTGTACACTGGTGGAAAAACCACTTCGCAAACCAAACAAGCTGAATTTGCGTACGTTGCTGCAAGCCAAGATTTAGAAAAAACGTATCGCAGCGTTGTGAAAGATGTACGCGCATTTAACAACAACATCAATGCCTCTATTGGCGCTTTACGTGCTTATGAGCAGTCAGTTATTTCAGCGAAATCAGCACTGGAAGCGACCGAAGCAGGGTTTGATGTCGGTACGCGAACTATTGTTGATGTGCTTGATTCAACGCGCCGTCTCTACGATGCGAATAAAAATCTCTCTAACGCACGTTATGACTATGTACTGAGCGTACTGCAATTGCGTCAAGCGGTAGGCACATTGAGCGAGCAAGATATTTTAGATATCAACGCTGGCTTAAAAGCAGACAGCTAAAAAAGTAAAAGCCGCTGAATTTTCAGCGGCTTTTTTGTCGTGATTGGCTCATTTTATACAAAATGCCAAAGGATACGGCGCGATGTTAGCCTCTGCCGCCTTTAATCGCTTCAATAATTTCTGTGGTTGAGCAACCATCTTCAAAGTTCAACACTTTGACTTCTCCACCCGCCGCAATCACTTCTTCACCACCGGCGATATCTTCAGGTTTATAGTCACCACCTTTCACCAATAAGTTAGGTAGTACAGCTGCAATCAAACGCTGTGGCGTATCTTCAGAAAAAGGAACCACCCAATCGACAGCGCCCAATGCAGCCAGTACCGCCATGCGGCGATCCGTTGTATTGACTGGGCGACCTGGGCCTTTTAAACGCTTAACCGACTCATCCGTGTTGACCGCGACAATCAGGCGATCGCCCAATTTGGCTGCGTGGTTAAGATAAGAAACATGCCCTGCATGCAAAATATCAAAGCAACCATTGGTCATCACCACCTTTTCGCCCTGAGCTTGAGCCACTTTTACCGCATCAATTAAGGCTTGTTCACTGATGACACCATAATCAGTATCTTTGCTACCGTGAACCGCTTCCGCTAGTTCAATGGTTGATACGGTTGACGTGCCCAGTTTACCAACCACAACACCCGCCGCCGCATTGGCTAATGCACACGCTTCATCAAGTGGTTTACCTGCTGCAACTGATGCCGCCAACACTGAAATCACCGTATCTCCCGCGCCCGTTACGTCATACACTTCTTTGGCTAATGTTGGTAAATGGAATGGCTTCTGATTGCGTTGTAACAGTGTCATGCCATGTTCGCTGCGAGTCACCAAGAGTGCGCCAAGATCAAACTGTTCAATCAAGGCAAAGCCTTTTTCTACTAGCTCTTGCTCTGTTTTTACTTTGCCTACGACCTGTTCAAATTCAGACATGTTAGGTGTGAGCAATGTTGCGCCACGATAACGTTCGAAATCGGCTCCTTTAGGATCGATAAAAACGGGAACGTTGGCTGCACGTGCTTTTTGGATCAATTGCTGCACATGCTCTAATGCACCTTTAGCGTAATCGGACAAGATCACCGCTTTCACTTTCGGTAACGCCAGCTCCATGCGAGATAAAATCAGTTCTGGATCGGTGTTCTCAAACTTATCTTCGAAATCCAAACGGATCAGTTGCTGGCCTCGGCTTAGCACGCGTAATTTTGTAATGGTTGGATAATTTGGCAGAGCAACAAAATCACAACTCACTTTCAAGGCTGTTAACGTTTCAGTCAGAACCTTCGCTGGCTCATCCACGCCAGTTAAACCAACAATGTGCGCATGGCCGCCCAGCGAAGCAATGTTCATTGCAACGTTTGCCGCGCCGCCTGGACGTTCTTCGCTATTCTCTACTTTTACTACAGGAACGGGGGCTTCTGGTGAGATGCGACCGGTTGGACCATACCAGTAGCGATCAAGCATCACATCGCCAATAATCAATACACCTGCATCATTGTAGTCAGGTAGGATTGGTTTCATTGTGGATCTCCAATTTTTGTTATTGCGCTGAGTGTAACACAGCTCATTGACTCTCTAAAACACTCAACCTAGCCACTGCTGCCAAGCGTTTGTGACTCGTTTTCGCAGGTCAACAAACTTACTTTCGTCAACATCCGCATCCAAGTTAAGCAAGTTTCGATGATGGATCTGATTGCGCATCGAAGTATAGGCATCGGTGAGAGCCAGCGCTTGTTCTTCCTCCATAACACCTTGGTTCAGCAGTGACTCAAAAATGCGTACGTTGTCTGACCAAAACGTCAATTTGGGCTTTTCATGGCTAAAACGCAGCACTAGATATTGAGCTAAAAACTCAATATCAGTGATGCCACCAGCATCTTGTTTAAGCATAAAACGGCCACTTTTCTTTCCCCCCAAATGATCGCGCATTTTTATCCGCATCGCGACGACATCCTGCTTGAGCTTGGTTTCATCTCTTGCCAATGACAAAATCTGATGGCGGGTGCGATGGAAAGCCTGTTGCAGTGGCTCATCACCATAAATCATTCGAGCTCGAACTAAGGCTTGGTGTTCCCACGTCCACGCTTCATTGCGCTGGTATTCATCAAACGCTTCAGCGGGGCTAACTAACAAACCGGACGCTCCAGACGGGCGCAAACGAGTATCAACTTCATACAAAATACCAGAGGCGGTACGAGTGGCAAAAATGTGGATCACGCGCTGGGCTAAGCGCAAATAAAACTGACGGCCATCAATCTCTTTTGCGCCATCGGTGTAACAATCCACTGGGCAGTCATGGAGAAACACGATATCAAGATCGGAATTGTAGCCCAACTCCCAGCCCCCCACTTTGCCATAGCCAACGACTGCAAACCCTTTACCATTCCTCTCTTTTAAATGAGTGGGTTGGCCGTATTTTGCACTGACTTGCTGCCAAGCTTGGTTGATCACGACTTCAACGATGGCTTCAGCAAGGTAGGTTAAGTGATCGCTCACTTTCATCACAGGCAACGCACCGGCAATATCAGCAGCAGCAATACGCAAAATGCAGATCTGTTTAAATTGGCGTAACCCTTCCATTTGCTGCTCCATATCCTCTTCGGGAATACGAGCAAGAAAATCACGCAGTTCAGTTTTATAAGCAGACAACTCCATTGGATTATAGAGATGCTGCGGGTCGATAAGTTCATCGAGTAAAATGGGGTAACGACTAAGCTGTTCCGAAATCATCGGGCTTGCGGTACATAAACGCACCAGTTGCGTCAATGCCGCAGGGTGTTCATCTAGCAGCTCAAGGTAAGTGGTTCGAGTCACAATTTTGTACATCAAATGCAGCACACGAGGTAAGCCAAACTGTGCATCTGGGTGAATGAAAATCGCTTGGAACAGTTTTGGCATCAACCGGTTTAATACATCTCGTCCGCGTGGGCCCAGCGTTTTTTTCGCCAAATCCTCTTTAAATTGGATCAATACATGCGCCATGCCGGCAGGATCATCACAGGTAAGCTCTTGTTGAAAAATCGTTTCAAGTACATCTGGCTTGTGCGCCATATCCCACAGTTCGTGAAAATGTTTAGCAACGCAGTGGTCATCTTCTTCTTCATCATCGCCAATCAGAGTTGCAAATACTTGATGTACTTTGGTCATGTGTTGATGCGTTTCGTGAAACAGCGTTACCCAGTCAGTGCATTGCATTGCAACAGCTAAGCGAAGTTGATCCAGTTCATTGTCTGGCAAGGTTTGCGTCTGCTTGTCGGCCATCGCTTGCAATAGGTTCTCAAGGCGACGTAAAAACAGATAAGCTTGTCGTAAATCGGTCACTTCTTGCGGTTTGAGCAGGGCAAGTTCTTCTATTGCAACCAGTGTTTCTAATAGTCCACGCTGACGTAAACTGGGTTCTCGTCCACCACGAATTAACTGAAATACTTGTGCGATGAATTCAATTTCGCGGATCCCGCCTGCGCCTAATTTGATGTTGTTATGCAGCCCTCGACGTCTCACTTCGCTGCTGATCATCGATTTCATACGGCGCAGAGATTGAATGGCGCTAAAATCGATGTAGCGGCGGAACACAAATGGTCGCAGCATTTGACGCAGCTCTTGGTACTGCGGATACATTTCCCGCCCCATTACTCGAGCTTTGATCATCGCATAACGCTCCCAATCACGCCCTTGCTCTTGGTAATAATCTTCGAGCGCCGCATAGCTCATCACCAGTGGGCCACTTTCACCAAAAGGACGCAAACGCATATCAACTCGGTAGCAAAAACCGTCAAAGGTATGTTGATCCAACGCTTTAATGATTCGCTGGCCTAAACGGGTAAAAAATTGCGCATTCGCGATGCTGCGGCGAGCGCCTTGTGTTTCACCGTTTTCAGGATAAGTAAAAATGAGGTCGATATCCGATGAGAAGTTCAACTCACCGCCACCTAACTTGCCCATGCCGATGATCAGCATAGGTTGTGCTTCACCTTGGTCGTTAGTTGGCGTTCCCCACTCGAAGCAGCAAACAGCGTACTGCCACTGGTAAGTCTCAAAAATGAGTGCTTCCGCCAGTGCTGAAAGATGTGCAAGGCTCTCTTCTAATGTCCAACTGGCGGTGAAATCTCGCCAAGCGATGCACACCATTTCACGGTTACGAAACTGACGCAAAATACGATGCCCTGACATTTCATCTTTGCACTCTTCTAGCTGTATAGCGAGATCGTCTCGGTAATGCTCTAGCCTTGACTCTCCCGCCAACATTTCCGGTAATTGCATACACAACCGTTCATCTCGCAATAATGCTTCATTGATAAACTGGCTCATCCCGACCACATACAACAGCTGTTTTTTCAATGGCTCGGACCACTGTGCAATGCTCGGTTGTTGCTCTAGCAAATGTTGATAGGTTGTGTGCGCAAAAGCGTGAAGTGATGAAGGCAGTAACATGAGACATCCTTGTGAATTGAGACCAATGCAGTCGCTAGAAGGCTATTTATAGCAAACTTATATCAATAAAAAACGCCCAACAACAAGAATTGTGGGCGTTGATTGAAGGATCGAATTTCTACAGAGTTAGACTTTGAACATCGTAATTTTCCGATCTAACTCTTCGGCGTTGCTTTGCATGATCTCTGATGTTTCAAGCAACTCACCAACCACTGTTACTGAGGCTTCAACAAGCTCCCTCACATTGGTTAGATTTTGGTCCATTTCCTGAGCCACGCTAGTTTGCTGCCCAGCGGCCGTTGCGATTTGGATATTCATGTCATTGATCCGTTGCACTTGATTCACAATACCATCTAATTCAGTGCCCGCATTGGTAACCAGCTCAACTCCTTCAGCCGCTTCAACTACACTTTTTTCCATTAAATCAACAGCTGAATTGGCACTATTTTGTAATTGAGAAATCATCTCTTGGATCTCAATCGTCGCTTTTTGGGTGCGCTGCGCTAAGTTACGCACTTCATCGGCCACCACCGCAAAACCACGCCCAGCTTCACCAGCCCGAGCCGCTTCAATGGCAGCATTGAGCGCGAGTAGGTTGGTTTGCTCGGAAATACTTTGGATGGTTCCAACAACACTGCCAATCGCAACAACTCGTTCTTCAACTTGGTTGACGGCTTGCGCTGATGCCGCGATATCCTTCGATAGCTCACTCATCTTAGTGATGGTGCCTTTAACAAAACGCTGACCAGTTTCTGCTTGACCTGACGCTTGCTCGGTTAGTGCTGATGCATTTTGTGCATGCTCTGCGACCGTTTGCACCGTGGATGTCATTTCACTCATGGCGGTGGCCAATTGGTCAATTTCGTTAAACTCTTCTTGAGCCGAATCTTTGGTTTCTGACATGCTGATGGTCATGACTTCAGTAAGTGACGAAAGCTCTTGTGAGGCATCTACTTGCATCTTAATGACGTCTTGCAACTGGCGGCGGGTTTTCTCAAGCTCTCGCGCAACGTCGCCGTACTCATCTTTACATTCCATATTAATCGGTGTGGAAAGATCACGACTTGCCATCAACTTAATTGAATCACTTAAATATTGTGTTTGGCGTAGCATGACTTTGGCTGCGGCGAGTAAAAGCACAACAAAAACGATGATCATGAATGCCGTTTGCCATACTACTTGAGTCAAATAAGCATCATAGTGTTGCTGAGCGATTTCGGTATTCTGAGTTGCTGCAAGCAGTGATTCGTAAAAAGTACGAGCATCCCAAAGCTGCTTTGCGATGATCAATACTGTACTAAACACCATCAGCATAACCATTTTAGGAACGAGACGAATATCGGTAATCAAACGTTCCCATGGCTTAAATGCCATTGTTGCCATTGTCAGTTCTCCACTATGTCTTATATGTTGAAATTTCGGTAAGTAAGCAAACTCAAAAACTAAAAAAGCTATTTATTTTGAGCTTCGTATGAAAAAAGATGATATCAAAGATGAGACAAATCCAATGTGTTTATTGTTGCTGATCCACTCACTCATGGCATTATTTGTGATCTCAGGCTTGTTGTTCATCCCTGTCAATCATGATACCTGTTTGGTTTCTATCGACCCTGATTTTTTGAACTGTAGTCGTTTCGTTGTGCAACCTGTTGGAGATTTGATCTCATCCACAAATTAATTGCAATTAATGAAACTAAATGAGCAGAGATATAAAAAAGAGACACCGCAGTATCTCTTTTTCATTTTGGCTGTGAGCCATGTTGATTAGCGACTTTTACGCCAATAAGGCTCGGCTTCAATGCCAATTTGTCGCGTCTGCTCCATCGCATGAACAATGGAGTTTTGTTGGCGAATCAGCCATCGCTTGAGTTGTTCTTGTTCGTCTTCTTGCAACTTGTCGATCAAATTCTCTAGCGGCTTGAGCATTAATAAATCATCTATTCCTTGCAGTAAATCAGCCCAAGGGAGACGGAAGTTTTTGCGTTCTTCAATATCATAAAGGCTCGCAAAACCGATGCCAGTGTAGAGATTACGCATTAAACGATACTGCTGATCAATATACTCTTGAGGGCTTAGCTCAACTTTAGGAGGAAAAGCTTCCATTAACTCGGCCCATGTGCGATCCAACTGCTTCACCGAAAACGAACCGACGTTACGCGCCATTTTTTCTCTGGCTTTATCGTCCAAGAAGGGTTGCCATCCACGGCTCAAAATCCAACGACTGAGATCAAGCAGTAACCCTGTATACCGCGCCGAACTGAGCAGCTTTAAGTTTTCTTCCCGATTAGGTAGTGCCTCTTGCTGCTCTTTTAACTCGGCGATGATAAATTTACGAGCGTCCAGTTTACGCAGTGCGTGGCCTTTATCTTCAAGCAGGTTTGTTAGGTAGTCATGAGTTTTTAACCACGATAACTCTTGCTCCAACCATTTTAATTCCTGACGTAAAATAGCGCTGGCGCGACGTGGCACAATGCCGCCATAAATGCTCAAGATCTGGCGTAAAAAACTGGTGGCGTGGCTTATCTCATGTAACGCCGGAATTGAATCGCGCTCGGTGTAGATCTGTTCATGGTGATGCCAATGGGATAATGCATGCTCTAGCGAGTGAATAAAACACTCTTCCACGCTGTCAGTACTGATTGTATTGACCAAGGTTAAGGCGTGAACTTCATCACCTTGATAACCAGACGCAAGACGATAGCCTCGCGCCGCTTTACTCAAGTTACCCAGACGCATACCACCGTGCTCACAAAACTGGCGAGCTAACGTAAACAAAGCATCCGTTTGCCCCGATTTCAACTCCAGCTCCACTTCGCAGATAGGTTCTTGTTTTTCACCTGCAACGACAAAGCCTTGATCAAAAGCCACTTCAACTTGGCTGCCATCAGCCATGCCAATCAGCCACTGCTCGCGTGTGAAGTTGGTCGAAAATAGAGGCATCAGTTCAGATTGTAAGGTCGTAATATCTTTACCTTGTGGCCAGATATCTTCCGGATGAAGCGTCAAGTTCGGTTCATTGCTGTTGTGCTCAGCATTGTATTCTGGTCTTTGGTGCAACCCTGCAACGACTCGACCCGCCGTTTTAACAGTTTGAACATACACATCATCAAAGCGACGAATACGAAGCCCTGTGTCGTGTTGACGCAACCAGTTGTCAGGTGTATCGAAGTAAGTGTTCCCTAACGCTCGACAACTGTGCTGAAGTACTTTGATTTCAGAGATCTTGTAGCGCAAAATTTCCGAAAATTCTGGTGAAACAAAAAACTTCAGTTCTATCTCGGTTTCCATAACTAACCCTTTCAAAGCAGATAGCGAAAGAATATGGCCTAATGCACAGTGGGGCAAGTAACAAATATCACCGGAATGATGATCTAAAACAGTTTTAATGAGAGATTTAATGGGTTAACATGCGCGCCTTTATAGCCATCGCTCAACATTTCGCCATGAATGGTATATGTTATTTTAAGGTTATATTTTTTAGGTTGAACGACCATGCCAGTAAATACAATTATGGGGTTATTTGCAAAGTCCCCTATAAAGCCTTTGCAGCGCCACGTTGTGTGTGTGAATGAATGTTGCTCTCACTTAGTCAATTTCTTTGAAGTTTGTTCAAAGGGTGACTGGGAGAAAGCAGGTGAAATTCGAGCCCAAATTTCTCATTTAGAGAAAGAAGCGGACGTACTCAAGCGTGAAATTCGTCTTAAACTACCACGCGGTTTATTTATGCCTGTCGATCGTACTGACATGCTAGAGCTGTTAACTCAGCAAGATAAACTGGCCAACCTTGCAAAAGATATTGCAGGCCGTGTCTACGGCCGTCAATTGATCATCCCAGAGCCTCTTCAAGAAAACTTCATTGCCTACGTAAAACGCTGCCTTGATGCAGCAAATCAAGCGCAAAAAGTGATCAATGAGCTCGATGAGTTATTGGAAACAGGATTTAAAGGTCGTGAAGTCACACTGGTGGCGGAAATGATCAATCAACTGGATGTGATTGAAGATGACACCGATGCGATGCAGGTTCGACTCCGCCAACAATTAATGGCTATTGAGTCGAAAATGAATCCGATCGATGTAATGTTCTTGTACAAAATTCTAGAATGGGTGGGCGGCATTGCCGATCAAGCTCAGCGCGTTGGCGCTCGTCTTGAACTAATGCTTTCTCGCTCTTAAATCAGTAAGTTAACCAAATAACGAAGAGCAAAACTTGATCCATCAGCTTAGGCGTTGATTATTTTCTCCGCTGATGGTTTTGACTCGCTTCGAGAAAATGAGTCCAGTTATGCTCCGCTTGTTATCAAAAGACTAGGTATTACGATGGATATCCTTGCGAACTACGGCACTGTCCTGATTCTTGTTGCAGCCGCTTTTGGCTTCATGATGGCGATTGGTATTGGTGCAAATGATGTTGCTAATGCAATGGGAACTTCAGTAGGCTCAAAAGCGCTAACCGTAAAACAAGCTATTATCATTGCGATGATTTTTGAATTCGCTGGTGCATATTTAGCGGGTGGTGAAGTAACCGAAACCATTCGTAACAGCGTCATCGAACCCGCACTTTTCGCTCACCAACCCGACGTTCTTGTTTATGGCATGATGTCTGCACTTCTCGCCGCCGGAACATGGTTATTGTTGGCTTCATACATGGGTTGGCCTGTATCAACGACTCACTCTATCATCGGCGCAATTATCGGATTTGCCTGCATATCTGTCGGCCCAGAAGCGGTTGATTGGGCCTCAGTAAAAGGCATCGTAGGCAGTTGGATTGTCACCCCAGTCATTTCTGGTTTGTTCGCCTACTTAATCTTCGTCAGTGCTCAACGATTGATTTTCGATACTGAAAATCCACTGATGAATGCCAAACGCTTTGTTCCTATTTATATGTTCATCACCACTATGGTGATCGCACTGGTTACCATCAAAAAAGGCCTTAAACATATAGGCTTACACCTGAGCACCGGTGAAGCATGGTTATGTTCTGCGGCGTTATCAGGCCTTGTTATGGTCGGTGGTTACTACTACATCAAGAGAAAATTTGCCAACCGCGAAGAAGACCATGGGTTTTCCGGTGTTGAGAGCATCTTTAGCGTATTGATGGTGATCACTGCGTGTGCAATGGCTTTTGCGCATGGTTCAAATGATGTAGCTAACGCGATTGGTCCTCTGTCTGCGGTGGTTTCAACTGTTGAAAGCTTGGGTGCTGTTAGTGCTAAAAGCTCAATTGCTTGGTGGATTTTGCCACTGGGTGGTTTTGGTATTGTGGTTGGCCTAGCTACCCTTGGTCACAAAGTGATGGCGACGGTCGGTACGGGTATCACTGAACTGACGCCAAGCCGTGGCTTTGCCGCTCAGTTGGCAACAGCGTCAACGGTCGTATTGGCATCAGGTACTGGCCTTCCAATCTCAACCACACAAACACTTGTTGGTGCGGTATTAGGGGTTGGTTTTGCTCGTGGAATTGCGGCATTGAATCTAGGTGTGGTGCGTAATATCGTTGCTTCATGGATTGTCACCTTGCCAGCAGGCGCTTTACTTGCGGTCATTTTCTTCTATGCCCTGCAAGCAATATTTGGCTAATACAATAAGTCAATAGATTGTAAGTGCAATGTCATTAATTGACTCAAACGCACAGAAAGGGAGGCTTAGCCTCCCTTCTTTGTTGCACCAATCAACGAAACTTCTTAATATTTGTCGAAAGCATTTTAATACCTCATTTGATAGCTAAAGGACTTATCGTGAAAAAACTGATCTGCATGGTTTTACTGACCATGTTGGCTGCGCCAACGTTTGCGCAAGACCGCTATATTGCGGACAAACTCTTTACTTATATTCATTCAGGTCCAAGTAACCAATTTCGCATTCTCGGTAGCATCGATGCAGGAGACAAAGTAAAGCTGCTTGATGTTAATAACGATACTGGTTATAGCCAGATTGCCGATGAGAAAGGCCGCACGGGTTGGGTTGAAAGCCGTTTTGTCACTCGCCAAGAAAGCATGGCGATGCGTTTGCCGAAATTGGAGAGTGAGCTGGCCGAAGTGAAAAGTAAATTGGCCAATGCAAAGCAAAATGCAGACAGTGAAAAAGCCGGATTGGCCAATTCATTAGAGGCTCGCAATCAACAAATTTCAGAGTTAGAACAAAACTACAGTGATATCAGCAAGCAGCTCACTGATTCACAAACTGAAATTCGCGAACTACGCGCTAAGCTGGATACTCAGAAAGAGGATCTACTGCTTAAATACTTTACTTACGGGGGCGGCGTAGCGGGTATTGGTCTGCTACTTGGACTAATTTTGCCACACATTATCCCACGCCGTAAGAAACACCCTTCTGGTTGGGCATAATCTCCCTAACAGACTGGATCTATCACTTGAAAAACGGTCACCAGAGAAAGGTGACCGTTTTTTTATCCTTTCCAATCATAAAGAGCTGGGATTTCAATCAATTCACCATCGAAACGTATCAAGGTTGATTGCGGATTGATCTCGACTAATTGCACGCCATTCACCACATCATCGCCTACCTTTCGCTCTACGCCATTAATTTTTACCCATCGTTTATCTGTGCGACTTGAATAAACGTGAGTCTGGAAATTCAGCGCTGGGATACGTCCTGAAAAGGTATCAAGATGTTCTGTGAGCAGAAGATGACCTTTTGATGTGTCTCCTACCAGTACGACTTGATCTTTGCCTTGAATCGCCAACTCAACTCGTTGTACCAATTCCGGGGATAATTGACTTAAGTCGAGATCATTAAGGCCAAACTCCTGATCTGCGTTTTTATCTCGCGGCTCACGAGTCGTCAACTGGGTACCATGTAAAGGAGTAAATGGCGGCGTAGAGCTTGTCTCTGCAAGAGTTTTCACTCGTGGTGTATTGGTTTGTAACTCACCAAAGTCAGGGTATTCCAGAACTTGGTAAGCCCCCTCTTGTTGCACAACTTGTGTCGCATTGCGCTTCAATTGTTCTAGCTCATCGATTCGCGCTTGATATGAATGATAAACAAGATAACCGCAACAAAGCAGCGATGGAGCAAACAACGCGGTAAGTGATGATTTCGAGCACCATGAAGATGGCAAGGATTGATTAAATACTGCCACATGAGAAGAGTGAGGTAAGCTTTTGCTCTGGTGGCTAAGCTCTGATTGCTCTAATGCTTTAAGCACTTGCGACATTATCCTTGCTCCTTAGTAATGAGAAGGCGAGGTGCGTTGTGTTGAGTCAATAGCTCAAGCCGACTTATAGTGCGAGCCCCAGCAATACCATCGCTGTCCATTTTTTGCCAGCGTTGGAAAAAAGCTACTTTGCGCTTTACCTCACCATCAAATTGTTGATGCCCTGTAGCTTGCTCTCCAAGTAACTGAGACAATTTTTGGTCAAGCAGTTCAACATCATCTCCTTGCATGCCCTGTTTCAACGTTCGGAGTAAATCGTGCTGCCAAATGTAGTGATATTCTCCTGTCCATACGTCATTGAGCTGACTTTGGTTAATTTGCACATGCTTTCCTGACATTAACAATTGCACCTGCTCAGCATTGATCTGGTACAGCACCGCATAAGCTTGTGTTTGCTCCGCAGCTAAAGTGAGCACCACTGGCAAATTTAACTGCTTTAATTGGTTGAAATCACCCTGCATACGCTGACATTGAAAGCGTCCTTGTGCTTGAGCATCACAAAAACTATCGGCCAAAGATGCGCTGTAACCCCACACTTTATAAAGATCGCTAATGGCCGCTTCCAATGCCTTCGAGCGTTCTAGATCTTGTTCCAATTGAGCACTGATCACCACTTGAGTGATCGGTTTAGGTAATTCAGGGGAAGGCAACGCAAAGCGCATCATGCGATCAATCCATGGCGGGCTAAACCACGCAATGAACACAGCTAACATTAAGCCCGCAATGAGAGGAGAGCGATACGATATTGAAGACGGTACGAGGCGAGCATGAGGCGACTGATAGACCGAAGACTGAAAATTCATGACCTCTTGACCCGCGGTACGCACTAATTCAAATGAGAGCGCTTTCACGCCCTGCTGATAGGCTAACTTGAAACTCGCATCGCACACTAAGTTAATTAAACGCGGAATACCGTGGGTCTGTTCTGCTATCCATTTGATACTTTTCTGATCAAACCAATCCTTGTGACCGCCCTTGTGACCGCCCTTGTGACCGCCGGCTAACGCTAAACGAAAGTGGATGTACTGCTCTGTCTCTTGAACATTGAGAGGCAGCAAGTGATAACGACCGGTAATACGTTGCGCAAGTTGGCGTAATTGAGGTAATTGCAATTTTTGTTGTAACTCAGGCTGACCAATCAGTAAAACCTTAAGCAACTTACGGCTCTCCGTTTCAAGGTTAGTCAGTAGTCGCAACTGTTCCAGTACATCGGCGGCCAGATGCTGCGCTTCATCTATCACTAATAGCGTCTGTTTCCCTTGCGCGTGGTTATGCAGTAAATGATGATAAATTACTTGGCTAAGCGCTTTTAAACTCCCTGAAGGTGGGTAAGACAGCGCAAACTCATCACAAATCGCTTCAAGCAACTCGATGTTCGAAAAAGTTGGATTTAAAATAAACCCCGCCTGAGTACTATCATCGAGTGCCGCAAGCATCGCTCTTGCGATGGTTGTTTTGCCAGTCCCCACTTCGCCAGTTAATAGCGCAAAACCACCACCATCACCCAGCCCTGCTTGTAAATGTTGCATCGCTTCACGATGACGATGGCTCAAAAATAGGTAACGAGAGCTCGGTACAATTGAAAATGGCGGCTCGGTAAATCCAAAAAATTCCTTATACATTCTCTCGTCTCTATCATTTCACTGTGATGAAAAGTACCATTACTAACATCAATCGCCAATGGCGTTTCAGCATATTTAAGGTAATCCGGTGCAAGTATACTTAGTTGGGGGCGCGGTACGCGATCAGTTGCTCCATATTGATATCTATGACAAAGATTGGGTTGTAGTAGGCAGCAGCCCAGAGCAAATGCTGGCCACTGGTTTTACTCCTGTAGGAAAAGATTTTCCCGTATTTCTTCACCCGAAAACGAAACAAGAGTATGCCCTTGCTCGCACTGAGCGCAAAACTGGCGCTGGCTACACAGGCTTTGCCTGCTACTACGCACCCGATGTGACTTTGGAAGAGGATCTCGCCCGCCGCGATCTGACCATTAACGCCATCGCACAAGATAACGCTGGTAAGCTTATTGACCCTTATGGCGGCCAGCGCGATCTGCACAATCGCCTACTGCGCCATGTTTCTGATGCCTTTATCGAAGATCCTCTGCGCGTCCTTCGCGTGGCACGCTTTGCAGCCAAATTTGCGCATTTAGGTTTTACCATTGCCGATGAAACCATGGCACTGATGAAACAGATAACGCAATCAGGTGAGCTGCAACACTTAACCGCCGAGCGCGTATGGCAAGAGTGGCAGAAATCACTCGCCACTCAGCATCCAGAAATTTTCATTTCTGCTTTACGTCAATGCGGTGCGCTCAAAGTAGTATTACCCGAACTGGATCGCCTGTTTGGTGTTCCTCAACCGGAAAAATGGCATCCTGAAATTGATACCGGAGTACACACCTTGATGGTTGCAGCGCAAGCGGCGAAGCTCTCTTCATCGATAGCGGTTCGTTTTGCAGCGCAAGTGCATGACTTAGGAAAAGGAGTCACACCTAAAAGCGAATGGCCCAGCCATAAAATGCACTGTCACACAGGAATTAACATCATTAAAGCCTTGTGCGAGCGGGTACGTATTCCAAATGAGTGTAAAGAGTTGGCACTGCTCGTCTGCGAGCAGCACTCCAATATTCATCGAGCGGCAGAATTAAAACCCAGCACCAAACTCAAAATACTCGATAAACTTGATGCATGGCGCAAGCCTGAGCGCTTGCTGGACGTTTTACTTTGTTGTCAGGCCGATCATGCGGGTCGATTAGGTTGCGAAGAGACCCCTTATCCGCAACGCGATATTTTTCTCAAAGCTTATCAAGCGGCACTGAGTATCGATGTACAACAGGTGATCCGTGATGGTTTTCAAGGGAAAGCGATCAAAGAAGAACTGGATAAACGACGGATCGCAGCGATTAGCGCGGTGTAAATCTTTCTCTTCTCAACTCGCAATTCAAAATGCGAGTTGAGATAGCAGAAAAAACAAAACGCCCTGCAATGCAGGGCGTTCTTTAAAGTAATGATGCTAAGCTGTACCCCGTGGGATTAAGCTTGGCCTTTCACTTCTTTAAGACCGTTGAAAGGAGCACGACCAGCTAGCGCTTCTTCAATACGGATTAGTTGGTTGTACTTAGCAACACGGTCAGAACGGCTCATAGAACCCGTTTTGATTTGACCTGCAGCTGTACCTACCGCTAGATCAGCGATAGTTGCATCTTCAGTTTCGCCAGAACGGTGAGAGATTACCGCTGTGTAACCAGCATCTTTAGCCATCTTAATTGCAGCTAGAGTCTCAGTTAGAGAACCGATTTGGTTGAACTTGATAAGGATTGAGTTAACGATACCTTTCTCAATACCTTCTTTAAGGATCTTAGTGTTAGTAACGAATAGATCGTCACCCACTAGCTGAATTTTGTCGCCTAGAAGTTCAGTTTGGTGTTTGAAACCAGTCCAATCAGACTCGTCCAAACCGTCTTCGATAGAAACGATTGGGAATTGCTCAACAAGGCCCGCTAGGTAGTGGTTGAACTCTTCTGAAGTGAACGTTTTGCCTTCACCTTTCATGTTGTAGATGCCAGCGTCTTTGTCGAAGAACTCAGATGCTGCACAGTCCATCGCTAGAGTGATGTCTTTGCCTAGCACGTAGCCAGCCGCTGCAACCGCTTCTGCAATAACTTCTAGCGCTTCAGCGTTAGATTTTAGGTTAGGAGCGAAACCACCTTCGTCACCAACAGCAGTGTTGTAGCCTTTAGACTTCAGAACTTTAGCTAGGTTATGGAATACTTCTGCACCCATACGTACTGCTTCTTTAAGAGTTTTTGCGCCAACAGGTTGGATCATGAACTCTTGGATGTCTACGTTGTTATCTGCGTGCTCGCCACCGTTGATGATGTTCATCATTGGTAGAGGCATAGAGAATTGGCCAGCAGTACCGTTTAGCTCAGCAATGTGCTCGTATAGAGGCATGCCTTTCGCAGCCGCAGCCGCTTTTGCGTTCGCTAGAGAAACCGCTAGGATTGCGTTCGCACCGAAGTTAGATTTGTTTTCAGTACCATCAAGGTCGATCATCACTTGGTCGATAGCTGCTTGATCTTTAGCATCTTTACCAACTAGAGCATCAGCAATTGGGCCGTTTACAGCTGCAATCGCTTTAAGAACACCTTTACCTAGGAAACGTGATTTGTCACCGTCACGTAGCTCAAGAGCTTCGCGAGAACCAGTAGATGCACCAGATGGCGCAGCTGCCATACCTACGAAACCGCCTTCTAGGTGAACTTCAGCTTCTACTGTTGGGTTACCACGTGAGTCGATGATTTCGCGACCTAGAACTTTAACGATCTTAGACATTAATGTTTCCTCTCGTTGAATTTAAATGTCAAAACTATAAAGGGCAGCAGCACAACAATTGCAACTGCCCGTATCCTTGTTACTTCTCTGATTCACCGCGTTGGAACTCACCTGCCGCTTTAATAAAGCCTGCAAATAGTGGGTGACCATCACGAGGGGTTGACGTGAATTCTGGGTGGAACTGAGCTGCTACAAACCATGGGTGAGCAGGGTTCTCAATCACTTCAACTAGCTTCTTATCAGCAGACAGACCTGATACTTTCAAGCCGGCTTTTTCGATCTGCGGACGAAGTTTATTATTAACTTCATAACGGTGACGATGACGTTCATGAATGGTTGCACTACCGTAAAGCTCATACGCTTTAGTGCCTTTTTCTAAGTGGCATAGCTGCGAACCAAGGCGCATAGTACCACCAAGATCAGACTTTTCAGTACGCTCTTCTACGTTACCTTCGTCATCTACCCATTCAGTGATCAAGCCTACCACAGGGTATTGAGTCTCTTTGTTAAATTCTGTTGAATGCGCACCTTTCATACCCGCAACATTACGTGCGTATTCGATCAGCGCCACTTGCATACCTAGACAAATCCCTAGGTAAGGAACTTTGTTTTCGCGGGCATATTGCGCAGCAAGAATTTTGCCTTCGATACCGCGGTCACCAAAACCGCCAGGTACGAGGATTGCGTCCAAACCAGTCAGCACTTCCGCACCTTTGGTTTCAACGTCTTGAGAATCGATGTATTTAATTTTCACGCTCAAACGGTT
Source organism: Vibrio sp. 1151_11 (assembly GCF_029478525.1). Taxonomy (NCBI): domain Bacteria; kingdom Pseudomonadati; phylum Pseudomonadota; class Gammaproteobacteria; order Vibrionales; family Vibrionaceae; genus Vibrio; species Vibrio sp. 1151_11. Next base: position 43,525 of record NZ_SHMN01000014.1, on the reverse strand, counting down.
TTTCAAACCTGCGTGTTTCAGTGCTTCGTTAACCGATTTGTAAGCATCAGGCAATTCAATGTATTTACCGACCATCCCGATCACCACTTCAGCGGTTGGGTTAGCCTCTTCGTAAATCACTTGTTCCCATTCAGAAAGATCCGCTTCCGGTGCTTTAATAGCAAAACGGTTACAAACGATATCATCCAAACCTTGAGCTTTGATCAGTTGAGGGATCTTGTAGATAGAATCAACATCTTTCATCGAGATAACGGCTTTTTCAGGCACGTTACAGAACAAAGCAATTTTCTTACGTTCGTTCGCTGGGATAACGCGATCGCTACGACAAACCAAAATATCAGGCTGAATGCCGATAGAAAGCAGCTCTTTAACTGAATGTTGAGTCGGTTTGGTTTTCACTTCACCAGCAGCGGCAAGGTAAGGAACTAAAGTCAGGTGCATAAACATCGCGTGTTCACGGCCCACTTCAATCGCAAGCTGACGAATCGCTTCCATAAATGGCAATGACTCGATATCACCAACGGTTCCGCCCACTTCAACGATAGCGACATCGTGACCTTCAGAGCCTGCGATAACGCGATCTTTAATCGCATTAGTGATGTGTGGAATAACCTGAATCGTTGCACCTAGGTAGTCACCGCGGCGCTCTTTACGCAATACATCGGCATAAACACGACCAGCAGTAAAGTTATTGCGCTTGGTCATTTTGGTACGAATAAAACGTTCGTAGTGACCAAGGTCAAGGTCAGTTTCAGCGCCATCTTCCGTGACAAACACTTCACCATGTTGAGTTGGGCTCATTGTGCCTGGGTCAACGTTGATGTAAGGGTCAAGCTTCATCATAGTCACTTTAAGACCACGAGCTTCTAAAATCGCCGCAAGAGATGCTGCCGCAATACCTTTACCTAGAGAGGATACAACCCCGCCAGTAACAAAAATGTAATTTGTCGTCATGTTTAACCTGAAATTGGTTGAATGAGGGAAATGGATTTCTTCTGGACGGGATAAAAATATACCAGAAGCCCTTATTCGCTACAACGTGAAATCTATCACACTGTCATTTTTTATTTTTTGCTTCAAATCAAAGAGCACCGCTTGATATGGCTGATCACACCACTCAAATGAGTCAAATTTGTCTCAATGGGTGGGTTTTATTGTGGATTGCCAACACAGGGTATTACTTCGACTCCAAGCGCTTCACTTCATTCCACATCGCATCCAATTCTTCGAGAGAAAAATCGGTCAAGGTTTTGTGCTGACGTGCCACCAGCATTTCAATGCCTTTAAATCGACGTGAAAACTTTCGATTTGCTTTATTTAACGCCACTTCTGGATCAATTTTTAAGTGCCGAGCAAAGTTAACAGTGGCAAATAATAGATCGCCCATTTCATCCTCTACTCGAACCGGATCAGGGTTGATTTGCAACGCCTCTTCCATGACTTCTTCGATCTCTTCTTGAACTTTATCAACCACTGGGCCGATAGAATCCCAATCAAAGCCATATTGGGCACACTTTTTTTGAATCTTTGTAGCACGTAAAAGAGACGGAAAAGCGTGTGGTATTGAGTCTAGAATACTTTGATCTTTTTTTCCTGCTTGTACCTTTTCTTTGGCTTTTTCAGCTTCCCAATTGGCGTTGATTTGCGCTTCATCCTCAAACTTGGCACCCGAAAAAACATGAGGATGGCGGCGCGTAAGTTTTTCATTCACCGTTTCAACAACTTGCGAGAAATCAAACAACCCTTGCTCTTTCGCCATTTGACTATAAAAAATAACTTGAAACAGCAAGTCACCTAATTCTTCTTTGAGATTAGGCCAATCTTGGTTGTGGATCGCTTCCACCACTTCATAGGTCTCTTCGATTGTGTAAGGAACAACCGTGTCAAAAGTTTGCTTGATATCCCAAGGACAACCTGTTTTTGGGTCACGCAACTGTGCCATGATCTGTTCCAGTTGTTCGATTGGGTGGCTCATTTATCCGCTCCTTACATCAATATTTAAAATAAAAAAGCGAGCAGTCATTGCCACTCGCCTTTGAAAACCCAAGGCGCTTGCGTCGCGATTTAATTGCGATTCACGCCAATAAGAGTGTTACTGTGATATGAAATTTAGCCTAGGCGTTTCACCAACATGACATCTTTGATCTGCTCTACTCGCATTGATACTCGTGACAGCGCTTCGATGTTGCTCACTTCAAGATCAAAATCCATGATGATCAACTGTCTTTTGTAGTCGCTACGACTTTTCATGCTGATGACTTTCACTTTCTCATTCGCAAGCAAGGTGGTGATGTCTTTGAGTAACCCACCTCGCTCCATCGCTTCAACGCGCAAAGTCAAAATATAGGTTCCAACAAACCCGCGCCCCCAAACGGTATCAATGATGCGTTCAGGTGCGTGATGGCTCAGCTCTTCTAGCTGTTCACAGTCACTGCGATGGACTGAAATACCACGCCCTTGAGTAATGTAACCTTTGATCTCATCACCCGGGATAGGTTGGCAACAGCGCGCTAGGTGTGTCATGAGGTTATCTACCCCTTCCACTACAACGGCATCTTTGTGCGCTCGATGTGGCTGAGCTGGACGAGTTTGCGCATCTTGCAATTTTTGCAGTGCTTGTTGATCTTCTTGCTCAGCGGTCGGCTTATTCACCAAAGCATTGATGTGATTGACGATTTGGTTGATTCGCAAATCACCACTGCCAATGCCGACGTACAGCTCATCAGGCGTATTGACGTTAAAACGTTTGAGCGCGTATTTATCGGCATCTTTTAGCGTAGCGCCGATTTTAGCTAATTCTGACTCGAGGATCTCTCGTCCGGCTTCAAGGTTTTTCTCGCGGCCTTGTTTACGGAACCAAGCGTTAATCTTGGCGCGCGCACGGCCTGAATGAACAAACCCCGTTGCTGGATTTAGCCAATCACGCGACGGATTCGGCTCTTTCTGAGTGATGATTTCGACTTGATCACCCATAGATAATTTATGAGTAAATGGAACAATACGACCCGCGACTTTGGCACCGATGCAGCGATGCCCCACTTCAGAGTGAATATGGTAGGCAAAATCGAGCGGCGTGGCTCCCATGGGTAAATCAACCACATCACCACGAGGTGTAAAGGCGTAAACGCGATCATCAAACACCTGGCTACGCAGCTCGTCGATCATCTCACCCGAATCAGACATCTCTTCTTGCCAGTCAAGAAGCTTACGCAACCAAGTAATTTTCTCATCGTAACCGCTGCGGGCAACCGTTGCGCCCTCTTTATATTTCCAGTGCGCAGCAACCCCAAGTTCAGACTCTTCATGCATCTGCTTAGTACGAATTTGAATTTCGATGGTTTTGCCTTCTGGCCCTAAAATCACCGTATGAATGGATTGATAGCCATTCGGTTTCGGATTAGCAACGTAATCATCAAATTCGCTAGGCAGGTGTTTGTATTTGGTATGAACAACGCCCAAGGCGGCGTAACAGTCTTGCAGTTGATCAGCAATAATGCGAACTGCACGCACATCAAACAGTTCATCGAAAGCCAACCCTTTCTTCTGCATTTTGCGCCAGATGCTATAGATGTGTTTCGGACGGCCACTCACTTCGGCATTGATATGAGAAAGCTTCATCTCGGCGCGCAGATCTTCGACAAAATCGTGAATATATTGTTCGCGCACGATGCGGCGCTCGGAAAGCTGCTTAGCAATTTGTTTATAGGTATCGGACTGCTGGTAGCGAAATGCGTAATCTTCAATTTCCCATTTGAGCTGACCAATGCCCAAGCGATTTGCTAAAGGAGCATAGATATTGGCGCACTCTTTAGCCGCTACACGGCGAATTTCGTCAGGTTCATCTTTTACTTCACGTAAATTACAAATGCGCTCCGCTAATTTGATCACCACGCAACGAAAATCATCTACCATCGCAAGCAGCATGCGGCGAACGTTATCCACCTGCTCTGAAGCTTCACTGCCTTGCAAGGTGACGTTTAACTGACCAAGTGCCGCCATCTCTTCGACACCATCAATCAGCTTCACTATGCCTTTACCATAGGTCTCTTCTAATACTTCACGGTCAAAAAGCCCACTACTGACGATAGGAAAGAGCTGAGCCGCGACTAAAGTGGCGCGATCCATCGATAAGGTAATCAGGATTTCGATCATTTCACGGCCGCGCCACAGCAGTAGCGGTCCTTTGGCCTGACCTTCTAATAACGTTTCACACTGACGGTATACGTCCGTCAGTTTAGAAGCTGTGCTTTTATCTTGATGTAAACTCGCAATCCATTTATCTAGCTCAAACTGTTCGTCTGGATTCAAGTGTGCGCTTCGTACCGCAACCATCTGATTCGTCCTAGTTTTATAGTTTGTGGTATTCGACTAACTTCGACTGAGTTAGTTCTCTGTCTACCGACTTTTTACAAATAGCGCCATCGATTCTAAATGACTGGTGTGTGGAAACATATCCAACATGCCAAGTTTTACCAACTTATAACCTTGGCTGAGTAAACTTTGACTGTCTCTTGCCAGTGTTGCCGGGTTACAAGAAACGTACACCACGCGCTGAGCGCCGAGCTTAGCCAATTGGTCGACAATGCCTGCCGCCCCGGCTCGCGCTGGGTCGAGTAGTACTTTAGCAAATTTTTGCTTTGCCCACGCTTGCGTTGACATATCTTGTTCCAAATTTGCTTGGTAGAACGTGATATTGTCGATTTGATTGCGCTGCGCGTTTTGTGTCGCTTGCTCAACCATCTCATCCACACCTTCAATGCCCACCACCGATTGAGCGTATTGGGCCATCGGCAAACTAAAGTTCCCTACGCCACAAAATAGGTCCAACACTCGGTCATCCTCAGTCAAGGCTAACCATTCCAATGCTTGAGCCACCATTTTTTGGTTTACTTGACGATTGACTTGAATAAAGTTGGAGGGCAAAAATTCGATAACTGATCCGGTTTCACAGTAGCTTGCCATCTCTCCGTGAAGACGTTCGAGCTGATCGCTTTCTGGCATCACATACAAAGTGAGATGATGCTGCTGAGCAAACGCCAGCAGCGCCGCGTGATCTTCACTTGGCAGCGGCTGAAGATGGCGTAACACCATCACCGCGCCTTGATCACCCAGCACCAATTCAACATGGCCAATCGCTTGCTGAGATTTAAATTGCGTTAACAGCGCTTGGATAGGTGTAAGTAGCGTGTTGAGTTGTGGTTCTAGCACTGGGCAGTCCGTCACGTTAACGATTTGCTTGCTCTGCTTTTTGCGAAAACCAAATTGCAGCTGTTGCTGCTTTTTGTCCCACAACACGCTGATGCGGGCGCGGCGGCGATAGCCTTTATCGGCGCAACTTATTGCGGGGCTCAATGCCAACGTTTGTCCGGCGAATTTACTCATCAATTGCGAGAGTGTTTGCTCTTTGTGCGCCACCTGCGCACTGTGCTCTAAATGCTGCAGATCGCAACCACCACATTGACCGTAATGGCGACAAAATGGCGTCACGCGTTGTTCACTGGCCGTTAAGACTTTAATCAACTGACTGCGAGAGTATTTACTTTTGCTTTCAGTTAGCTGCATCAGCACTTGCTCACCGGGCAGCGCGCCATCAACAAAAAGCAGTTTATTGTGTTGATAAGCGATACCAGAACCTTGATGATCAAGACGTTCAATCAATACCGTTTGATGTTTTGTTTCTAATTGCGCTTTCTTTTTCGGTTGGAAAAAACGTGCCATGCTCTGTGCCTAAGTAAAATTAAATCGATGTTTTTTGCCCTAGCGTCACTATTTAGTGCGGGGATGATTGTCGAACTTACTCGACTTGATTAAGCTAGCCGTCAATTAAACGATTTTCGTACAGGCTTGCTCATCAAATTGCGGGCTATTTTCCCATATCCACACCACGATGTTTAGACAATAATGACCAGATATGGCTTACGCGCGCGCGTTATTACTTTAACCTTAGCTCCAACCTTAATTATCGGCTTGTTGCTCAGTGCTTTTTTCTCATTCAATCGCTACCATGATCTGGAAAAACAGGTGATCAATGCGGGGGCAAGCATCATCGAGCCCTTGGCCATTGCTAGTGAAGACGCCTTAAAAAACCAAAGCCGTGAGTCGGTACGCCGCATTATCAGCTACGCGCATCGAAAGAACTCTAAATTTGTCCGTAGTATTGCGGTGTTTGACGCCAACCACGAACTGTTTGTCACCTCGAATTTTCACCCTAACTTTGAAAGCTTAACTTATCCAAAAGATAAGCCCATTCCGATTTTAAGCAGCTCAAATCTCACCGAGAACACTTTAATACTGCGCACGCCAATTTTGGCCGAAAACCGTCTAACCGAAGGTATAAATGCCAATACATCAACGCCTGCGCTCGGCTATATCGCGATAGAGTTGGATCTCTCTTCATTGCGTTTACAACAGTATCAAGAGGTATTTTCCGCTTTTTTAGTGCTTGCGCTTGGGCTCGGTTTATCAGGGATGTTCGCATTCCGACTCCTGCACGATGTGACTCGCCCTATCTCACACATGAAAAACATGGTGGATAGAATTCGTCGCGGCCACCTTGATGTGCGGATCGAAGGCAAAATGCACGGTGAGTTAGATTCGCTCAAAAAAGGGATCAACGCGATGGCGGTATCGCTATCGGAATATCACGTCGAAATGCAGCACAGTATCGACCAAGCCACCTCGGATTTGCGAGAAACCTTAGAGCAGTTGGAAATCCAAAACGTTGAATTGGACATTGCCAAAAAACGCGCCCAAGAAGCCGCGCGCATAAAATCAGAATTTCTTGCTAACATGTCCCATGAGTTGCGCACGCCACTTAACGGTGTCATTGGCTTCACCCGCCAAATGCTCAAAACCCAGTTGACGAATAGCCAAGCAGATTACTTACAAACCATTGAAAAATCGGCTAATAACTTATTGAACATCATCAATGACATTTTGGATTTCTCCAAGCTAGAAGCCGGTAAGTTAGCGCTGGAAAATATTCCGTTCGAGTTTCAAGAAAGTTTGGAAGAGGTGGTTAACCTCCAAGCGACCAGTGCTCATGAAAAAGGATTGGAAATCACTCTTAAAGTGGATCAAAAAATCCCAGCAGGCTTGGTAGGTGACCCACTTCGTATCCAACAAGTGTTGACCAACCTTGTCGGTAACTCGATTAAGTTCACCGAACGTGGCAACATCGACATCAGTGTTGAATTGCGCTCACAACGCGACAATGTGGTTGAGCTGCAATTTATGGTGCGCGACACCGGCATTGGTATTTCAGAGCGCCAACAAGCACAGCTGTTCCAAGCCTTTAGCCAAGCCGATGCCAGTATTTCTCGTCGCTACGGCGGCACTGGACTTGGTTTGGTTATTACTCAGAAATTGGTCAATCACATGGGCGGCGAAATTAGCCTAACCAGCCGCCTTCACCAAGGTTCCACCTTCTGGTTTACGCTGCGTCTCAATACCACTGAAATGCCGATGAGCGACTGGCTTGACCCACATATTTTAAGCAATAAACAGCTGTTGCTCGTTGAACCCAATATGCAAGCCGCCTCAATCATCCAGCAAATGTTGGTGCAGGCAGGGTTGAGCGTCACATATCGAGCAGTGATGCCAGAAGAGACGGATCGCTTCGATTATGTATTACTCAATTTAGCCCCAAGTAGAGAGACTGATTTAAATTTGGTTGAGCAGTGGGTCACAAAGGCTATTCAGCTTGCCGACAACGTGATTATCGGTGCACCAAGTACCGAGCTCGCACTATCCGATTATTTAATGCAGCATCATCCAGTACAGTGCATTACCAAGCCACTGTCACGTAAAAAATTGCTGCAACTGTTAATCGCGCACCAACCGGTACAGCCTGCCATTCAAGATCTACCGATCACACTCGATACACTGCCCCTGAAAGTAATGGCGGTGGATGATAACCCTGCCAACCTCAAACTGATCATGGCCCTGCTGCAAGAACGTGTTGAAACCGTCATTGCTTGCACGAATGGCCAAGAAGCGGTCGAACAAGCAAGCCGCCAGAAATTTGATATGATTTTGATGGACATCCAAATGCCACAGATGGATGGGGTCACCGCTTGCCAGGAAATTAAGAAAACGGTACTCAATCACCAAACGCCCGTGATTGCGGTAACGGCTCATGCAATGATCGGAGAGCGCGATCGTCTGCTGAAAGAAGGAATGGATGATTACCTCACTAAGCCGATTGAAGAGCACATCTTGCAGCAAGTGTTAGCACACTGGAACCCCTACGCCAACCGTAAACAGTTGGAGAAATTACAACTCACAGAACAAGTTATACCGTCTCCGTCACAGGAAGCTGAGCAGCCTAATCACACCATTATCATTGACTGGCAAAATGCACTCAAACAATCAGCCAACAAGGAAGATTTGGCCAAAGAGCTGCTACAGATGCTAGTTGATTCGATTCCACAGGTGAGCCAAGTCGTCAGTATGGCGTTGGAAGATGATGAATACTCTACTCAAGATCTACTGCACCATATTCATAAACTGCACGGCAGTTGCTCATACAGTGGCGTACCCCGCTTGAAAAAAGTGTGCGCGGCGCTCGAACAGGCATTGCGCTCCGGCAAATCCATCAGCGATGTCGAACCGGAATTATTTGAGTTACAAGATGAGATGGACAAAGTGATCGCTACCGCTAAACCGTATTTAAGCGAATGAGCAATTTAACCGAAGAGACAATTTAACCGAATGAAAAAAGGGGCTTGCCGCGCAGTTGCCATGTTTGCTTATCAGCAAGCAGAGAAGATTGACAGATTAAGACTCTAAAATCACCGTCGCCACCGCATAATGACGCTCATCAGAAATGGTTAGGTGAATGTGATTCACACCGGCTGTGGCAGCCAACTGCTTAGCCTTACCTGATAGTGTTAGCACGGGTTTTCCGTTGGCGTCGTTGGTGACGGTAAAATCCTGAAAGCTAACGCCATGCGCAATACCCGTACCAAGCGCTTTAGATGCCGCTTCTTTAGCGGCAAAACGTTTCGCTAAATAGCGCCCTTTTTTCTTGAGCGAATGGAACACCGCCAATTCATCTTGGGTTAGCACCCGCTCGGCAAAAGCATCGCCACTGCGTGACAATGCTTTTTCTATGCGTTCAATTTCCGCAATATCAGTCCCTAAGCCGATAATCGCCATCGGTAGACCTTATTTGCGAGCCGCTTGCATGATGGCTTTCATATCGGCGACCGACTTCTCCAAACCATCAAATACAGCACGCCCGATAATCGAGTGCCCAATGTTGAGTTCGTAAATTTCAGGCAGTGCAGCAATGGCAGCTACGTTGTGGTAAGTCAAACCGTGACCAGCGTTCACCGTAATGCCCAAATCACTTGCATAACTCGCAGCCGCCGCAATTTTCTTTAACTCATCTTGCTGATCCGCTTCGGTTGTTGCATCGGCGTAATGACCAGTATGCAATTCAATAAACGGTGCACCGCAAGTTTTAGCTGCGTTAATCTGCTCACGATCAGCATCAATAAACAGAGAGACTTTGATGCCTGCAGCGGTCAGTTTTTCGGTTGCCGCTTTCACTTTGTCAAGCTGTCCTAATACGTCCAGCCCACCTTCCGTCGTTAGTTCTTCACGCTTTTCAGGCACTAAACACACAAATTCAGGCTGGGTTTGCAGAGCAATATCAATCATTTCGTCGGTAACGGCCATCTCGAGGTTCATTCGAGTTTGCAACGTCTCGCGCAAAATACGCACATCGCGATCCTTGATATGGCGTCGGTCTTCACGTAGGTGAATGGTAATGCCATCGGCTCCGGCACGCTCTGCCATTTCAGCAGCATGCACGGGATCTGGGTATTTAGTACCGCGGGCATTTCGTAACGTGGCGATGTGATCGATATTAACGCCTAAGTAAATTGCGCTCATTTTCCTATACTCCGTACTCTGGAAAAACTAGACATGGGCAGGAAAAGCTCCCTGCTTTTTAAAGGTTTGCCGCCAAGATACGGCTTTAACGCTATGCGTGTAAAGCGTTTTGCCGCTTGAAGCTGCTCTTTACTGACAAAGCGCCGCTCACTAATGGCAATCAACTCATCACCCATAAACGTGAGGTTATCGCGCCTAACAGAAGCGATAAAACCTTTTTGCTCGCGATAGCGATAAGTCATGCGAGGATCGATAGCTTCTCCCGTTCCGGCGCAATGCAAGAAATCAACGCCATAACCCATTGAAGCTAGCAACGCGAGTTCAAAACGGCGCAGTGCTGGTTCTGGATTTTCACACTGAGCCAACTCGGTGAGTGCATGCAGATAATCATGGAACAGACCTGGGCAAGGCACTTCTTGCGCAAGCACGCGGCCAATCAGCTCATTGACGTACATGGCAGAATAGAGATGAATACCATTGAGCGGTAAGCCAAGGCTAATCGGTTCAGCTTGGCGCAAGGTTTTCATTGAACCGTTGCCTGACCATTTGAGCAATAAGGGGGTAAAAGGTTGCAGTGCACCTTTTAAGTTCGATCGTTTACTGCGTGCGCCTTTGGACATTAAGGTGACGCGGCCATACTCCTCGCTAAACACATCAAGGATTAGGCTCGACTCGCTATAAGGACGTCGATGAAGGACAAAACAGCGCTGTAAACCGTCTGACATATCAGCACTCAAAAGTGAGCGATGTTCTCGCCCACCTCGAATAGAGGTTATAGATCGTCAATATAACCAAGGCTACGAAGGGCACGTTCATCATCTGCCCAGCCGGATTTAACTTTCACCCAAGTTTCTAGGTAAACCTTGCGACCAAACAGCTCTTCCATATCTAAACGCGCTTCACGGCCGATGGTTTTGATTTTTTCACCACCTTTGCCGATCACCATTTTTTTCTGGCCGCTGCGTTCAACGAGGATCAACGCGTTAATATGAAAACCATCGGTTTCAGGGTTATAGTCAAAACGTTCAATTTCAACGGTTACTGAATACGGCAGCTCTTCACCAGTAAAGCGCATCAGTTTTTCACGCACAATCTCGGAAGCCATGAAGCGCTGCGAGCGATCAGTCACATACTCTTCAGGGAAGTGATGCGTGGCTTGAGGTAAATGCTCACGCACATGTTTACGCAATACATCGACGTTTTTGCCATGTTTTGCCGCAATCGGCACGACATCAACAAATTCCATTTTCTTCGATAGCTCTAGCATATGCATCATTACATCGTTACGATCTTTCACGTTATCGACTTTATTGACACACAACACTACAGGGAAATTAGCATTGCGTAACTTGTTGAGCACCATTTCATCATCGGCGGTCCACTGAGTGCCATCGACTAAGAACAGCACTAAGTTAACATCACTGAGAGAACTACTTGCCGCACGGTTCATCAAGCGGTTAATCGCACGCTTTTCTTCAATGTGTAACCCCGGAGTATCAACGTAAATCGCTTGGTACGGCCCCTCTGTATCGACACCCATAATGCGGTGACGAGTGGTTTGAGGCTTGCGCGATGTGATGGATATCTTTTGTCCCAGTAAGTTATTCAGCAGGGTTGATTTCCCGACATTGGGGCGACCCACAATGGCGATAAAACCACAGTGCTGCTCACCACTTTCCGGAGTTGCTTCATTGCTGTTGGTGTTTGATGCGAAGTACGCATCCAAATCAAATTCGTTATCAGCCATTTGTCAGTTGCTCTAGTGCAATTTCAGCCGCCGATTGTTCAGCTTTACGACGACTGGTGCCTTTACCAATTACAGGCGTTCCCATTCCTGCTACATCACACGATACCGTAAATTCTTGGTTGTGTGCTTCACCTTTAATATTAGTCACTGTGTAGATAGGCAGTTGCTTTCTTCTACCTTGCAGAAACTCTTGTAGGCGAGTTTTTGGGTCTTTTTGCGATACGCCCGGCTCAATGGCGTCAAGGCGCTCTTGATACCAGCTCAAAATAATACGTCGTACTACTTCGGTATCGCTGTCTAAATAAATCGCACCAATGATGGCTTCTACGGCATCAGCAAGGATTGAATCACGGCGGAAACCACCACTTTTCAACTCACCTGGACCTAATTTTAAGTAATCTCCTAGGCAAAATTCTCTGCCCAGTTCAGCCAATGTGTGACCACGCACAAGCGTAGCGCGCATACGACTCATATCCCCTTCGTTAATTTTAGGGAAACGGTGGTACAGCTCATCAGCGATGACAAAACTTAAAATTGAATCGCCCAGAAACTCAAGACGTTCATTGTGCTTACCATTTGCACTGCGATGTGTCAGTGCTAAGGAAATAAACTCGGGATCATTAAATGAATAACCGAGTTTAGTTTCTAATTTACTAATTGGAGAATTCATGCTCTCTCGATGTAGTGATGGCTAGCCAAAGCTAGCCTAGTTAATGCCACCAATGCGGTTAAAACGCACACCAGTTGGGATCCACGAAGGTAAAACGCTATCGGCACCACGTTCAAACTCAAAACTTATCCAAATACCGACCGCTTTACCGACTAAGTTTGCTTCTGGAACAAAGCCCCAGTAACGGCTATCAGCACTGTTGTCACGGTTATCACCCATCACAAAATACTGACCTTGAGGAACAACCCATTCATTAACGCCATGGCGTGGCTGATAAGCATCAACACGATCACGACGCAATGGATTGATCAAAATCTGGTGTTCAACCTGACCTAACTTTTCATTCACTTGAATTAAAGGGATGCCATTTTGGTTGAACTCACTCTCTTCAACATTGGACAGTTTGACCTGTTTACATTCTGTTGAACCTTGAGCTTGAATACAAATCTCTTTGTTGCTGCTATAACGAACTGTGTCGCCCGGCATGCCGACCACGCGCTTGATGTAGTCAATGCTTGGTTGCGGTGGGTATTTAAAGACCACGACATCACCACGCTCTGGTTTACCAGTTTCGACCAGTTGAGTACGCCATACTGGGTCTTTCAAACCGTAAGCGTATTTCTCAACTAAGATGAAGTCGCCCACCAGCAACGTTGGCATCATTGAGCCAGATGGAATCTGAAAAGGTTCGTACACAAAAGAGCGTAGCACCAGCACAAAAGCAATCACAGGGAAGATGGAAACACTGTTTTCAATCCACCAAGGTTGCACGGAAATTTTGGCGCTGAGTTTGTCATCCAAGCCGTTGGTTTGCGCTTCAATAGCGGCCATCTTCTGTTGACGTTTTTTCGCCCACACCAACTTCTCCAGCACCCAAACTATGCCGGTCACTAATGTGACGATCACCAAGATGAGTGAAAATGTATTCGCCATGGAGTTCCCTTATCTAAAAATACGAAAGTGAAAGAGCCGAAACTCTTTCACTTAAATGGTGACTGCTGCATGCATAAGAACAAAGCAATGCTTAATCTTTACCTACGTGCAAAATGGCAAGGAAGGCTTCTTGTGGCAACTCAACATTACCAATTTGCTTCATGCGCTTCTTACCTTCTTTCTGCTTCTTAAGCAGTTTTTTCTTACGGCTAATATCACCACCGTAACATTTCGCCAGTACGTTTTTACGCAGCTGCTTCACGGTTGAACGAGCAATAATGTGGTTACCGATCGCCGCTTGAATCGCGATATCAAACATTTGGCGAGGGATAAACTCTTTCATTTTCTCAACCACTTGACGACCGCGCGTTTGCGAATTGTCTTTGTGAGTGATGATGGCTAACGCATCCACTTTGTCACCATTCAGCAAGATATCCACACGGACCATGCTTGAAGCTTCAAAGCGTTGGAAACCATAATCAAGTGATGCATAACCACGAGAAGTTGACTTCAAGCGGTCAAAGAAATCAAGCACCACTTCGGCCATCGGCACATCATAAGTCAAGGCTACTTGGTTACCGTGATAGACCATATCAACCTGCACGCCACGCTTTTCAACGCACAACATAATGACGTTACCCAAATATTCAGAAGGGGTCAAAATGTTACAACGCGCAATCGGTTCACGAATCTCTTCAATGTCGTTCACCGCAGGCAATTTAGCAGGGCTATCAACATAAAGCATCGTGCCATCGGTCTTCTTCACTTCATAGACTACCGTTGGCGCAGTGGTGATAAGGTCAAGATCGTATTCGCGCTCTAAACGCTCTTGAATAATCTCCATGTGGAGCATACCCAAGAAACCACAACGGAAACCAAAACCAAGGGCGGCCGAACTTTCTGGCTCATAGAATAACGAGGCATCGTTTAGGCTCAGTTTACCTAACGCATCACGAAAGTTTTCGTAATCATCAGAAGAGACAGGGAAAAGCCCCGCATACACCTGCGGTTTCACTTTTTTAAAGCCTGGCAATGCTTTTTCACACGGATCTTTCGCGCTGGTCAGAGTATCACCTACAGGAGCGCCGAGAATGTCTTTAATACCACAAACCACCCAGCCCACTTCACCAGTGTTCAACATGGTTTTGTCGACTTGTTTTGGCGTAAAAATACCTAAACGGTCAATACCCCAAGTTTGGCCTGTGCTCATCACTTTAATCTTGTCATTTTTCTTCAGCGCACCATTTTTCACTCGCACTAAAGAGACAACACCTAAGTAGTTATCAAACCAAGAATCGATGATTAACGCTTGCAGCGGCGCAGCATGATCGCCCTCAGGAGCCGGAATACCAGAAACGATTTTTTCTAGCACTTCATCCACGCCAAGGCCTGTTTTCGCAGAGCAGCGCACTGCGTCAATAGCATCGATGCCGACAATATCTTCAATTTCTTCCGCTACGCGTTCAGGCTCTGCGGCTGGCAAATCAATCTTATTTAGGATTGGGACAACTTCAAGGTCCATTTCAATGGCGGTATAACAGTTAGCCAATGTTTGCGCTTCAACGCCTTGACCAGCATCCACCACCAATAGAGCACCTTCACAGGCGGCTAAAGAACGGGAAACTTCATAAGAAAAGTCAACGTGTCCAGGAGTATCGATAAAGTTGAGCTGGTATGTCTCGCCATCGTTTGCTTTGTAATCGAGCGTCACACTCTGTGCTTTGATGGTGATGCCACGCTCACGCTCAAGGTCCATAGAGTCTAGAACTTGAGATTCCATTTCACGATCACTTAATCCACCACAAACTTGGATCAAACGGTCAGATAGGGTCGACTTACCATGGTCGATGTGGGCGATAATCGAAAAGTTACGAATGTGCTTCATAGATTTGGGATGACTAAACTCTTGAAAAAAGGGACATAAGAAAGCCACATCAAGCGGCGTTTCCATAAAGTTGGCCGATTCTACCCAATTTCGGTAGGGTTCGCATCATAAATTAGGCGATAGGTTCACCAAGGACTCGGACCAAAACCACCTCTTGCTGCGATCGTTTTTCAAGAACCACAGAGCAACGTTTGGCAATTCCGATCCCCAGCGCGATAAAAACAGCGGCCGTGATGATCACGATGCCCTCACCTAAACCGAGCCAAGGGGCCAAGAGGCTCTCACCCAGCCAAGCGCCAAACATCATCATAAAAAGCGGCACCAAATACACTAAGGCGGCCGATTGAAGCAAGCTTTTTTCGGGGAAACCGATTTCAACCGTCTGGCCTTGCTTCACTGGTTTTTTCGTATCGAGTTGCCATAACAGCGCTTTGTTACCAATCGCTTTCGATACGATCCCTGTACCACAGCTTTTGGAGGACGAACAACTGCTGCAACTGGTCTGCTGCTGACAACTGAGTTCAACGTGAAACCCTTTAGCATCAGGTTGAACAGCAGTGACTGTTGCTAACGCCGTCATCATGGTTTGGTTGCCTCTGTTGAGGGCGCCGCAGGCTGGACAAATGTCACCGATTGAGCAATGCGCTGCGCCGTTGCCGGTGGAATATCACCGACCACTGAGATTTCATTGTTTCCTTTCACCACACTATGCAAGGTACGGCGGCCTTGACGAACCAGTTGGCCTTTCAGCGAATGGTTGTCACTATCGGAAATATAGACAGAAAAACTAAATAGCCCATCACTGAACATCTGGCTCTCTACCAAACGCTCAGTAATCGCCATACGATAACGGTTAAGCTCTTTGGGTTCAAAGCCTTCAGGTTTCCAACTCACTTGCCAAAAACTTTCCGTAAGGTTGCCTTTCGGTAACGTTAATACTTCGGGTAACTCAACGTCATTTAGCCCTTGCATCGCCTGCGCTAATTTGTCGCTAATGGCGTAAGAGATAGTGCGATATTGCTCAAGCACCTCGCCGTCGCGATCGACTAAATCAGCTCGCAATGGCAAGTTACTGGTTTCATCTACCCACAAAATATAGGAATAGCGTAAGCCATCTTTCGGCACCACTCGCACCACTTGGCAAGCCGTACCCGCTTCACGTGCACGGCCAACTTTGACGAAATCGTAGTAACGGCCTAATTCAGTGACATTGCTGGTTAGCATCGGAATCGTCGGCGCAACCATAGTGCTTGACTCAATGGTGAACGGTTCTACCCCAGGTTCAATGTAACTCACTTCATTGCCACGGCGAATCACTTCACGGATCGGGCCGCTGAGATAAACGAGATGCGCAAATTGCTGATCGCCTTGACTTGCATGACGATACAGCAGTGGATCGATGCTGTTTTTCTTAATCAGAATGTAAGACAGCTCATAATTTAAATGCTGACTGGCCTCGTTCATTTGAAGCAACAAAGCCTCTGCAGGTTGGTCTTCTGCAAAGGCTAATGTAGAGTTCAAACTGAACAGCGCCAGTGCACTGATCAGGAATTTATTCATTCAACTACCGATTCAAGTACATCGTTATGTGGGCTTGCACTTTCACTGTTCAGGCGAAGTTGCAGCTCGTAGTCTTGCAATAATGCGTTTACGCGGCGACGTTGTTCTTGCACGCGGCTTTCGCTGGTTTGGCGCTCTACTGAATCACGCGTTAAGCTCACTGGCTCTGCGCTGCCAGCCAACGGAATGGTTTGCAGTACGGGTAATTGGTCGTTTTGATTCACTCCTGAATCACGGCCACCGTATTGTTGAACACCTAAAATCACCACAAACGACACACACGCAGCAACCGCAACCTGGCCAAATTGGGAAAGCCAAGCCGGTAACTGCCGACGAGCTTGAGCTGGCGTCGGCTGAGACTCACGGCTTGCATCACGAAAATCAATAACCGAAGCAGATTGTAAACGACTGTGTGCGGGCTCGTCATCCAATGCTAATGCAACGCTCTGTGCAATATCCCACTCAGCTCGGACTGGGGCATCTCCACGCATCACATCACCAACCAAATGGTAATTTTTCCACGTTTGCAAACTTTCTTGGTCGAGCTCTAATTCTTGAATGAGCGCTTTATCGACCATTTCCCCATCCATGAGTGCTGAAAGTCTTTCTTTGTCAGCCATTATTTATTCACCATTTTCGTTACCAGTTTGAGCGCTATAAAAGAGGTTTAATTTTCTTTTCTACCGCTTCACGAGCACGGAAGATGCGAGAACGCACCGTTCCTACAGGACAATCCATGACTTCTGCTATTTCCTCGTAACTTAAACCATCCAGTTCACGCAAGGTCATCGCAGTTTTCAAATCTTCAGGCAACGCTTCTATCGCACCAAAAACGACCCGCTGCAATTCTTTCGACAACGTAATGTTCTCAGGGTTCGATATTTCTTTTAATGCGTTGCCACTTTCGTAATATTCAGCATCTTCAGCATCAACATCGCTAGCGGGCGGTCTACGACTTTGGGCTACAATGTGATTCTTAGCGGTATTAACAGCAATACGGTATAGCCAAGTGTAAAAGGCACTCTCTCCGCGAAAACTTGGGATAGCCCGATACGCTTTGATGAACGCTTCTTGTGCGACATCGGCTACATCTCCGGAATTGCTCACATACCGAGAAATAAGGTTGCAGACTTTATTTTGGTACCTTAAAACCAAAAGGTTAAACGCTTGCTTATCTCCACTCTGAACTCGCTCAATCAATACTTGATCGGTCAGTTGCTCGTTCATTCGAGCCTGTACTCCTATTGTTATTCCCCTTACCTTCTCAGATATGGGCATTCATTATGCAAAATGTAGTATTGACACCACCGCTTACATGAGCACTATTGTGACTCAAGGGAGAATAGAAAGTTCCATTCTGTCTAAAAATATTTGCCAAGCATTATTCAATAAATGTGATCTAATTTCACTATAGGGGATCCCCAATATAGTGAGGGTCGATAAGACGAAAGACAATGGCATTTACAAAGTATTGCATCAAATCTTTCTCTACTGCTATTGGCTTGAAGCCATAGCGATACCGTTAGTGGATAAACCTTGCGGCTGAATCACTTCAAGAGTATAGATACATGCAATGCATATTTAAAATGAGAGTTGGACAACTCTACTCTAGTTCGGGAATTTAAAAGTTTTATGAACGCAAACCGTGAACATCTATGCGATGTATTAGTCGTAGGCAGTGGCGCAGCGGGTTTATCGCTCGCACTACGCGTAGCAAAACACAGTAAAGTCATTGTACTGAGTAAGGGACCACGCAGTGAAGGTGCCACTTATTACGCCCAAGGGGGGATTGCCGCTGTTTTTGACGAATCAGACAGTATTGAGTCACACGTCGAAGACACTCAAATTGCGGGCGCAGGGATCTGTGAAGAGGATACTGTCCGTTTCATAGCCGAGCATGCTAAAGAGTGTGTTCAGTGGCTTATCGATGGCGGCGTTCCTTTTGACAGAGAAGAGAATGACAGTGATGAAGCACCTCGCTATCACTTAACTCGTGAAGGCGGCCATAGTCATCGCCGCATCTTGCACGCGGCTGATGCCACTGGCATGGCAATGCAAACCTCCTTGCAAGACAATGTTCATAATCACCCCAACATTACTATCCTTGAACGTCACAATGCACTGGATTTAATCACCGAAGATAAAATCGGTGGTGATAAAAAAAGAGTGGTTGGCGCTTATATTTGGAACCGCAATGAGGAACACGTTGAAACGATCCGCGCTAAGTTTGTCGTTTTAGCCACGGGCGGCGCCTCAAAAGTGTATCAATATACCTCTAACCCTGATGTTTCCTCAGGTGATGGTATCGCAATGGCGTGGCGTGCAGGATGCCGAGTGGCGAACCTTGAGTTCAATCAATTCCATCCAACTTGTCTTTTCCACCCTGAAGCACGTAATTTCCTACTGACAGAAGCATTACGTGGCGAAGGCGCTTTTTTAAGACGCCCAGACGGTTCACGATTCATGCTCGATTTTGATGAACGTGCCGAACTGGCTCCTCGTGATATCGTGGCTCGCGCCATCGACTATGAGATGAAGCGTTTAGGTGCTGATTGTATGTATCTGGACATCAGCCACAAACCGGCCGATTTTATTGAAAAACATTTCCCAACCATTTATACACGCTTGATGGATTTGGGCATTGATATGACCAAAGAGCCGATTCCGATTGTTCCTGCGGCGCACTACACTTGTGGTGGCGTTATTGTCAATAAACAAGGTAAAACGGATCTGCATAACCTGTATGCGATCGGCGAAGTTAGCTACACCGGTTTGCACGGTGCTAACCGAATGGCGTCGAACTCGCTATTAGAATGTGTCGTTTATGCTTGGTCAGCGGCAAAGGATATTTTAAAAGGATTACCAACGGCTCAGCTCCCACCAAGCTTACCCGGTTGGGATGAAAGTAAGGTCAATAATTCTGATGAAGAGGTCGTAATCCAACATAACTGGCATGAACTGCGCCTATTTATGTGGGATTACATGGGGATTGTCCGCACAGATAAGCGCTTAGAGCGAGCACTACGCCGCATTCAATTACTGCAACAAGAAACCCACGAATACTATAGTCATTTCCGCGTTTCAAATAACCTGCTTGAGCTGCGTAACTTACTGCAAGTGGCAGAGTTGATGGTGCGTTGTGCTATGCAACGTAAAGAGAGCCGCGGTTTGCACTACACGCTCGATTATCCAGAGTTAGCCGAAAATAGTGGCCCAACTATCCTAACGCCAGACGAGTAACCTCGCCAACGATCATCTGTTAGCGTCAAGTTGACCGAATGAATAAAGGAGCGTTTATCGCTCCTTTATTGTTGGTGATTGGTTATGGGTAACCTGCCGAAGCTGCACCAATAAACGGCGATAATCCGCTTCCACACAACTGTCGCGCCACACTAGATAGCGCTTACCTTGTTGTGCATAAATGATCAACACCATAAACGCAAACTGTGTAGAAACCTTTTCAATGGACAGGTTCTGGTCGGCACATTGCCACTCACCGTGACTCGTGAGCTTGAATTGGCCGATTAAGCTAGGGACTAACAGTGAGGTACTCTTTTGCGCCGTGATAAGAGGTGCGTAAAATAAGGGGAGCGTTACAAGTGGAATGGGCGATATCAATAATGCCCACACGGCTATCATCAAACAAATGAAGTTAGTAATGCGGGCAAAATGGGAAGGAAATAATACGAAATTAACGCACTTTGCTGAGGTTGTGAGCAACAATTTTATCCACCATTGCCGCATGCCCAAGATTTTCGCTACGACCATGCCCCATAATCCAAGTAAATAGATCAGGGTCGTCAGACTCAAGTAGGGAAACGAAATCTCGTTGCTCATTTTCATTCAGAGAATCAAAGCACTCTTCAAAGAACGGCATCACAACCACATCGAGCTCTAACATTCCACGACGGCATGCCCACTTGATTCTTGCTTTTTCTTCAGTGGTGTACATCGGTTTTCCTCACCTTATGTTTATTTGCGTTGAGTGTATCAACTGGATGAAGATACAACTAGTAGATGAGTCACAGTCCCTGTTCAAGCTGACAAAAAAAAAATTCCGGATTAACATGGGGCTCAAGATTCTCTTTAGGTAACGACTATGGACTGGCAAAACACATTGACACCTCTCGCAGTAACCGCCAATGACTCACTTCCACCACTGATGCTGACTCATCTTGCATCCTGGGGCGCTATCATCATTTCAGGCAATGATAAAAAAGCCTATTTGCAAGGCCAAGTGACCTGTAATGTCGTCACTCTTGAACCAACACAGTCAACCTTAGGCGCCCATTGTGATGCGAAAGGCAAAGTGTGGTCGGTCTTTCGCCTGTTCCACCATCACGATGGTTATGCGATGTTCCAGCCTTTATCAGCGATAGAGGCTGAATTAAGAGAGCTGAAAAAATACGCTATTTTTTCTAAGGTCAATATCAGCCAGAGCCAAGACATCGCACTGGGTGTTATGGGCGAACAAGCTGAGCAATATATCAACACATTAACGGCGGATGAAGGTGAGGTGCGTTTGATTGACGGTGGTAGCGCCATCAAAATTTCATCCCAACGTTGGCTATTACTTGTTTCAGAGCAAACCGCGCAACAGCTCATGACGCAAAGTGAAGCACTGAAAGTCACCGAGGAAACGTGGACTCGCTTTGATATCGAAGAAGCAGTCCCCGTCCTTGGTCAAGCGGATCAAAATGAGCACATACCGCAAGCCGTTAATCTTCAGGCCTTTAATGGTATCAGCTTTAACAAAGGGTGTTATACAGGCCAAGAAACCGTCGCTCGCGCTAAATATCGAGGTATTAATAAGCGTGCAATGTACATCCTTCAAGGCAACATTGAGCAACCGCTAAGTAATGATCAACCAATCATGATCGAACGCTCAGTTGGAGAAAACTGGCGTAGTGCTGGGCAATTAATGGTTCATTACACGTTTGCTGATAATACCGCTATCGGTTTAGTAGTCTTACCAAACAATCTCGAGCCAGAAACTGAGTTTCGTCTTGCAAGCCAACCAAACACTCGTTGGTTTATGCAAGCTCTCCCTTACTCTCTTACTGACGAATAAGCTTCTTCCTCATATTGACCATGCGCCTCTTTACGAGGCGTATGCTTTCTAACAATCGCCTATCTCGAATAAATTTCAGGAAAAAGAATGCAATAATGTAATCCATTACATTGGCACGTGATCGCTCTCTAAATCACACAACATCAGGGGTGAATTTTTAGTCATCCTTAAAACATAAATAGTCACAAGGTTTATTTTGACGTACTCTTAATAATGCTGGTCAGGGCAAACGAAAAGTTGTCCTGCCCAGCAAAAAAGTGAATCCACTGATTGTTTCAGGACATCCACTTTTTGTGTAATGCATCTGTGACTATTCGCCCGCCTATTATTTAAGCGGGCTTTTTTTTAGGCTATTCTTAACCAAAATTTAACACTTTCCATAAACAGCAGCTATTCTTTAAAGTGTAATATTTGTCGTGCTTAATATGCACCAAGTGAATGGTGCACTGAGCATTTTTTGTTAGCACTATTTTGAGGAGATAATCACGCAAACATGGGTATTTATCCAACATTTTGCCTACGGCAGCACAAATATCCAAAATAGTCATCAATAACTGCATATTCCTCTATGGCAATCACACTATTAGAGGCGCAATTTATTTATAATTTGCAGTGTTAGAATAACAGAAGGATCGAAGTATGAGACTGTTTAAGCGCTATACGCCAGGTATGATAGCTAAACACGTAAGTCGGCTTTTTAAAGGAAGAATCTATATTTACGGGGTTGGAAAATTTGAATTCGATAATGGCAAACTGATCTTGCCAGAGCGCGCAGACAAGCGCCACTTTCAGACGGTGAAGGAAGTGAATCAGGAAATCATGAGACTACGCTGCGCCTACGCATAATACGAGTTTCATTAAAGAATTTTAAAAGGGTTGGCCATAAGCCAGCCCTTTTGCCATCATTAGGTTAATCACTGTTAGGGCTCAAGCAGCACCATTTTACTCTTTGCAAGATCAGGTAAATCACCTTTTAAACCCAGTGCTCTTTTCATAATCTCATCTTTGGCTCCAGGAAGTTGTCCAGCCAACTGCATGCCAATGCCACGGATCAGTTTCTTCGCCGGGTTATCACCTTCAAAAAGATCTTTGAAACCTTGCATCGCGGCAATCATTTTGGCGGCTTCTGTTTTTCGCCAACGTTCATAACCTCGCAAATTTTTGAGCAAGCCAATATCTTCACCTTGATGCCACAACGCGAGTAGTTCTTGAGCTAAGCTTGCAGCATCAAGTAAACCTAAATTAACACCTTGCCCGGCTAGCGGATGGATGGTGTGTGCCGCATCACCAACGAGTGCGATTCGTTGTAAAGCAAAATCTCGGGCATAACGCATTTTAAGTGGGAAAGCAGCACGTTCACCGACCACCTCACACAAACCTAAACGATGATCAAACTCAGCGGTCAGTATCTTATTGAATTCGAGCTCAGACAGGCTGAGCAAGCGCTGCGCTCGGTTGGGCTCTGTAGACCAAACGATTGAGCTCATATGAGGATCAGACATAGGTAAAAAGGCCAGCGGACCTTGTGGTGTAAACACTTGCCTTGCCGTCGATTGATGTGGTTCCACCGTGCGGACATTTGCCACCAGCGCACTGTGTCCATAATCCCAATGGGTTAATGGAATGTCTTGTTGCTGACGAACCCAAGAGTTTGCGCCATCGGCTCCTACTATCAATTTTGCGGTGAGTGATTGACCGTTATCGAGCGTTAGCCACGCCTCACTTTCTCCGACAGCCAGAGATTGGCATTGAGCGGGCATAAAGAGTGTCACATTCGCTTGCTTTTGTACTTGTTCGAGTAAGGCTAATTGAATGACGCGGTTCTCAACAATGTGTCCCAGATCCGGCTGAGTCATTTGATTGGCACTAAATTCGATCCGCGCAAAACTATCGCGTTCCCACACTTCCATCGCCGAATAAGGCGCAGAGCGACGAGAAATGATGCCTTGCCATGCACCAAGGTTTCGCAACATGATTTCACTGGAACGGCTTAAGGCGGAGACTCGCACATCCGGCAGCTCTGCAAGTTCAAGGCTGGGTACTCGGCCCTCAATCACGGCGATGCGCAGTTCGCTATGCTTTAATGCGGCGGCCAGTGAAAGTCCAACCATTCCGCCACCCACAATGACAATATCGACACTTTGCATCATATACAGACCCTTTTATCTATTCACTACGCCAAGCGTTCGGCGCAGTAGCGGCATTTTCAGCCACGGTAAATTATCCATCATCATGAGGCCTACATTGCGACCAATGCGAGTGGTTAGCCAATCATTGGAAAAGAGATGCACCAGGGATGATGTCAGCTTAATGGTGGCATCACGATCCGCTTCTCGGCGTTGGGAAAAAGCCTGTAAGCCGTGATAGCAGCCAACATCGGCTTGCTGCTTGATAAGCTCATCCGCCAAGCTTGCCACATCTCGAATACCTAAGTTAAAACCTTGGCCCGCAATCGGATGTAATGTCTGAGCGGCATTGCCCACAATGGCAAAACGATGTGAAATGTTCTGCTCTCGATAACGCAGTTGTAATGGATAGCAGGCACGAGTGCCTACTTTATTCATTCGCCCTAAACGCCAACCAAACGCATCTTGAAGCTGTGCTAAAAAACCCTCATCACTGAGTGAAAAAACTTGCCGGGCTTTCGCGGGAGGTAAACACCAAACTAAAGAGAGTCGATGATCACTCATTGGTAATAACGCGACAGGACCATCGGCGGTAAATCGTTCAAACGCTCGTCCTTGGTGAGCTTTTGAGCTCACAACATTAGCAATAACCGCGACCTGTTCAAAATCATGCTCTTGTTGGATGAGGCCGATTTGCTCGCAGCAGGTCGATATCGCCCCATCAGCTGCGACCAATAACTTAGCTTGGATCGTTCGTTGATCGTTAAGGGTGACAGTGACCTTATCCATACTGCGTTCCACTTGCTGAACCGCGCTTGGGCAAAATAACTCAATATGCGGGCTCTGCTGCATTTTTTGCGCGTAAATCTGCCCAACATCGGCCAATTCAACCACGTAACCTAATGCTTCTAAATCGAGTTGCTGGCAAGTGATATCGGTCATCCCAATATGAGATCGATCCGACACATGAATATGTGTAATCGGGGTGGCGACCTCTTGCAGAGACTGCCACAAGGAGAGATTTTGCAAAATTTGCACGCTACCGTAGGATAAAGCAATTGAACGCGAATCAAAGCCGGGATGGGCGAGCTTATCATCCAACGGATGCGCTTCGACCACAGCAATCGCAAGCTTTCCTTGAGAAAGCGTATCTAAGGCCAACGCCAGTGTCGCACCAGCCATCGCCCCACCAGCGATAATCACATCAAATTGCTTCACAGTAACCTCTCTTTAATGCACGGTCGGCTGAGTTTCTTGTAGAGGTTTGATACCAAATTCAGCATGAATTGTTAACACGCAAGCTTTTACATGCTCGATAACGTGTTCCAAAAGTTGAGCTTGCTCATCCAAATCATCCTCTTCATCAATACCTAGCTTGGCAATTTCTTCTAGATCAGCCAAGGCCTCTTTAGTCTCTGCGGACGCTTTTTTCAAAACAACCCCAATCAAGCCAAGCCCAGAAATAAAGTGATTTACCCAGTCGGCTACGCCATCAGCCAAATCAAATACACTGGCACTCGCCTCTTCATCTGGCAACAGTAGTGACAACTCCATCCCGCTACCAGTGAGCTCTTCGATTGTAAAGGTGAGTACTTGTTCAGCCAATGTCAACGGACGATCTGGCCAACCCATACCTTCGTTAGTGTAATCAAAAATAAGTGGCTGCCAGCTCTTATCATTTAAGCCCAGACCACCGGCCAGCATGCCCGTTAGCAACCCATGCAACTCAGCAGGGTTAACCGCAAGTGCTGCAGATTGAAGGGCAGTGGCAAGAGAAAGATAATCCGGTAGTTTTTTTTCGCTCATGGGAAGCTCGTAATAAAATCAAATAAGCGCGATCCTACCACTTAGCTTCCAATGCGAAAATGCTCAAAGCGTTAATTGTGGGTAGCTTTTACTCAATTTGCCTAATAACTGTGTTTTTAGTCCCTCATTTTTTACTGCTCGCTTTGAAAAGCTTGAATCTTAGGGCCGCTTTACCTATAGTTTCCACCTCGATGGGCATGTGAGTGGCACCATCTTAGACAGCGCGATAAGAGTTCATCCATCATGAGTAATCAAGCGGTAGACGTAGAAATTTTAGGAAAATTGACTCGTGTGAATTGCCCTGCGGGACAAGAGCAGTCTTTAATCCAAGCGGCGCAAGATCTTGATAACCGATTGAAAGAGATGGCAGAGCGTACTAAAGTTACCAATGAGGTAAAGCTACTCACGATTGCTGCGCTCAACATTTGTTATGAATTGCAAACCAAAAACAATGAGAGCCTAGGCCAACAAAATCAATTAACCGAGCGCATGGAACAGCTCGCTGCATCTCTTGAAGATGCCATCAGTAAAGTGAAGCTAGGACAGCAGTAGTCTTTACCAGCGTAACCAAATTTACCCTAGAGTGTTTGTCAGCCGGATTTAAGTCCCTGAGCCGATAAGCAACACCAAAGGGTTAGTACTTGGTAGCTATTGAGCAAGCTCGGCTCGTACCGAGAAGCCTGCGGTTACCATTGCTGATCCGCCTTGAACCAGCTGGTTCAAGGGCCAAAATCCGCAACGGCACTCTGGGGTATCCTTATGCAAAACACTCGACACACACTTCGTCAAGTCATCCGCCAGCGGCGTAAACAGCTATCACCTACGCAGCAAAAACACGCTTCAATTGAACTTGTCTCTCGTTTTTCAACACTGCCTGAAGTTTTAACGAGTCAGCACATTGCCCTCTACTTGGCAACCGATGGTGAGCTTGAAACACAACCGCTCATAGCGTGGTTATGGCAACAAGGCAAACAGACCTATCTTCCCGTTTTACACCCCTTCTCGAGTGGGAATTTATTGTTCTTGCGCTATGATGCTCAAACCATAATGACGCGAAATAAATACGGCATTGCCGAACCCAAGCTCAACCAAACATTGATCAAACCAGTAAATGAGCTAGATATCATCTGCACACCATTGGTGGCCTTTGATCAAACAGGGCAAAGGCTCGGGATGGGCGGCGGCTATTATGATCGTACGTTAGAAGCTTGGTTTAAAACGGGTAAAGGTGCCCTACCCATAGGCTTAGCTCATGATTGCCAACAAGTGACTCATCTGCCGAGCGAAGCATGGGATATACCTTTACCTCAAATAGTGACTCCAAGCCAAATCTGGCAATGGGAATCATAAATTATTGAGGCTATAATCGCCCCGCAACATTACCGTCACTATAAATCGATATCAGGAGATTGGCATGACTCAAGATGAAATGAAAAAAGCCGCCGGCTGGGCCGCACTCAAATATGTAGAAAAAGGCAGCATCGTTGGTGTGGGTACGGGTTCAACGGTGAATCACTTCATTGATGCGCTGGGTTCGATTAAAGATGATATTAAGGGTGCGGTTTCAAGTTCTATCGCCTCAACAGAGAAGCTAAAAGGCCTAGGTATTGAAGTGTTCGACTGCAATGATGTTGATCAACTCGATATTTATGTTGATGGCGCAGATGAAATCAACCCTGCGCGCGATATGATCAAAGGCGGCGGCGCTGCGCTCACTCGAGAAAAAATCGTTGCCGCGATTGCGGATAAATTCATTTGTATCGTTGATGGTACAAAAGCGGTCGATGTTCTAGGTCAATTCCCACTTCCAGTTGAAGTGATCCCAATGGCGCGCTCTTATGTGGCACGTCAACTGGTTAAACTTGGTGGTGATCCAGCCTATCGCCATGGCGTAATAACGGATAACGGTAACGTTATCTTGGATGTGCACGGATTAAAAATTACTGATGCTAAAGCATTAGAAGATAAAATTAATGGGATTGTCGGCGTAGTAACCGTCGGTTTATTCGCTCACCGAGGTGCTGATGTCGTCATCACTGGCACGGAAAATGGTGCCAAAATCGAAGAGTAAGTCACAAAATAAGGCTACTTTCCGTTATTTCATTACAAACGGCACCCATGGGTGCCGTTTTTCTTCGCTATGCCCTAGAAAATCATGCCTTATTTCGTAATTTTCTTACCCAAAACAAAAAAAGTTTGTTACTTTATTGGTCAGAAGACGCACAAGGAAAACGTTTGTCTTCCAACAAAATGGTTAATCTTCCTCTTTATATTAGCCCTTTTGCTTTATGTGCGCCGTGTTTGCCCACCTTCCCATTTTTAAGGACGAGAATAATGGCCAAAGTTTCACTCGAAAAAGACAAAATCAAAATCTTACTCCTCGAAGGGCTACACCCTTCAACGGTTGAAGTACTGCAATCTGCCGGTTACAGCAATATTGAGTATCACAAAGGTTCTCTGGGTGATGAACAACTGCTCGAAGCGGTGAAAGATGCTCACTTCATCGGGATTCGTTCGCGCACTAATTTGACCGAAGCGGTAATCAACGCGGCAGAGAAGTTGGTTGCTATCGGCTGCTTCTGCATTGGCACCAACCAAGTTGACCTGAATGCAGCCGCAAAACGCGGTATTCCTGTCTTTAATGCACCATTTTCGAATACTCGCAGTGTTGCTGAACTCGTTTTAGGCCAAACACTGCTACTACTGCGTGGGATTCCTGAAAAAAATGCATTGGCACATCGTGGTATTTGGAAAAAAAGTGCTGATAACTCTTATGAGGCACGCGGTAAACGCTTAGGTATTATTGGCTATGGCCACATTGGTACCCAGCTCGGTATCATTGCCGAAAACCTCGGTATGCAAGTCTATTTCTATGACATAGAAAACAAACTCTCACTCGGTAATGCAACGCAAATACATACCATGAGTGAACTACTGAATAAATGTGATGTCATTTCTCTGCATGTGCCTGAAACTCCAGATACTAAAAATATGATGGGTAAAGAAGAGTTTGCACGCATGAAGCCTGGCTCTATCTTTATCAACGCAGCACGCGGAACGGTAGTCGACATTCCCGCACTCTGCGATGCATTGGCATCAAACCATCTAGCTGGCGCGGCAATAGATGTATTTCCAGAAGAACCCGCCACAAACTCTGAACCTTTTGAATCCCCACTGATGCATTTTGATAATGTCATTCTGACACCGCACATTGGTGGCTCAACTCAAGAAGCACAAGAAAATATCGGTATTGAAGTAGCCGGTAAGTTGGCAAAATATTCAGATAACGGCTCAACCTTATCAAGCGTGAACTTCCCTGAAGTATCGCTGCCAATTCACCGTGATAGTTCGCGTTTACTGCATATTCACGAAAACCGTCCGGGTATTCTGACACAAATCAACACCATCTTCGCCGAAGAAGGGATCAATATCGCCGCTCAATATTTACAAACGTCAGCGGATATCGGTTATGTAGTGATTGACGTAGAAACCGCTCGCTCTGCGGAAGCTCTTACTAAGCTGAAAAGCATCAGCGGCACCATTCGTGCGCGTATTCTTCACTAAGCACTTCTCTAGTAAAAGCACCAAACGACAAAAAGGCCACATAAAATGTGGCCTTCCTTATTTCGATAGGGAGCTCAGTAAATTAAGCTTTAAGCGCTCGCTCCCCGCGAGCAATACCTACCACGCCACTTCGCGCGACTTCGATTACTTCAGTGACTTCCGACAACGCTTGAATAAAGGCATCGAGTTTTTCGCTGGTTCCAGCAAGCTGCACAGTATATTGCGCCGCAGTGACATCTACGATCTGCCCACGGAAAATATCAGCCGTACGTTTCACTTCGGCGCGCGCAAAACCGCTGGCTTTGACTTTCACCATCATCAGCTCACGTTCAATGTGTTCACACTCCGACACTTCTTGCACTTTAAGCACATCAATCAACTTATGCAGTTGCTTTTGAATTTGTTCAAGTTGCATTTCATCGGTCTTAGTGGTGATGTTTAAGCGTGACAATGTTGCATCATCGGTTGGCGAAACCGTTAGTGATTCAATGTTATAACCACGTTGAGAAAATAGACCAACAACGCGAGACAAAGCACCCGATTGGTTTTCCATTAATATTGAAATAATGTGTCTCATATTATGTTCTCTCCGTTTTGCTTAACCACATTTTGTCCATACCTTCGCCTTTAATTTGCATTGGGTAGACGTGCTCCGTTTCATCCACATTAATATCAACAAAAACCAATCGATCTTTCATATCGAGTGCTTTTTTAAGCCCGGCTTCAAGTTCATCAGGCTGTGAGATACGGATGCCAACGTGGCCATAAGCTTCTGCAATTGCTGCAAAATCGGGAACAGAACTCATATAAGAATTAGAGTGGCGTCCTTGGTAAATAATATCTTGCCACTGTTTTACCATGCCAAGAAAACGGTTGTTTAAGTTAATAATTTTCACTGGAATATCATATTGCAACGCAGTGGAAAGCTCTTGGATATTCATTTGAATACTGCCATCCCCAGTGACAATCACTACCTCTTCTTCTGGCATGGCAAATTTAACCCCCATTCCAGCGGGTAAACCAAACCCCATGGTGCCCAAACCGCCAGAGTTGATCCAACGACGAGGCTTATTGAATGGATAATAAAGTGCGGCGAACATTTGGTGCTGACCAACATCGGAGGCCACATATGCGTCTCCATTAGTCAGTTTATGTAAAGTTTCAATCACTTGCTGCGGCTTAATGCGTTCGCTGGATTTCTCATAAGCTAGGCATTGGCGGTCGCGCCAGCTTTGGATATCTTGCCACCATAGTTCAAGCGCCTGCGAATCATTACAGCCACCTTGCTCAGAGAGCAATTGCAGCATAGTTTCCAGTACTTGTTCGGCTGATCCCACTATCGGCAGATCGACTGGCACATTTTTAGAGATCGACGAAGGATCAATGTCAATGTGCATGATCTTAGCGTTCGGGCAATACTTTTCTAGATTATTGGTTGTACGGTCATCAAAACGCACGCCAATACCGAAAATCAAATCCGCATTGTGCATCGCCATATTGGCTTCATACATGCCATGCATTCCAAGCATGCCTAACGCATTTTTATGAGTCCCAGGGAAAGCACCAAGCCCCATTAACGTGCTGACTACGGGTAAATTGAGCGTTTCAGCCAGTTGTAAAATGTGCTGATCTGCACCTGAAATAACAGCGCCACCACCAATGTACAATACGGGTTTTTTGGCTTCTAACAACGCTTTTAGCGCCTTTTTAATTTGCCCTTTATGACCAGAAGTAGTTGGGTTGTATGAGCGCAGTTTGATCGACTCAGGATACGTGTAAGGGAGTTTGATCTGAGGATTCATCACATCTTTAGGCAGATCGATCACGACCGGCCCCGGGCGCCCTGTTGAGGCAATATAAAAGGCTTTCTTAATGGTTTCAGGAATATCTTCAGCTTTTTTTACAAGAAAACTGTGTTTGACGATCGGACGAGAAACCCCAACGATGTCACATTCTTGAAACGCATCGTTACCAATGAGGTTATTTGGCACGTTGCCTGAAATAACAATCATTGGAATTGAGTCCATGTAAGCGGTAGCAATCCCTGTGACGGTATTCGTCGCCCCTGGGCCAGAACAAACAAGTACCACACCCGTTTTTCCGGTTGCTCGAGCATAGCCATCTGCCATGTGCGTGGCCGCTTGCTCGTGGCGAACAAGGACATGTTTAATTTGGTCGGTTTTTGCGTGCAGCGCATCGTAAATATCAAGAACGGAACCACCTGGGTATCCAAATATTTGCTCTACACCTTCTTCGATCAGAGATTGAACCACCATCTCTGCGCCAGATAACATCTGTTGATTGGATTGCGTTGCCATTTTTTCTCCTTACCAGTACCCAACACATGGTCAGTCAATGGGCCTGGTTTTACATAGTTTAGGGCTTATTTGTAGCCTAATTCGAAAACTTTCCACTTTCGGCTATGTCTTGCTTTTGTCATAACAAAAAACAAGGTAACGCAACAACTGTAACTCTTTCTTATCATCGGGTCGAACGCCAAATAGCGCACACTTTGGCAAATGTTTGGTTAAATGGAATTTTATTAGGTAACTATCGTAAAAATGGTATCAAAAACAGCTCAATCCATGAATAATTAGCAAAAATAAAGCAAAAAATATTACCATGCAGCAATGTAGCGTTATGAGGAAGCGAGGTTTAACTTCCGTCGTAATATAAAAAATCCCCCACGCTTTATCTGAAAAGCAAGTGGAGGATTTTTAAACAATGAAAAAACTATCTTAAGATAATCTTACTCACCTTTAGTCTTTTCTTTGTACATTTCCTCGATTTCATCTTGGTAACGATCACTAATGACTTTTCTACGCAGTTTCTGAGTCGGCGTCAGCTCACCTTTGTCCATTGAAAAAGCCTTAGGTAATAATTTAAACTTTTTCACCTGCTCAAATTTGGCTAGCTCTTTTTGCAAATCATTGACTCGTTTTTCCAGCATCTCAACCACTTGGTTATTCTTGATAAGATCTAATCTGTCATGATATTTGATGTTGAGCTCCTTGGCGTAAACCTCCAAGCTGTCATAACAAGGTACAATTAAAGCCGATACAAATTTACGTGTGTCAGCAATCACCGCAATCTGTTCAATAAAGTGATCTTTACCAATCGCTCCCTCAATAACTTGTGGCGCAATGTATTTACCACCGGAGGTTTTCATCAGCTCTTTGATACGATCAGTGATGAAGACATTACCTTGCTCATCAATGTGCCCAGCATCTCCTGTTTTGAGAAAACCTTGTTCATCGAATGCTAACGCCGTTTCTTCTGCCATTTTATAGTAGCCGCGCATAACCATTGGTCCGCGAACAAGAATTTCATTGTTGTCACCGATTTTGACCTGAGCTCCTGGCATCGACATGCCTATTGAATCAGGATTAAAACACCGGTCATCCCAACAAGAAACCGTTGCTGTGGTTTCCGTCATGCCATAACCCAACTTCACGTTAATGCCAATGGCATGGAAAAACCGGCCGATGGTTTCATCTAATTTCGCGCCGCCGCAAGGCATGAAATTAATCCGCCCACCAAGCAATGCACGCAATTTAGACAACACGATTTTATCCGCTAACGCGTAGCTCTTTTTCAGCATGAAGGATGGCTGGCGCTTTTCTTGATGACAAAGAGCCATCTTAGCCCCCATATTGACCGCCCAAGTAAACAACACTTTTCGATGTAACGGCGCTTTCGAGACTTTTTCGTGAATAGCGGAGAAAATTTTCTCGTAGAAGCGAGGAACGGCACACATTACCGTTGGCTTTAGTTCACTCAATGCATCACGTACTTGCATCGTATCCTGTAAATAACAGTTAGTTGCACCGCTGTAAAGAATGTAAAAAGTCCACGCCCGTTCAAACACGTGTGACAATGGTAAAAAACAGAGTGACACATCATCCTTAGAGATGTTTAACCGCTCATCATGCCCTTCAAGCTGAGCGCCAATATTACGGTAATCAAGCATCACGCCTTTAGGTTGACCTGTGGTGCCTGAGGTATAGATGAGCGTCAGCAGATCATCCATATTCACCTGTTCAAGGCGAGACTCTAATTCCGCTTGCTGGCCATCTGTATTTTGTTCAATAAAAGTCTGCCAATGGATGCCATGTTGAAAACTTTTTAGATCAATGCCATCACTCATGGCGACAATTAATTCAAGCTGTTCGCACTCATCAAAAAAATCCAGTGCCGCATCGTATTGTGCCTGTTCACCGACCAAGAGCACTTTGACATCAGCATCTTGAATAATATAACTGGCCTGCGCTGGCGTATTAGTTGGATAAATAGGTACTGTAACGGCTCTTAACTGCAAAGTAGCCAAGTCAGCTATTGTCCACTGCGGCATGTTATTCGAAAAAATCCCGACTTTATCTTGGATTTTTATACCTTGCGTTAAAAGTGCAAGTGACATCGCATCGATACGTTGACCAAATTGCTTCCAGCTGATCCCATGCCACTCTTTCTCTATTTTGTGTTTTAGAGCAATGCACTCGCCACCTTTGACAATCTGTTCACGAATTCTTTTTACGATATGGAAATTTAAATTGGGCATCTTTTTTACCTGTAGCTTACACATGTAAGCTTTTTGAGCGCACAAGTGTACATTTAGAAGCAAAAAAGGCAACTGACGGATGTCAAAGTTATCAATTAATTCTACAGACAAAAAAGCCCTGAATGGATATAACCAATTCAAGGCTCAAAGAGGAGTATCACTAAGTTTAGATCACCGTACAAACTAACGGGTAAACGTTAGTTTAATGCAACAACTTCGCCGCAAATCATCATTAACTGATCACGCAGCCAAATATGGCCTTTGTCTTTTTCACTAGACTCATGCCAACTGAGATAACCACTGATTTGACCATTTGCAAATGGGAAATCGAGGATTTGTAACTGATCTCGGTTAGCCGCATTCTCAACCATCCAACGAGGTGCAATCGTCACCAACTCAGATTGTCCGACCACATAAAGCACGTTGCTCAAACTGGTCCCTTCATAATAAGGAACACAGTCTAATTCGCGGTATGCTTGCTCAGAAAAGCTACGTTGCCCATGGATGCGAGATAACTTCGCATGCTTTTCAGCTGTTAGGCTATCAGCGTTAACAGAGCCATTGATGCGAGGATGAGACTTAGATGCCACCACCACTAATTCATCTTGGAAAATTTCCGTACTGGAGAACCCTTGTTCATCAAAACGCGCGTAATCAATCACAAAATCGATCTCTTGGTAACGCATACGCTCGGCTAACAAACGGTTAAATTCCGCATCAAGATGAAGTTGGACCAAAGGCGCTTGTTCATGAACTGATGACATAATTTTCGGCGCGAAACGCATATCACAAGGACTGCAAATCGCTAATTTAAATAAGCGGGTTGATGTTTCAGGAGAAAACACCGAACTTGGCAGTTCATTACGGATTAATTGCAGTGCTTGACGCATCGGACCGAACAGTTGACGTGCACGTTGAGTAGGTTGAATACCTCGCCCTTGTCGCATAAACAGTTCATCATTAAACATTACCTTCAAACGCGCTACAGCATTGCTGACTGCTGGCTGAGACATACCCAAATTATGAGCGGCACGGGTAATATTTTGCTCTTGCATTACTGCATCAAAAACCGTCAGCAGGTTTAAATCTACACCACGTAATGTGCTTTCCATGCGGTAACTAGCAATAGCGCTCATTGCATCTTTTTTATCTAACATTTTTGGGACGCCTCTTGTTGTTATCGTCAATACCGTAAAAGTAATTTTTTAGAATAGATAACCTGCCATTTATTATATTTACCCAGACACAGCTGGGTGGAGGCTACTATCTGCTAAGCATTTATCGATTGGCAACAAGATTGATAAAATATCAGTTTTTTTTATCCAAACAAAAAGATTGTCCTTATTTATCAGTACGATGTATTTTTATAAAAAACCATAAAACAGAAAAATTTATGCATTTTATTCAAAACATTGAATCAAGTGATGAATAACAAGCCTTCACCTTGATACATTCACCAAATAAATTAATTACGTCAAAATTCAAAGCATTTCGTCAATATTAGCTAAATGACACATAACTAGGGAAATCAACCTGTCGCCATAAAGACTGGCTCAGCTCTTTATGATTATCCCATTTGCCATTTTGTACCCATTCAACCAAGGCTTTCGCTACATTAGGATAGACAACGCGCTCGACCTGTTTTTCATCCAACCAACGGCGTAACTCCGACGGGTCCAAAAACTCCATAGATGCAGCAAGCCCGAGATTCTCAAGAGTGGCAACGTTACTTTGCTGCTCAAATTGACCCGATAGTGGCTTAAGTAGCAGCTTTTTACCCAATGAAAGTGCTTCTGATGGTAATTCAAAGCCACCATTAGCAATTACGCCATCGCAGCAATGCAAGTGATATTGAAAATGGGTATGACATAAGGGACGCAACTCAACATTTTCAACGGATTGCGCTTCCATTAAGGAAGGGTGATAACAAATAAATGCTTGATTTGAAAAACGAAAAAGCAACTCAAGAATATCATCAACATGCTCAAATGGAAGATAGACCAAAATGAAATGCTCGCTAGACGTATGCTGCTCTGAACGATAGATAATCGGAGGAAGGATCGGTTGATCAAAATGATACCAATGTAAACCGACGTGGTAATTGGCAGGTGCAAACTGTTGAATAATCTGTTTATCCAGCCAACTTGCCCCTTTCAAAGGCACATTATAACGAAATGCATTTTGATGACTTATCCCAATACACGGAATACCTTGCTGTTTAGCCGCCCATGCCGATACTGGTTCAAAATCATTAATGACCAGATCATACGGAGACAAATCGAGTTTTTTTGTCTCACTCACGAAAGTCAGCAAATTATTATTCAGCGCCGTTTTAACGTAATTTACGTGTCCCTGTTCAGTTTCAAAAGTAAAACCGCGCCGAGTTTTGTAATCACCGAAACTTTCCATCGAAAAGTATTTCTCTTTTTCACGTCCAGAAAAGAGAAATTGCACATCAATTTTGGCTTCTTTCAACGCTTCACTCATCACTCGTGAACGAGCAATATGGCCATTTCCGGTGCCTTGGACACCATACAGAATTTTCAAAAGCCTCTCTCCAGCAACCACAAAGCAAATCTTGCGCTGCTTACACCAAGCAGCGCGCCAATCACGATATCCGTCAAAAAGTGAACCCCAAGTAGGATGCGAGATACGCCAATTAAGCCAGCCCAAACCAAGACAAAAGCATCGCTATGAGGATAGAAGTGGCCAATTAATGTCGCCATAACAAACCCTGCAGCCGTATGACCAGAGGGCAAACTGTAGCGATCCGAAGGGGTAATAAAGGCAATGAATGAAGGAGAAAACTCTTCAGGGCGACGACGCTGAAAGCTATTTTTTAATCCCCAATAAATAGGGAGTTCAATCGCGAAAGCGGCCAGTCCAGCCATTAAGAATAGGTGGCCATTAAGCGGGTCTAAATACCAAGCTAAAGCACCAATCAACGCGTACAAATGCCCATCCCCAGTATGGGAAATAGCTTTGCTGATCTGCGCTACAGGCTGATTAAAACGATGCTGTAAACAAAATAGCGAAAACGCTACGTCAAACTTAACAATTTGTCCGATGGCACGCATGAGCGACTCCTGTCATTCCATAAACCTCTTACGCTCTAAACGTAGAAGTTTAAAATGACAAATACGTGACTGTTTGTTGGAGAATGAATGAATTTAACCGATGACAAACGTTCTTGCGTGAAAACATTCCGTGCTACAAAAAGTGATCCTCTCTACCAATTCTGCTCATTTTTACCGCTTTTGACTAAAACTGATCCGATATGAATAAAAAAACAACTTAATGGTTGACGAGTTAAGTCGAGTACGGTACTAATTTGTTAACTTAATCTTGTGGAATGTTACGAATGACTATCCGTTTTTCTATCCTGCTGGGCCTGCTCCTTATCGTGAACCATTCGCGCGGGTAGGTTGTGGAAGAAAAACACCACACAAGATGACAAGAGCCCGCACTGAGATGCGGGTTTTTTTATAACTATATTTAGGAAGTAAACGATTAACCATCGGTGCAAGGGAGCAAACATGAATAATCAAGTCATTATATTCGACACCACATTACGTGATGGCGAACAAGCTTTGTCAGCAAGCTTAACCGTTAAAGAAAAACTGCAGATTGCTTACGCATTAGAGCGCCTTGGTGTTGATGTTATTGAAGCAGGTTTTCCAGTTTCCTCCCCAGGTGATTTTGAATCGGTCAAAACGATTGCCAAACACATTAAAAACAGCCGCGTCTGCGCGCTTTCTCGCGCGGTAGCAAAAGATATTGATGCAGCGGCCGAAGCTCTGAAAGTCGCCGATGCTTTTCGTATCCATACGTTTATTTCAACCTCAACCATTCATGTGCAAGATAAATTGCGCCGCAGTTATGATGATGTGCTCGAGATGGCAGTCAGTGCGGTGAAACACGCCCGTAACTACACCGATGACGTCGAATTTTCCTGTGAAGATGCGGGCCGAACGCCCATTGATAATCTCTGTAGAATGGTCGAAGCCGCAATTAATGCCGGAGCTAAGACCATCAATATTCCAGACACGGTCGGTTATACTGTTCCTAGCGAATTTGGTGGCATTATTCAGATGCTGTTTGAGCGAGTCCCTAACATAGATAAAGCCATTATTTCCGTTCATTGCCACGATGACTTGGGAATGTCAGTCGCAAACTCGATTGCCGCTGTACAGGCTGGCGCAAGGCAAATAGAAGGCACCATCAACGGTATTGGTGAGCGCGCTGGTAACTGTTCACTGGAAGAGATCGCGATGATCATCAAAACTCGTCAAGAATTCCTCGGCGTACATACTGGCTTAAAGCATGATGAGATCCACCGCACCAGTAAGTTGGTCAGCCAACTGTGCAATATGCCGATTCAAAGTAACAAAGCAATTGTCGGTGCCAACGCATTTAGCCACTCGTCAGGCATTCACCAAGATGGCATGTTGAAAAACAAAAACACTTACGAAATCATGACTCCAGAGTCAATTGGCCTAAAAAACCAAGCGCTGAACTTAACGAGCCGCAGTGGCCGCGCCGCAGTAAAAAGCCATATGGATAGCATGGGTTACAATGAAAACGAATATAACCTCAATGCCTTGTATGAAGATTTCTTAAAATTGGCAGATCGTAAAGGCCAAGTGTTTGACTATGACTTAGAAGCTTTGATGCACTTTTCAAATCTGCGTGATGAAGACGATTTCTACAAATTGAACTATTTGAGTGTTCAATCAGGCAGTGTTATGGCGACCACCAGTATTAAATTGCTTTGTGGTGATGAAGAAAAATGTGAAGCTGCCGTTGGTAATGGTCCTGTCGATGCGCTTTACCAATGTATTTACCGTCTAACTGGCTATGAGATCGTATTGGATAAATTTGACCTTACCGCCAAGGGCGAAGGTGAAGATGGACTCGGGCAAGCCGATATTATTGCCAACTACAAAGGGCGAAAATATCACGGTACAGGCGTCTCTACGGATATTGTCGAAGCATCAGGACAAGCCTTATTGCACGTGATCAATAGCATTCATCGTGCCGATCAAATTGCAGAAATTAAACAAAAGAAAGTGGCAACCGTTTAACGTACCTAGATTAGAGCTTTCAGTCTTTAGAGCTCACTGGGGCAAGCAAATATAAAAATAGTAAAGGACTAACATGACAGACAAAACATACAAAATTGCCGTTCTTGCAGGTGATGGTATCGGCCCAGAAGTAATGCAACAAGCACACAAGGTATTGGATGCGATTGAAAAAAAACATGCTATCCGGTTTGCCAGAGAAGAACATGATGTCGGCGGGATTGCGATTGATAACCACGGTTGCCCGCTACCTGAAAGCACCATTAAAGGATGTGAAGAGGCAGACGCCGTATTGTTTGGTTCCGTAGGCGGTCCTAAATGGGAGCATTTACCACCCAACGACCAACCAGAACGCGGCGCACTCCTACCGCTTCGCAAACATTTTCAACTGTTTTGTAACTTGCGTCCTGCTCAAATTCATTCCGGCTTAGAAAGCTTTTCTCCTTTACGATCCGATATCTCCGATCGTGGCTTCGATATTGTGGTTGTTCGGGAATTGACTGGTGGTATTTATTTTGGCCAACCCAAAGGACGAGAAGGCGAAGGGGCAAATGAAAAAGCATTTGATACCGAAGTTTACCACCGCTACGAAATCGAACGCATTGCAAAAATAGCGTTTGAGTCCGCACAATTACGTCGTAAAAAAGTATGCTCAGTCGATAAAGCGAACGTATTACAAAGCTCTATCTTATGGCGTGAGGTCGTGGAAGAGATCGCAAAAGATTATCCGGACGTCGAGCTTTCACACATTTATATCGATAATGCCACTATGCAGCTCATTAAAGATCCCTCTCAATTTGATGTCATGCTGTGCTCTAATATTTTTGGTGACATCATTTCCGATGAATGCGCCATGATCACAGGCTCAATGGGCATGCTACCTTCCGCTAGCCTTAATGAAAGCAATTTCGGTCTCTATGAGCCAGCAGGTGGCTCTGCACCTGATATCGCAGGAAAGAACATTGCTAACCCAGTTGCACAAATTCTTTCCGCCGCTTTAATGCTACGTTATAGCTTGGGCGAAGAAAGTGCCGCTCAAGCTATCGAAAATGCCGTATCAAAGGCGCTTACCGCAGGTGAACTCACCGCAGATCTTGCCAGTGGTAAATCGGCACTTTCAACCTCTGAAATGGGCGATAAAATTGCCAGCTATATTTTAAACTCATAATTAGTAGGACTAGGCTCGCCTAGTCCTTTATAAAGCTCAAAGAGCTCAAGGAAGAAGCAATGTCGCAAGCAAAAACCTTATACGAAAAAATTTATGATGCCCACATTGCGGTATCAGCTGAAGGGGAAACCCCCATCCTTTATATCGATCGTCATCTCGTTCATGAAGTGACATCACCGCAAGCATTTGATGGTTTACGCGAAAAGGGACGTAAAGTTCGTCAGACGAGTAAAACATTCGCTACCATGGACCATAACGTTTCAACCACCACAAAAGACATTAATGCCTCGGGTGAGATGGCTCGAATCCAAATGGAAACATTGTCCAAGAACTGTGCTGAGTTTGGCGTAACACTCTACGACTTAAATCATAAATACCAAGGCATCGTTCATGTCATGGGGCCAGAATTAGGTATTACTCTTCCCGGTATGACCATTGTCTGCGGTGACTCACACACAGCAACACATGGCGCATTTGGCTCGTTAGCGTTTGGCATCGGTACATCAGAAGTTGAGCACGTACTTGCAACCCAAACATTGAAACAAGCTCGCGCGAAAACGATGAAAATTGAGGTGACAGGCAAAGTCGCTCCAGGCATCACCGCTAAAGATATCGTGCTAGCCATTATAGGTAAAACAACGGCGGCCGGTGGTACAGGCTATGTCGTTGAATTTTGTGGTGAAGCGATTACCGATCTTTCAATGGAAGGTCGTATGACGGTGTGCAATATGGCGATTGAACTTGGGGCAAAAGCCGGTCTTATCGCCCCTGATCAGACTACGTTTGACTACATTAAAGGTCGCAAATTTTCTCCTCAAGGAAGCGATTTAGAAGCCGCCATTGAGTACTGGGCAACGCTAAAAACCGATGATAATGCCAAATTCGATGCAGTCGTTACCCTAAATGCCGCGGACATCAAACCACAAGTAACGTGGGGCACAAACCCAGGGCAAGTAATTGCTGTCGACGAAACTATTCCATCTCCTGATAGCTTTAGTGATCCTGTCGAAAAAGCATCAGCAGAAAAAGCACTGGCGTATATGGGACTGGAAGCAGGTAAATCCTTGTCAGACTATAAAGTGGATAAAGTCTTTGTCGGTTCTTGCACAAACTCTCGCATTGAAGATATGCGAGCAGCAGCTCAAGTCGCGAAAGGTAAAAAAGTCGCACCACATGTTCAAGCATTGATTGTTCCAGGTTCAGAGCAAGTTAAGGCGCAAGCGGAAGCGGAAGGCTTGGATAAAATATTTATTGAAGCGGGTTTTGAATGGCGCTTGCCGGGCTGTTCAATGTGCTTGGCTATGAACAATGACAGGCTCGGTGCAGGTGAGCGTTGTGCATCAACATCCAACCGCAATTTT
The DNA here is from genome assembly GCF_029478525.1 of Vibrio sp. 1151_11. Lineage (NCBI taxonomy): Bacteria > Pseudomonadati > Pseudomonadota > Gammaproteobacteria > Vibrionales > Vibrionaceae > Vibrio > Vibrio sp. 1151_11. The sequence goes on along the minus strand of NZ_SHMN01000014.1, from coordinate 2,095 downwards.
GAAGGCCGCCAAGGTCGAGATGGACGTACACATTTAGTCAGTCCTGCAATGGCCGCCGCCGCCGCCATCGCTGGACACTTTGTCGATATCCGTAATATTCATTCTTCAACACTCAACTAAACAGGGGATCACCAATGTCAGGTTTTAAACAGCACACAGGTTTGGTCGTTCCTCTTGATGCAGCGAACGTCGATACAGATGCCATTATCCCTAAGCAATTTTTACAGAAAGTAAATCGCACTGGTTTTGGCAAACACCTTTTTCATGATTGGCGTTTTCTAGATGATGCAGGTCAACAACCTAATCCAAATTTTGTCATGAATAAACTTCGCTATGAAGGAGCGAGCATTCTACTTGCTCGTGAAAACTTTGGGTGTGGTTCTTCACGAGAACATGCCCCTTGGGCTTTAGCGGATTACGGCATCAAAGCCATGATTGCACCCAGTTTTGCGGATATTTTTTATGGTAACTCAATCAATAACCAAATGGTTCCAGTCCGCCTTACAGAGCAAGAAGTTGATGAAATATTCCAATTTGTTGAAGGAAATGAAGGTGCTCAACTAACTGTAGATCTTGAACGAATGGAAGTTAAAGCCAATGGAAAAACATACTCATTTGAAATTGATGAATTTCGTCGCCATTGCTTACTTAATGGATTAGACAATATCGGTTTGACGCTACAGCACGAAGATAAAATCGCTGATTATGAAACAAAAATTCCTAGCTTTTTGAAATAGCGAGTATCGATTTAATTTCCAGAGGTTGGTGTAGATGCATCAACCTTTTATTTTATCTGAAATTTATCAATCCCTACCTAGGTCATATAACCTATGAGATGAGAGGTAAACGATGAAATATCTATTAACGCTATGTTTGACACTCGGGTCAACGAATGTATTTTCTGCTCCTAAATCACAACTATGGGATTATTGGAACTCTAGTAATGAAGAAAATACACAAGCCATTTCACATCAAATTTGGCAGACAACACTTGATACTTATCTAATCCAAGAAAATCACAACAACCTCTTCGATTATCAAAGGGTCAACTCAAAAGATAAAGAGCAATTAGAGCTCTATATTTCACAATTATCAGCCCTTGATCCAAGAGAGTATGCAAAGCTGGAACAATATGCTTACTGGGTCAACTTATATAATGCCTTAACAGTTAACTTAATCGTCGATCATTACCCAATACCATCCATCACTAAACTGGGAGGATTTTTCTCATTTGGCCCTTGGGAACAAAAGATCATTACCATCAATCAAAAAGAGCTGACTCTCAATGATATTGAACATCGAATTTTAAGACCTATTTGGAAAGATCCTCGAACCCATTATGCGGTCAACTGCGCAAGTCTTGGCTGCCCAAACTTACAAAAGCAGGCTTTCACAGCAGAAAATACTGAATTATTACTGGAGAAATCAGCCACTGAGTTTATCAATAGCGAAAAAGGAGTAAAGGTCACCAATGATAAATGGGTTCTGTCTTCTATTTATGACTGGTTTGCTGAAGATTTTGGAACGAAACAGCAATTATTTGAGCACTTAGTGCAGTATAACAAGGCACTAAAAAGCGAGAAAAAGAGTATCAGCTATCACTATGATTGGACATTGAATGATACTAAATGATACGAATAGATAGAAAAAAACCTCAGCATTTCTGCTGAGGTTTCGTAATTCAAACCTGGCGATGTCCTACTCTCACATGGGGAGACCCCACACTACCATCGGCGCTGTTGTGTTTCACTTCTGAGTTCGGCATGGGTTCAGGTGGGTCCACAACGCTATGGTCGCCAAGCAAATTCTTTTAGCTTACAGAGCTATAAAACTGGTGCTGATACCCAGAATCGAACTGGGGACCTCATCCTTACCAAGGATGCGCTCTACCGACTGAGCCATATCAGCACACTGTATCTTGTGTCACAAGTGACTAAAAAGCCCGCTCTTACAAACGGGCTCTTATAAATTCAAAGCCTGGCGATGTCCTACTCTCACATGGGGAGACCCCACACTACCATCGGCGCTGTTGTGTTTCACTTCTGAGTTCGGCATGGAATCAGGTGGGTCCACAACGCTATGGTCGCCAAGCAAA
>NZ_SHMN01000149.1:0-247 GCF_029478525.1 Vibrio sp. 1151_11 | reverse complement strand
GCAAATTTCTTTGTTTGCCTCAATTGGTTTTAGCGTTGGCGCGTTGTCAGTTTTGCGGGTGCAAAGTGTGGAAAGGGCAAGTTAATCGATCATTTCGCATTTGCTGAAAGTCTTGCTCGGTGAGTTTTTCTCATTCAAAAGCTTGGTTTGTCGCTGAAAGGTGGACTTTGTTTTGGTGGCTTATTTATCACGGTTCAGGCTTTGGCTGATTCTTGGTTCACTTAACCAATATTTTGATTGTTTTCTT
>NZ_SHMN01000148.1:0-247 GCF_029478525.1 Vibrio sp. 1151_11 | reverse complement strand
TCAGGAAGCCCTAAAACCTGAGTCATAGATGCTTGAATTACATCAGATAATTGAGCTTTGATCGGATTTAAAAGCTCTTTAATTCCATATATTACTACCACCGTTCCTCCTTTGAACGTATAACGCCCGGTTAAGGGGTTGACAACGCACCACTTAACTCAAAAAACACGCCGTAAACGCTGAATTTCAATTTTGAACTAAAGTCGACGAGCGTTGGCAATCCCTCTTTAACCGTTTGTTATGCTTA
>NZ_SHMN01000147.1:0-248 GCF_029478525.1 Vibrio sp. 1151_11 | reverse complement strand
AACGCACCACTTAACTCAAAAAACACGCCGTAAACGCTGAATTTCAATTTTGAACTAAAGTCGACGAGCGTTGGCAATCCCTCTTTAACCGTTTGTTATGCTTATTTTTTGAGCTTCACAACTTCACAACTTCACCACTCAATGCAACTCCAGCCATTACGGCTCCAGCACCACATTGAAAAGTATCGTTGCTTGAAGTGAGGTTGTTTTTGTAATTTGATTTGATATTAACTACTGCATTTCCACCC
>NZ_SHMN01000146.1:0-255 GCF_029478525.1 Vibrio sp. 1151_11 | reverse complement strand
TACCAACTTGGCGACCAAGTAGGATGTGCTCACGAGTTTGTGGCATTGGGCCATCTGTTGCAGCAACAACTAGGATACCGCCGTCCATTTGCGCAGCACCTGTGATCATGTTTTTAACATAGTCAGCATGTCCTGGGCAGTCTACGTGTGCGTAGTGGCGTGCTGGTGTATCGTACTCTACGTGAGAAGTATTGATTGTAATACCGCGCTCGCGCTCTTCTGGAGCGTTATCGATAGATGCGAAGTCTTTCGCTT
>NZ_SHMN01000145.1:0-255 GCF_029478525.1 Vibrio sp. 1151_11 | reverse complement strand
GAATCTTGTGGGCGCAAAGTGTGGAAAGGGCAAGTTATTCGATCATTTCGCATTTACTGAAAGTCTTGCGTGATGAGTGTTTCTCATTCAAGAGCATTGTTTGTTGTTGAACGGTGGGCTTTGTTTTGACGGCTTATTTATCACGACTCTTGCTTGGGTTGGTTCTTGAATTACTTAACCATTGCAATTGTGGTTTTTGATCGAGTAAAGTCAGTTTATCTCATTGAATTTGCATAACAAACGGCTCAAGAGGGA
>NZ_SHMN01000144.1:0-255 GCF_029478525.1 Vibrio sp. 1151_11 | reverse complement strand
GAGAAACGGTCGAGGGCGACTTCTGCCTAAGCTAGAAGGGAGGAGGCTGAAAGACATTACTCGAGGCACCAACCGTTCGCAAGTCCTTGACCTAAAAGTCCGTCGAGGTAAACAAGAGTTTAGAGTTGTGCGACGTTGGTTTGCCGAAGAAAAACGATTCTGCATTTGGATAACTAACTTACCTTCAGACACCTATACTGCCGATGACATCATGGCGATCTACCACTGTCGATGGCAGGTGGAGCTGCTTTTTAA
>NZ_SHMN01000143.1:0-255 GCF_029478525.1 Vibrio sp. 1151_11 | reverse complement strand
GCCCAGCCAGTACGGCTTTCTTATTAAAGCGTGCTAAGTAAATTGTGAGTAGAGGACCGCCAAATACAATGGCAAGCGCGTAGGCACTGATTAAGTAACCCGCTTGTCCTTCAGTGATGGAGAATGAGTTGGCGACTTGAGGAAGAATTCCTGCAATAACAAATTCCGCGGTACCGATAGCAAAAGCTGCAAGCGTTAAGATCCATACCTGCAGCGGCATTTTTTCTTTATTCATGGGGGAGTCTCTTTTTTTAT
>NZ_SHMN01000142.1:0-255 GCF_029478525.1 Vibrio sp. 1151_11 | reverse complement strand
GCTTAGTACCACGTAGAAGTGCACCAACGTTCTCACCTGCACGACCTTCGTCAAGCAGCTTACGGAACATCTCAACACCTGTACAAGTCGTTGTGATTGTGTCTTTGATACCAATGATCGCAACTTCGTCACCTACACGTAGGATACCGCGCTCGATACGGCCAGTTACTACTGTACCACGACCTTGGATTGAGAATACGTCTTCGATTGGTAGTAGGAATGCTTGGTCTACTGCACGCTCAGGCTCTGGAATGT
>NZ_SHMN01000141.1:0-255 GCF_029478525.1 Vibrio sp. 1151_11 | reverse complement strand
CTGGCAAACAAGGATAAGGGTTGCGCTCGTTGCGGGACTTAACCCAACATTTCACAACACGAGCTGACGACAGCCATGCAGCACCTGTCTTACAGTTCCCGAAGGCACTCCCGCGTCTCCGCAGGATTCTGTAGATGTCAAGAGTAGGTAAGGTTCTTCGCGTTGCATCGAATTAAACCACATGCTCCACCGCTTGTGCGGGCCCCCGTCAATTCATTTGAGTTTTAATCTTGCGACCGTACTCCCCAGGCGGTC
>NZ_SHMN01000140.1:0-255 GCF_029478525.1 Vibrio sp. 1151_11 | reverse complement strand
TGATAACAACAAACACGTTCGTTGTTATCAGTCAGCTTTCCAAATTGTTAAAGAGCGAGTGGTATTCCTAACGGAACAAATCACTTTCTAATGACTTTCAGAGTCAAACAGACCAACCAGTTCAATTGCTTAATCTGGTTTGGCAATGTGCATCCAAAAATCCTTAGAGAGTGGTGGGCGATACCGGGTTCGAACCAGTGACCCCCTGCTTGTAAGGCAGGTGCTCTCCCAACTGAGCTAATCGCCCACATGTTT
>NZ_SHMN01000013.1:0-113285 GCF_029478525.1 Vibrio sp. 1151_11 | reverse complement strand
TCATTAATTATGTTTAGAGCTTGAGAAACATCCATAAAAAAATCCAAGTGCATTAAATACACTTGGATTTTGACAGCTCTGAAGGATCGTTCAACCGATCACTTTGGCCTTAACTGATCGGCATTAGGCCTAGAGGATAGCTTTTTAATTGATGAAAAATGGGAATGGGTTGTTGTCTTGGCTTTCGCTGTTTTCACCTTTTAAGTGGTGCTATTGTTGGTTTTTATTGTTCAATGCGTTGATAAGAAATGGAACTTTCACTGGAAGTATTAGGCCTGTTGTTTTTGGTTGCAGGGATTGCAGGGTTCATTGATGCGATGGCTGGCGGTGGCGGTTTGCTTACTTTGCCGGCTTTGCTGGCAGTAGGCGTGCCACCGACTCAAGCGCTGGCTACCAATAAGCTGCAAAGCTCATTTGGCAGTTTCTCCGCCACTTGGTATTTTGTACGCAATGGCATTGTGAACCTAAAAGAGATGAAGTTGGCGATAGCTTGTACTTTTATCGGCGCTGCGTGTGGGGCTGAACTTGTGCAGCATATGGATGCCAGTTTGTTGACCAGCTTAATCCCGCTGTTGCTGATCGGTATTTCGCTCTATTTTCTACTTGCACCCGCGACGAAAACCCACAATGGGCCTGCTCCATTGTCTGAAACGGCTTTTGCTTTTACGGTCGGTTTTGGTATCGGTTTTTATGATGGTTTTTTCGGTCCGGGCACCGGGTCTATTTTTACGGTCTGTTTTGTCGTGTTAGGTCATTTTTCGTTGATTGAAGGGACTGCAAGAACCAAGGTTCTCAACTTCACTTCAAACATTGCTGCGCTGCTTTTTTTTGTTATTGCTGGCTTGCCGATTTGGAAGATAGGGCTGGTGATGGCCGTCGGTGGTTTTTTAGGGGCGAGAATGGGCGCAAAGATAGTGGTGACTAAAGGGCAGAAATGGATCCGCCCATTAGTTATTGTGATGTCGATGTTAATGGCAATAAAACTTCTTTGGCAACAGCATCAGCAATGGTTGTTATCAATCTTTTGACCCTTGGCGAGCGATAACTATTGCTGCGCAGACAGAGATGAACAGGCCGAACCAAAGGTTGCAGTTCATCAAAATCAAAGTAATAGCGAGGTTCAATGTTCAACGCTTTAATCACTGAAAGTGGTACTAAAGCAGGCGTCATGCCTCCTAATGCCAATTGTGCTGCGGCCGTATACGAGTCCATTTCCATCTGTGGCGTGATGGCGAGTTTCGCCAATATATCGACTTGATAGGCGTTCGCTGGGTTGGACAAATCATTGGTAACGAGCTGTTTAGGTAACGAAGATAAGGGTGTTTGGCTGACAATGTAAAAGGGTTCATCTACCAGATGAAACGTCATTAGCCCATGATTAGCGGGTAAGTAGCCTGCGCAAAATCCTAATGTCGCTTTGCCTGATTGAACGTGCTGAACAATCCTCGGCGTATGGTTCGTGGTGATGGTGATGAACTTATCGTGCTTGAGGTACTGCCCCATGGTGGTATTAATATAGCCAGCGACTAACGTTTCTGAGCAGTCTATCCTGATCAGTGTGGCATCCGTAAAAGATTGCTGATCGAAAATTAAACCGCATAACTCACTAAAGCTTGGGCCAATAGTTTCAACCAAGGCCTGTGCATCTGTGGTTAATTTAATCTGTCGGCCATCAGGCTCAATCAGCTTTTTACCGACTCTTTTTTCTAAATTAGCAATCCGCTTACTAACGGCGGACTGGCTAATGTAGAGTAGGCTGCCCGTACGCCCCATGGTTTTTTCTTTGCTCAGTACCAGCAAAGTTTCGATACCTTCTAGCAACATAATTAATGACGATGAGGAATAGATTGGCTCATCTTATCGCAAAGTGACCATAACCCATAGCGTCTGTACATGTTACTGTTTGTGGTTTTGATGAGATCGGCTTTATTTATTCAGTGCAAAAGTGGGCAGTGATAAGTGCCAGCGGATCGCGCCAAGTCGAATGATTAAGGTTGAGGCGACTCCGGCCAGAAAGGCGCTTGAGCTATCGTAGCCCATCGCTAGTGCTGTGGTATGAAACAGACCGCCGATGATACAAGCTGTAGCATAGACTTCGCTGCGTAGCACCATTGGAATCTCACGGGCCAGTACATCACGAATAATACCGCCGCCACAGCCCGTGATAACGCCCATGATTACCGCAACCATGGCCGAGTCTTGATAGTTCATCGCCTTTTCAACACCAATGCCAACAAACACCGCTAAACCGATTGCATCACAAACGGGTAATATCCACCAAGCAACGCGTTTAGGCCTGCGAACCAGCAGCATGGTGAGTAAACAAGTGATGAAAATGACCCAAAGATAAGTGGTGTCTTTTATCCAGAAAACTGGCGTCGCACCCAATGCCATATCACGAATTGTTCCACCGCCAATTGCAGTAACGCTCGCAAGCACGACCACGCCAAACGGGTCCATTTTTAATCGACCAGCTAATAATACGCCAGAAATGGCAAAGATAGCCGTACCAAATAAGTCAATAAGATAGAGCAGCATGGAGTCCATGTTACTGGGTTCTCTTTAGTCGTTAATGGAACAAAATTCGGGCAGGAATTGTACGAGATTTTATTACGCAAGCGTTAGCGTTTTTGGCGAACGACGGAAAAGTACTCACACACTTCTTCTATCGCTTGCAGTGTTCTGGGCGTTGGTCGATTTAACCAATCTGAGGTCAGTGCCCACACAAACCCGTTTTGTACAGCGGGTAGTTGCTGTTGCCACTTTTGCCACATCGTGCCATTTTTTATCGCATGTTCAGAGGTGAAAATTACATCAGGTTTAGCCAGCAGCACTTGCTCAATCCCAACTTGAGGGTAGGGGGATGCGCTGTTGGCAAAAATATTTTCGCCGCCACAAAATTCAAAGACTTCACTGGGCCAACTGCCTTTGGCCAGTGTGATGATCGGTTTTTCACTGAGTTGATAGAAATAACGAACTTTACTTTGGCTGCCATAACTCTGTTTCAGAGTGATGAGTGATTGACGAAAATCACGCGCCGCTTGCTGGCCGATACTCGGATCATCGGCAAATTGGCTAAGTGCTTCAATATTATTGGCAATGTCATCGAGTTTTTGAGTTTTTGTCGTATAAATCCTCAGCCCTAACTGCTCTAATTTATCGAGCTCCTTCGCCGGATTGCCCGCAGGCCAAGCAATCACTAAATCCGGTTTTAGGGTAAGAATGCGCTCTATATTCAACCCTTGGTAATTGGCCACTTTTTCGAGTTTGAGTGCTTGTGCTGGGTAGTCACTGTACTCGCTGACGGCCACCAATTTATCACCAAGGCCAGCCGAAAAGGCCAATTCCGTGGCATGAGGGGCTAAGCTAATGATGCGTTTAACTTGCGCTTGAACTGGAAAAGCCACGCACAGCGTGACGACAACATTGAGAAACAGTAAACGCATCTAAAATCCTTGATGGACGAGCAGCAGTATCACGCTCTCTAATGCTATCCACGCGAAAATACGCCAAGCTAACAGTTTTTGGATTTGCGCAAGGTGGAAGGCTGATGGGGCGATACGTCCGCCTATTTTTACGCGCAGGGCTTTTTTATCACCGTAGATAGCTGGGCCACCTAAGGCCAGTGATAGTTTATTACCGACGGCGGTTAACAGCCATGCAGGCCCCGGGAGTGGCCATAAGCGGCTTTGTTGTAACATGGCTGAGAAGGTGTTTGATGCGTTGCGACCAATGATAATCAATAGGCTAAATAGGCGCAGTGGCACAAAGTCAAGCACAGCCAGCAAGCGTACCGATGGAATACCAAAAGGATGAAACGCCGCTCGCGAAGGCGCCCAAGCTCTGGCGAGTTCCGCGATGAGACGGTACATCAACGCGCCAATACCTCCAAGACAGGCGTACCAAAATAGCACTGCAATCACGTTGCGCCCATAGCCAACAATGACGGTTTCAGCCCCCGCCTTACCTAACCCCAGCGCTGACAAGCTATCGGTTTCACGATTCACAAAAGGGGCAAGCACGCTGCGAGCGTATTTTTTGTCTTCTTTGCTGAGTGCGCCGATAAGCTGATTGGCTAATAATTCTTGGCTACGCCAATCAAATGCGAGTAATAGTAGCGCTAAATCAAATAGTTGAGGTTGCCATACCAAAGGTTTTAACGCGACTAAGGTGACCCATGCGGGTAGGCACATCAATAGCCAAGCCAGTGTGCCGGAAAGTAGGCTTTGTGAATAACTGCTACTGGTATTGACTTTATCCGCTAATATTTCCGCAAATTTTCGCCACAAAGTGACGGGATGAGCGTTACGCGGGATGGGTAAAATAAGATGAAAGGCAACCGCTCCCCACATAACGAGGAGCGTACCGTTGGCATACAAGTAGGTGATTAACTCGTCCATGTTGAGTCTGTCACTGCTTACTTAAGCAGTTCGACCATCTTAATCACCATTTCTGATGAGCTTTGTGCGGCAAGCGGTAAAAATTCATCAAAGGACATCGGCGACGCTTTATCGGCTACATCTGAAATGGCGCGAACGACCACAAAAGGCACTTTGAATTGGTGGCAAGTTTGTGCAATTGCTGAAGCTTCCATCTCAACGGCAATCACGGTTGGGAAGTGTTGGCGAATAAAGCTTTGACGCTCAGCGGTACAAACGAAAGCATCCCCGGTACAAATCAGGCCGCGTACCGCGTGCTTATCTTTGATGTGTGTTAGTGCTTGTTCTGCAACGCGGATCAAAGCATCATCCGCTTTGAAAGCGGCTGGTTGACCTGCCATTTGCCCCATTTCATAGCCAAATGCTGTTACATCGGCATCATGGTGACGAACTTCGCTTGAAATGACTACATCACCCATGGTTAAGCTTGAATCAAAACCACCTGCAGAACCGGTGTTAATCACTACATCTGGTTGGTATTCATTAAGTAAAAGAGTGGTGCCAATGGCTGCGGCGACTTTACCAATGCCAGATTGTAGCACCACCACATCCACCCCATGGATTTGACCTGAAAAATAGGTGCAGCCCGCTTTGCTGACTTCTTGAACATTGTCGATTGCGTCTTTTAATATCGCGACTTCTTGCTCCATCGCGCCAATAATGCCGATTTTCATGAGGTTTCTCTTATTCGGTTAGTAGTAAATATTCGGTTAGTAGTAAATATTCGGTTAATAGTAAATATCTGGTGAATATCCCCTTCCTACTTGAAGCCGCAGTGGTGTTGGCTACGTTCGTTCACCCCAATCACATAGTTTGCCTATGCTCATGGGGACTCACTCACTTGCCGCCTACCTGCAACTCCAAGTTGTTTGGGTATAGCAAAATTGGCCGAAGTTTAGCACGAAACTTTCCGCCAGTGCGATATTGAGCAACTATTCAATCAAGCCTGCTTTGGTGAGGTTTTCTCGCAGTGTTTCTGCTCGCTTACGATTGACGCCCATATCTGAATAACCAATGCGCGATTCAGATCGTACGATTAAACGTCCGTTCTCTATCTTAAGTTCAAGATCATCCACAAATCGCCAAATACGACTGGTGCATTCAATGCGGAGATAATTGTCCTCTTTCACCGCCGTTTTAGAGCGAGGAATAGAAAGCGCTACCGCTTCGATTTTATCTAAAGAGACGCCTGTTTTGAGGATAAAGGGAGAGAGCGAGAACGCGTTACGCTCATCTTGAGTCGAAACGCAATTCGGTTTATTTCCGCAAGGGGTCGCAGTGCGATCGGTCATAGTTGTCACTCCTTGGCTGCAAGCGGTTAGTGTGGCAAACATCAGTAAACTTAGTACTACGCGCATGATAGTCCTTATCAAATGAATCCTCATTACCAATCGCCAAAATACAAGCAAGCTGCAGTGTCGATGGTTGAAGGAAAATGGCCTAAGAAAAAAGGATTCACGTTACCATGAATCCTTCAAGGATATTAAGCAGTTAAGGCTTAAAGGCCTAAGTAGTCAAGTATTCCTTCTGCGGCTTTGCGCCCTTCGTCAATGGCCGTGACGACCAGATCGGAGCCGCGCACGGCATCCCCACCAGCAAAAATTTTTTCATTACTGGTTTGGTACTGGAACGATTGCTGCGACGCGGCCTTAATGCGTCCCCATTGATCAAGTTCAACGCCGAATGGCTCAAGCCATGGCATGGCATGTGGCTGAAAACCAAACGCCATAATGACGGCGTCGGCTGCCAACACATGTTCGCTACCCGCAACGGGCTCGGGCTTGCGACGCCCAGCAGTGTCAGGCTCCCCTAAAGCGGTTTGCACCACTTTAACGCCACTCACTTGGCCTTGTTCATTGACCTCAATGGCGAGCGGTTGCAGGTTGAACATAAATTCTACGCCTTCTTCTTTGGCATTTTTCACTTCTCGGCGTGAACCCGGCATGTTCTCTTCATCGCGTCGGTAGGCACAAATCACTTTGGCGGCATGTTGGCGAATGGAAGTACGCACGCAATCCATCGCAGTGTCTCCGCCTCCAAGTACCACGACTTTTTTGCCCGCCATATCAATAAATGGTTGGGGCGATTCCAAACCCATCACTTTATAAGTATTTGATACTAAGAAGGGTAGAGCATCGTAAACACCGTTTGCCTCTTCATTTTCTAGCCCTGCGCGCATGTTTTGGTAAGTCCCTACACCGAGAAAAACCGCATCATATTCATTAAGCAGCGTTTGCAGTGTGATGTCTTTACCTACTTCGATGTTGAGCTGAAATTCGACGCCCATCTCACTGAAAATGCGGCGGCGGTTTTCCATTACGCCTTTTTCAAGTTTGAAAGAGGGAATACCAAAGGTTAGCAAACCACCAATTTCAGGATAGCGATCAAACACCACAGGCTTCACCCCGTTGCGCACTAAAATATCGGCTGCGGCTAGGCCTGCTGGGCCTGCACCAATGATCGCTACTTTCTTATCCGTCCACTCCACGTGTGACATGTCTGGTTTCCAGCCCATCTCAAACGCTTTGTCGTTAATGTATTTTTCGATGTTACCTATGGTGACCGCACCAAAGTCATTGTTTAGGGTACAAGAACCTTCACAGAGGCGATCTTGTGGGCAGACTCGCCCACAGACTTCGGGCAAGCTGTTGGTTTGGTGCGATAGTTCAGCGGCTTCAATAATGCGCCCTTCGTTGGCCAGTTTTAGCCATTGCGGAATGTAGTTGTGTACTGGGCATTTCCATTCGCAGTAAGGGTTGCCGCAATCTAAGCAGCGATCCGCTTGAGCGGTCGCTTGCTGTTTAGTAAAGGGTTCGTAAATTTCGACGAACTCGATTTTGCGAATAGTGAGCGGCTTTTTTGCCGGATCAACTCGATTCACATCAATAAATTGGTATACGTTCTGGCTCATTAATCTGGCTCCTTCCAATTATTGCGCTTGAACGCGAAGTTCGGCGGCACTGCGGCTTTGATGGCCGAGTAGGGTTTGCAGATCCGCCGCTTGGGGTTTGATGAGATAGAACTTTGGAATCCATTCATCAAAGTTCGCTAAGATCTGTTCAGCATGCACCGACCCCGTCTCTTCCAAATGCTCGGCAATTAAACCACGTAAATGTTCTTGGTGAATGTAGAGATCTTGCAATGAAATAGCCTCTACTGATTCACTGTTGACTCGACCTTGGAAATCACCGTTTTCATCCATCACGTAAGCAAAGCCGCCCGTCATACCCGCGCCAAAGTTAACGCCTGTTGCACCCAAAATGGCGACGATTCCGCCGGTCATGTATTCGCAAGCGTTATCACCAGCGCCTTCGATAACTGTGATAGTGCCAGAGTTACGCACACCAAAACGCTCTCCCGCTTTGCCAGCCGCAAACAGCTTGCCGCCCGTTGCGCCATATAAACAGGTGTTGCCGATGATCGTAGCGTCGTTGCAGTTAAAAGCGGTACCAAGGTGGGGTTTGATGACCAGCTTTCCGCCTGCCATCCCTTTACCAACATAGTCATTGGCATCACCAGTAAGGTAAAGCTCAACACCACCCGCGTTCCATACACCAAATGACTGACCTGCTGTGCCATCGAGATAAATTTTAATCGGCGAGGCGGCTACGCCTTGGTTACCATAACGTTTGGCGATTTCACCAGATAGGCGAGCACCGAGCGAGCGGTCAGTATTCTGTACGTTATAATACAAGCTGATCGATTGTTGTGCTTCAACTGCCGCTAAAGCGTCATCGACAAATTGTTGGTTAAGTTGTCCTTTATCAAACGGTGTATTGGGTTGAGTCCAGTAAAGCGGATGACCCTGAGCGGATACTGGCGCTTCCAATAAACCGGATAAGTCCAATTTGCTTTGCTTAGCGGTCATCCCTTCAAGTACTTCTAGTAAATCGGTGCGGCCAATCAGATCGGTGAGCTTTTCAACGCCCAACTGCGCCAAGTAACCACGGACTTCGTCGGCAAGACCGATGAAATAGTTCATCACCATCTCAGGTAAGCCTTTGAAATACTCTTTACGCAGCGTTTCATCTTGCGTTGCTACGCCTGTCGCACAGTTATTAAGGTGGCAAATCCGTAAGAATTTACAGCCCATCGCGACCATAGGAGCTGTGCCAAAACCGAAGCTTTCGGCACCTAAAATCGCGCCTTTAATCACGTCCAGTCCTGTTTTTAGACCACCGTCAACTTGAAGTCGAATTTTGTGGCGCAGGCCGTTTGCGACTAACGCTTGTTGGGTTTCAGCAAGGCCGAGTTCCCAAGGGCTACCAGCGTATTTTACCGAGGTGAGTGGGCTAGCCGCTGTACCGCCGTCATAACCGGAAATAGTGATAAGGTCGGCGTAGGCTTTGGCAACGCCAGTGGCAATGGTACCAACGCCCGGCTCTGAAACCAATTTGACCGAAACCAAAGCTTTTGGGTTAACTTGTTTGAGATCGAAAATCAGCTGGGCTAAATCTTCAATCGAATAAATATCATGGTGTGGCGGTGGCGAAATTAAGGTCACGCCTTGCACTGAATAGCGCAACTTGGCAATTTCTGCGGTCACTTTATGGCCGGGAAGTTGGCCACCTTCACCCGGCTTCGCTCCTTGCGCCACTTTAATTTGCAGTACGTCAGCATTGGTGAGGTAATGCGGAGTCACGCCAAAACGCCCTGATGCGACCTGCTTAATACGGGAGTTACGTTCAGTGCCAAAACGGCGTGGATCTTCTCCACCTTCACCAGAGTTGGAGTAGCCGCCTAAGCGGTTCATTGCGGTCGCTAACGCTTCATGAGCTTCTGGGCTTAAGGCGCCAATCGACATCGCCGCAGAATCAAAACGTTTAAATAGCTCCGTACTGGGTTCGATTTTTTCCAGTGCTAGCGGTGTCGCTGATTTTTTTAAGCGCAGTAAATCGCGTAGCATCGCGACGGGGCGTGCGTTGACCTGCTGGGCAAAGCTTTGGTAATCGGCGCTTTCACCTGATTTAACTGCGGCTTGTAAGGTACCAACCACATCTGGGTTATAGGCATGGTATTCACCACCATGCACGTATTTTAATAAGCCACCTTGTTCGAGCGTTTTACGTTTGGTCCACGCTTTGCGCGCTAAATTAAATAGATCTTGTTGGAAGTCTTCGAAGTTAGCACCTTGAATGCGCGTGGTGACGCCTTTAAAACACAACTGAACTACGTCGCTATGTAGGCCAACCGCTTCAAACAGCTGCGAGCAGCGATAAGAGGCAACGGTTGAAATGCCCATTTTCGACATGATTTTCAATAAACCTTTGTCGATACCGTACCGGTAATTTTGCATCACCTCGCGATAGCTTTTTTCCAACGTGCCATCATCAATCATTTTGCCGAGCGTTTCGTAGGCCAAGTAAGGGTAGACGGCGGTTGCGCCAAAGCCGATTAAGACCGCAAATTGATGAGGGTCACGTGCGGTGGCGGTTTCGATAATGATGTTTGCATCGCAGCGTAAGTTGGCTTCGACTAAGCGAGTGTGTACTGCGCCCACGGCCATTGCCGCTGGGATCGGCAGTTTATCCTTATGCAAAGCGCGGTCAGACAATACGATCAATACCGATCCTTGGCGTACAGCCTCCTCTGCTTGTTGGCAAAGTTCGAGCAAAGCTTGCTTGAGATCCTTATGCTGTGGATCGTAATTGATGTCTAAAATGGTATTGCGATAGTGTTTGTCGCTGAGCTCCAATAGCTGTTGCATGTCGGAATAGAGCAAGATAGGTGAATCAAAGGTAACACGATAAGCGTGACCATCGGTTTCACAGAACACGTTCATCTCTTGGCCGATGCTGGTGGCCAGTGACATCACGTGCTTTTCACGTAGTGGATCGATAGGCGGGTTCGTAACTTGGGCAAATTTTTGGCGGAAATAATCGGTAACCAAGCGCTCTTTCGAAGAGAGCACCGCCATCGGCGTATCATCACCCATTGATCCCACCGCTTCTTGGCCTACATCTCCCAGTACGCGCAGTACTTGATCAATCTCTTCGTTGCTCATTGCAAACTGTTTTTGATAGGTTTTTAGCTCGTCATTGTCAAAGCTGCGCTCGCCCACCAAGTCGTCACTGAGTTCAGAAAATGGCGTTAATCGGTGGACGTTATTTTTCATCCACTCGCCATAAGGGTGGCGGCTTTTGAGATCGTTATCAATTTCACTAGATTGCCACAATTTCCCATGGCGGGTGTCGATCACCAGCAGTTCACCGGGCCCAACGCGGCCTTTTTCAGCCACTTCATCGGGCGCGTAATCCCAAATTCCGACTTCAGAGGCGAGGGTGATGAGTTTATCTTTGGTGATCACATAACGCGCAGGGCGAAGGCCATTGCGATCAAGGTTACAAGCAGCATAACGGCCATCCGATAACACAATGCCTGCTGGGCCATCCCATGGCTCCATGTGTTTTGAGTTAAAGTCGTAAAAGGCACGAAGGTCTGGGTCCATATCAGGGTGATTTTGCCACGCCGGCGGCACTAACATACGCATGGCACGGAAAATATCCATTCCCCCCGCTAAAAACAGATCGAGCATGTTGTCTAAGCTTGATGAATCGGAACCAGTTTCATTGACAAATGGCGCGGCGGTTTGCAGATCCGGTAGTAGGGGAGAGGCAAATTTGTAAGCCCGTGCTCGCGCCCATTGACGGTTCCCTTCGATAGTATTGATTTCACCATTGTGCGCTAAGTAGCGGAACGGCTGTGCCAGTGGCCAACGTGGCTGAGTATTGGTTGAAAAGCGCTGGTGGAACAAGCAAATGGCTGATTCCATCCGTAGATCAGCTAGGTCAAGATAAAAGCGCGGTAAGTCAGCAGGCATGCACAAGCCTTTGTAAACAATGACTTGAGTCGATAGTGAGCAAATATAGAAATCACGATCTTCGGTGATCTGTTTTTCAATGCGACGGCGAGCAATGTAAAGGCGTCGTTCAATGTCTCGTTCACGCCAACCCGCTGGAGCACTAATAAAGACTTGTTGAATATCAGGCACGGATTCGGCAGCAATAGGGCCAAGTACAGCTTGGTTCGTTGGTACGGTTCGCCAACCTGTCACTGTGAGTGTTTCTTGCGCCAGTTCTTTGTTGATAATATCGCGCGCTGATTGCGCTTTGACCGGATCTTGGCTGAAGAAAATCATACCAATCGCATACTGTTTGGCGAGCTTCCAACCTTTTTCTTCAGCGATGAGTCGTAGGTAACTATCTGGTTTTTGTAGTAATAGACCACAGCCATCACCGGTTTTACCATCGGCTGCGATGCCGCCACGGTGGGTCATGCGATCTAATGCTGAAATCGCGGTTCTGACTAATTTATGGCTGGTTTGGCCTTCCATGTGGGCGATCAAACCAAATCCACAGTTGTCTTTCTCTAAACTTGGATCATATAGAGCCATTGCAATTCTCCCTTTGCTTCTCTGTCATCCAGACAGTAAATGACTAACTATTCTGTTTTTGTTGTTTTAAGTGGGTAATTATGCGTTCATTCTCAATTTAAATTTTAACAAAAATGATTATTTTAATTTTCACTGACTTCACAACCTATAGCTTATGGTGCAAAAGGTCAAGTTGTTGGTGAAAAATCATGTTGCAATGGGATTTACCACCTAATCATCTAGATTAATATAATATATTCAATGAGATAGAATTTTTGTTGTTACAGTTTGTTAACGTGGGTAATCTCATGGAATAAGAATTAGCCATAAAAAAGGCCAGCATTAAATGCTGGCCAAAAAGTAGAACGTTGGAAGGAATCATCGCTGCTTAGCGCTCTGGATCACCTTGAACCAGCGAAAAGAGCGCGAGGCACTAGGCTGAAAGCATCAATGAGTCGGCTTTCGCTTCTAAGTTGGTGTTGCCCATCAAGTAAGCGTCGATCTCGCGTGCGCACTCGCGCCCTTCATTGATACAACGTACGACTAACGATTGTCCTGTGCGCATATCACCGGCAGCGAAAACACCTTTTTGGTTGGTCGCAAAACCTTGTGTTGCCACATTACCACGCTCATCTAACTTGATATCAAGCTGAGCAAGTACACCATGTGGTTCTGGATGTAAAAAGCCCATAGCAAGGAAAGCCATATCACACGCAATAATACGTTCACTGCCCGCGACTTCATCAAAGTTCGGGCGCTCACCCGGTTTTGCATCTTGCCAAACGATATCAGCAACACGTAGCCCCGTGACTTGACCTTGCTCGTTGCCGAGGAACTCTTTGGTTAGAATATTCCAATGACGTTCGCAGCCCTCTTCGTGGGAGGTTGAGGTGCGCAAAATCATTGGATATTGCGGCCAAGGCATGTTGGCTGGGCGTTTATTGGCCGGGATCGGCATGATTTCAACTTGCGTTATGCTTGCGGCGCCGTGTCGGTTTGAGGTTCCAACACAGTCAGAACCAGTATCACCACCACCAATTACTACCACATGTTTGCCCTTAGCGTGGATCTCATCAGTTTTAAGATCCATGTTATTCGCGCGGCGGTTATTTTGTGCCAGAAACTCCATCGCAAAATGAACCCCTTTTAACTCGCGCCCCGGAATCGGCAGGTTACGAGGCACGGTAGAGCCACCAGTAAGCAAGATGACATCAAACTCTTGGCGCAGTTGCTGTGCGTTAATATCAACACCGATATGTGCGTTTACTTCAAACTTGACGCCCGCTTCTGCCATCAAATTGATTTTGCGATCAATAACGTCCATACCCAGTTTGAAATCCGGAATGCCAAAACGCAGCAGGCCGCCGACTTTTTCATCACGTTCAAACACAGTAACTGAGTGACCCGCGCTGTTCAGCTGCTCAGCTGCGGCCAAGCCTGCTGGGCCAGAGCCAATGATGGCGATGGTTTTTCCAGTACGAGAACGCGGCTTTTTCGCTTTGGCATAGCCTTCGCGATAAGCCGTTTCCACGATGGTTTTTTCGATATTACAGATGGTGATGGGATCTTGGTTGATCCCGAGTACGCACGAACTTTCACAAGGAGCAGGGCACACGCGACCAGTAAACTCGGGGAAGTTATTGGTTGAGCTTAAGATCTTCCAAGCTTCTTCCCAACTATCACGATAAACGGCATCGTTAAATTCAGGAATAATGTTACCGATAGGGCAACCGTTATGGCAAAACGGTACTCCGCAGTCCATGCAACGAGAAGCTTGAGTATTAATTTTGCTACCAAACTCTTCGTTGAGGACAAACTCTTGGTTGTTTTGAATGCGAACCGTTGGATCGAGCTTTTTTGGCAGCTCGCGGCCATGTTCTAAAAATCCAGTAGGTTTACCCATTTATACGGCCTCCACTTCTTCCGTTTGTACTTGCGCAGCTGCAGCCTTGCGTTTTTGAAGAACCGCTTTGTAGTCACGCGGCATCACTTTCACCATTTGGGTGAGGTTTGCTTCAAAATTATCAAGGAATAACTGAGCCACTTCACTTCCTGTGAACTGAACATGCTTGTTGAGCATCTCACGTAGCAGATCGGTATCTTCTTGTTGCAGTGGGTCGAGATCAACCAATTCAGCGTTAAGCTTAGTTTCGAAGTCTCCATGTCGATTCCACACGTAGGCTACACCGCCGCTCATACCAGCCGCAAAGTTACGTCCTGTCGAACCGAGGATCACTGCGACGCCACCTGTCATGTATTCACAGCCGTGATCGCCGATACCTTCTACGACCACTTTAGCTCCTGAGTTACGCACGCAGAAACGTTCTCCAGCAAGGCCGCGAATATAGGATTCACCAGAAGTTGCGCCATAGAAACAGACGTTACCCACCACGATGTTATCTTGCGCAATGATGGTTGAGCGCGTGTCAGGGTAGAGCACTAAGGTACCGCCAGATAAACCTTTGCCCCAATAATCGTTGGCATCACCTTCTACTTCAAACGTTACACCTTTAGCAAGGAATGCACCGAATGATTGTCCTGCGGAGCCGTTGAATTTAACTTTCATTGGCTGAGGTAGACCTTGGTCTTTGTATACCTTCGATATTTCGTTCGACAGCATAGTACCCGTGCTACGGTCAGTGTTGACTATAGGGAAGACTGCGTTAACCGCTTCGCCTTTCTCAAGCGCGGGGTTGGCTACTTGAATTAGCTGACGATCTAGCACGTTTTCTAGATGATGATTTTGTTTGGTTTGGCAATAAACACCATCTTCTGCACGAGGCTCTTGAATGTACAACACTGGTGACAAATCGAGGTTTTTGTATTTCCAGTGGTTGATGTTGTCACGCACTTTCAGTTTATGCGATTGGCCAACCATTTCATCGATAGTACGGAAACCCAGTTCAGCCATGATTTCACGTAAGCCTTGCGCCATGTATTGGAAGAAGGTGACGACATCGTCTACGCGGCCATCAAAGCGCTCACGCAAGGTTTTGTTTTGTGTCGCAATCCCTACTGGGCAGGTGTTTTTATGACACTTACGCATCATGATACACCCTTCAACCACTAGCGCAGCGGTGGCAATTCCCCACTCTTCCGCGCCTAACAATGTCGCCATTGCAAGGTCACGTGGTGTTTTCATCTGACCGTCACTTTGCACGACAATGCGATTACGCAGGCCATTTTTAAGCAAGGTTTGGTGCGTTTCAGCAAGGCCGAGCTCCCAAGGTAAGCCTGTGTGACGAATCGAAGACATCGGTGATGCACCCGTGCCGCCATCATAGCCAGCAATTAACACCACATCCGCTTTGGCTTTAGCCACACCGGAGGCGATAGTACCAACCCCGGCTTCGGAAACTAATTTCACGTTGACGCGGCCGGTACGGTTCGCGTTTTTCAAATCAAAGATCAGCTGCGCCAAATCTTCGATCGAATAGATATCGTGATGTGGTGGTGGTGAAATAAGACCGACTCCCGGAGTCGAGTGGCGTGTCGCGCCGATCCAATCATCGACTTTATCACCCGGCAGTTGCCCACCTTCACCTGGTTTCGCGCCTTGAGCCATTTTGATCTGTAGTTCATCGGCATTGGTGAGGTAGTAGGAGGTCACGCCAAAACGACCAGAAGCGACCTGTTTAATTGCAGAGCGTTCCCAATCGCCATTTTCTTTGCGTTCAAAGCGTGCTGGATCTTCACCGCCTTCACCCGAGTTGGATTTCGCGCCAATACGGTTCATCGCCACGGCTAACGTTGAGTGCGCTTCGTAGGAGATTGAACCAAACGACATGGCACCGGTTGCGAAGCGTTTTAAAATACGTTCAATCGGTTCCACTGCCTCAATGGGAATCGAACCGGCTGGATTTTTAACAAAATCAAGCTGGCTACGCAGCGTGGCAGCGTTGTCGCCTTGGTCATCTACCGCTTTCGCGTATTGCTTGAACTGCACATAATCTTTGTTGCGTGTTGATTGTTGCAGCAACGAAATCGTCTCTGGGTTAAACAGGTGTTTTTCGCCACGCTGTTTCCACTGATAAACGCCGCCCACATCCAACACTTGCACTGGAACTTCGCGAGTCGGGTAGCCCACGCGATGGCGAACTAACACCTCTTTTGCGATGTCATCAATGGTCAAACCTTGGATGCGCGATACAGTGCCAGTAAAGTACTTATCTACCACTGATTTGCTGATGCCCAACGCTTCAAAAATTTGCGCACCGTGGTAAGACTGCAGTGTGGAAATGCCCATTTTGGAGAAGATCTTCAGCAGCCCGCCGTTGATGCCTTTGCGGTAATTGTCAAACAGATCTTTTGCTGCAATGGTCGGGTCGAGTTTTTTGACTCGTTGTAAATCGATAATGGTTTCAATGACTAAATACGGGTTAACCGCATTTGCGCCATAGCCAATCAATGTCGCAAAGTGGTGTGTTTCACGCGCGTCGCCGGTTTCTACCACTATGTCACATTTAGCTCGTAAGCCTTTACGGATCAGGTGGTGATGAACCGCACCGACAGCGAGCATTGCAGGGATCGCCGCATGGTTTGAGTTTACCGCGCGGTCAGTCAATAAAATAATCGAGTAACCATCGATAACCGCATCTTCTGCATATTGGCAAATGCGTTTCAGCGCGCGTTCCAATTTGCCTTGATCTTCACTGGCTTGAAATACGATATCTAAGGTTTTCGCTTGCAGATGTTCGTTATCAATAGCGCGCAGTTTCTCAAGCTCAGAGTTGGAAAGAACAGGAGATTCCAATTCGACTTTTAAGCAGTGCAGGGGCGTCTCTGTCAGTAAGTTCTGATCTTTACCGAGGTAAGTGTTGAGCGACATCACCATTCTTTCACGGATCGGGTCGATCGGTGGGTTGGTGACTTGAGCAAACAGTTGCTTAAAGTAGTTGGAGAGATGCTGTGATTGATGCGAAAGCACTGCCAGAGGCCAGTCTGCACCCATGGCCGAAAGCGGTTCATAACCGGTTTTTGCCAAAGGAAGAATGATTTCATTCACCTCTTCTGAGCTGACGCCAAACGACTGTTGGCGGGACATTAGACGCTCAGGAGCAGGTTGGCTGTACTGGTTGCTCGCTTCAGGCAGTTTTTTCAAGCTGAGGAGGTTCTCTTCAACCCATTTGGCGTAGGGCTGTGCATTGGCAATGCTGTCTTTCACTTCCTCATCAGAAATGATGCGTCCTTGCTCTAAATCCGCGACAAAGATACGTCCGGGCTGTAAACGGCCACGGTATTCCACGTTCTCTGGTGCAATTTCAACCACGCCAGATTCTGAAGCCATGATCAGAAAATCATCTTTAGTCACGGTATAACGTGATGGGCGCAGGCCGTTACGGTCCAGTGTTGCGCCAACTTGTACACCATCAGTAAAACATACTGATGCTGGGCCATCCCACGGTTCCATGACGTTAGCATGGTATTGGTAAAATGCGCGGCGGGTTGGGTCCATATTTTTATTTTCTTGCCACGCTTCAGGGATCATCATCATCAGGGCGTGTGGCAGGCTGCGGCCAGACAGAACCAATAACTCTAATGCCATATCGAAGTTGGCGGAATCTGAACTGCCTTCTTGGCAAATTGGCAGCAGCATGTCGATTTCAGCTTGTGTAAACAAATCTGATTCGAGGATCGCTTCGCGCGCTTTCATCCAGTTTAAATTGCCGCGAACTGTGTTGATTTCGCCGTTGTGCGCAATGTAACGGAAAGGCTGAGCTAAGCGCCATTTAGGGAATGTATTGGTCGAAAAACGAGAATGCACCAGCGCCAGCGCGGTCACCATGGTCGGATTTTGTAGATCAAGGAAGTACTGTGGTACTTGCTCTGTGGTGAGCTGACCTTTATACACCAAGGTTTTGTAAGACATGGAGTTGATGTAAAAATCATCACCAATGTTGGACACACTTTCTAAGCAGACTCGAACGGTGTAATTACGCAGAACGTACAATTTACGCTCTAATTCTGCGGGGGTGGTACTTGGGCCACCGGAGATGAAAACGTGCTCAAATTGAGGCTCAGTGCTAAGTGGGTCTGCGCCAATCATGGAGTTATCGGTTGGCAAAACGCGATAACCCAGTACTTCTAAATCGAGTCTCTTGGCGTTGCGTTCTAAAATATCACGACACTGGGCGCGTTTGTGCTCATCTCTTGGAAACAGCACCACGCCGACGCCGTACTTTTCAAACGAAGGCAGTTTTAAGCCAAGTTTAACGGTCTCTTCAAGTAAAAACTCATGGGGTTTTTGTAATAAGATACCTGCGCCATCACCAGAACATGGGTCACAGCCTTGGCCACCACGGTGTTCCATACGAGCAAGCATGTCTAAAGCTTGAGTCACAACTTGGTGAGACTTACGGTTTTTCAGGTGGGCAACAAAACCGATACCACAAGCGTCATGCTCCAATTCAGGAGTATATAGACCTCGTGAATCCTGCTCTCTATCTACCATAGATACATCCTTCCAGTTCAATTTAGACGCACGTGTGCTAAGGCATACTTAGCGATGCGACTTGTCCTTTAATTGTTATCAATCTAAACCTGCCTGTGTTGGCGGGTTCGAATCCTTTCCGTCTCTCGCCGGAAAAATATGGCGAGAAAAACATTCCTTAGTGATATTCAATTTATTTATGCCACTTGCTAGTGGTTTGTATAGGAGGGGTGCGAATATCACCGATTTTTCCACAACTATTTATGTAAGGAATATCACAAAAAATAGGGCGGATGTGTAAGTATCCTACAATTTTGTTTATAGGAATTCCAACGAAAACTCATTTTAGTCGCCCATTTTTTTCGTTAAAAATGCATGCACTGTTTAACATTGGTGCAACATTAAGCAAATAACGCTGTTTTTATGAATGTTTATTGATTTTTGTTAGGTTGGAGAGTGTTTGATACGGCTACTCTTTGTGAATTTATTTTGCAGGGATGTAATTTAGTTACATAAATCTAACTGAGATTCATTACTATCTATAAGCGGTATTTCTTCAATGCAATTACATCAACTGGTTAACACGATCGGCCAAGATCTGCAGCGCCGTTATGGCGAAAAAGTTCACAAGCTGACCCTGCATGGTGGTTTTAGCTGTCCGAATCGAGATGGCACGATTGGGCGAGGTGGTTGCACCTTCTGTAATGTCGCCTCTTTTGCTGATGAAGAAACACAAGCCCAAAGTATTGAGCAGCAATTGACAGAACGCGCTGGTGAAATCAAACGTGCCAAAAAATATCTCGCGTATTTTCAAGCTTATACCAGTACCTATGCGGAAGTGCAGGTGTTGAAAAATATGTATCAGCAAGCGCTTCAATCGGCTGACATTGTTGGGTTATGCGTCGGTACTCGGCCTGATTGTGTACCCGATGCTGTGCTCGATTTATTGGCCGATTATGTACGACAAGGTTTTGAAATTTGGCTCGAACTGGGTTTGCAAACCGCCAATAATCAAACACTCAAACGGATCAACCGTGGTCATGATTTTGAATGTTATGCGTTGATCACTGAGCGCGCTCGAGCCTTGGGGATCAAAGTATGCACGCATCTCATTGTGGGGCTACCTAAAGAAACGCGTACCGATAATCTTCAAACCTTAAAGCAAGTCTTAGCGGTAGGCACTGATGGCATCAAGTTACATGGGTTGCATATTGTTGAAGGCAGTACGATGGCCAAAGCGTGGCGAGCAGGAAAATTACAAGCGCCAACGTTAGAAGAGTATGTTGCTATTGCGAGTGAATTGATTCAAATGACACCGCCTGAGATCATTTATCACCGAGTCTCGTCAGCCGCCCGGCGGCCGACACTGCTTGCGCCACTGTGGTGTGAAAATCGTTGGCTTGCGATGACCGAAATAGGCCGAGCACTTAATCAAGGTGGCGCGCAAGGCTCACGCTTAAGTCGACCGTTTGTCTATACGCTTCCAAACAGCTAAAGATTCAAGCAATTTCGCAAATCCTTGTGATTAACTTGGCTGACGAATCGACGTTAAACGCGTTAGACTAGTGGCACTTTTATTACATGGAAGTGTTTAATGAAACCCATGAAAAACCTTGCCCAGTACTATGTCGACCTATTGGTCAAACTGGGCATTCTCCGTTTCTCCATTCTTCTTGCGCTCGCTTTAGTGGCCTTGGCAGTGGTGGTGCAAGTTGGTATCACGCTGGTGCTCAATGGTTATGTTGATGATATCGACATCGTTCGTTCCGTCTTTTTTGGTTTATTGATCACGCCTTGGGCAGTTTATTTCCTTTCAGTGGTGGTCGATCAGTTAGAAGAGTCACGTCAACGTCTCTCGAAGTTGGTTTCTAAGCTCAAAGACATGCGCTCACGCGATCAAGAGCTCAATTATAAGCTTCAGCAAAATATCGAAAAACTCAACCAAGAAATTGAAGAGCGAATTAAGGCAGAGGAAGCGCGTGAAGAGGCGATGGCCGATTTAGAAAACGAGGTCTATCAACGCGAAAAAACGCAGCTTGAATTGGCAGAAAGAACCGCCTTATTGCGCTCTTTTATCGATGCCTCTCCTGATCTGATTTACTACCGTAATGCGAACGGCGTTTTTTCTGGCTGCAACCGAGCGATGGAAGAGCTAACGGGCAAGCGTGAGCATCAGTTGGTTGGGTTAACTCCATGGGATGTCTATAGCAAAGAAGTGGCGCAACAGATCGTTGAAACTGACGAAAAAGTGTTTGCTGACAATCAAGCCATCACTTATGAGCAGTGGCTTGAATACCCTGATGGCCGCAAAAACTATTTTGAACTGCGTAAAGTCCCTTTTTATAGCAAAGATGGCCGCCACTTAGGGTTGGTGGGCTTTGGGCGAGACATTACCGAACGTAAACGCAATCAAGAGTCTTTGGAAAAAGCGAGCCGGGATAAAACTACCTTTATTTCGACCATCAGCCACGAATTGCGCACACCACTCAACGGTATCGTTGGTTTGAGCCGCATGTTGCTCGATAGTCCCATGACCCCAGAACAGCGTAAGTACATGCAGACCATTAATGTCAGTGCCATTACGTTAGGTAATATCTTCAACGATATCATTGATATGGATAAGTTTGACCGCCGGAAACTAGAACTACTGCCAGCGCCGTTGAATTTTGAAGAATTTGTTGCTGAAATTGAAAGCATCTCGGCGTTGATGGCAGAGCAAAAAGGGCTTAGGTTTGATCTCGAACGGCTCAGTGATTTACCTGTTGCGATTGAAGTGGATGCGACGCGCCTGCGTCAGGTATTGTGGAACCTGATAAGCAATGCGATGAAATTTACCAAAGAAGGTGGCGTCGTCATGACGGTCTGCGCTGACATTGAGGATAAGTTTGCGCGCATTACCATGGAAGTTGAAGACACAGGCATTGGTATACCAGAGGCTGAACTCGATAAAATTTTCGCCATGTATTACCAAGTTAAATCGGGTAAGGACAATTTGCACGCTGTTGGCACGGGGATTGGCTTAGCGGTATCTCGCCAGTTAATCAACTTAATGGATGGTGATATTTCTGTGAGCAGTGAAGAAGGCTTTGGTAGCACCTTCACCGTTTCAATTCGTGTGCCTTTGGCACAAGATGACCAATTCAAACCAACGTTACCCGTTCCTCAAAAAAGTTTAGCCATTTTTATGGTTGAAGATATTGAGCTCAATATTACAGTTGCTCGTTCTTTGCTAGAAAGTTTAGGACACACGGTTACCGTCGCTATGACAGGTGAAGAAGCCAAACAAAAATTTGTGCCGCAAGAGTACGATCTGGTTTTCCTCGACATTCAACTGCCAGACATGACCGGGTTTGATGTCGCTGCGTTTTACCGAGAAACTTATGATAACCTTCCGCCATTAGTCGCATTGACCGCCAACGTATTGAAAAATAAAGCTGAATATCTAGAGAAAGGGATGGATGACGCGATCAGTAAACCATTGTCAGTACTGGCGATTCAAGAGGTGATTGCAAAATTCACCCATAGTGAGGCGATTCAACTTGCCGACGCTAAGTTTAAGGCTGCTTCAAAAGAACACAGTGAGTTGAACACGCATTTGCTCGATCTTGAAATGCTTGAGTCTTATATCGATATTGTTGGCCCGAAACCTGTGCTGGAAAGTATCCAAATGTTCGAGCAGATGATGCCCAGTTACGTTGAAGTGCTAGATTCCAATATGGTAGCAAAAGATCAAGCAGGCATTGTTTCAGAAGCACACAAAATCAAGGGTGCTGCGGGTTCAATTGGTTTGAAACACATCCAAAACGTTGCACAAAAGGCACAGTCGCCAGAGCTACCTGCTTGGTGGGAAAATATTGGTGACTGGATAGATGAAATTAAAAATGGGTATCAACACGATATTCAAGTCTTGAAACAATGGTTAACTCAAAGGTAATGGTATGAAAAAAATCGGGTTGGCTTCATTAGTCATGGCGCTACTATCTGGCTGTAGTTCACCGCAAGTGAATTGGCTGCAGGACAGCAGTGCCGTGATATCAAATATCACCATTGGGTTGAAAAGTAACCTTTGGATCAATCAAATGCCTACAGCTAATGAGAGCGAAATACCTCTTGTGCATGGGACATTAAGATTGGATTCGTCGGCAATATTACCTGCCAATTTAACGATCGATGCGTTGATGGTCCAGCAAAGGGATAAAAATTGGCTGGTGGGCAGTGAATCGTTAGATTTACGGACTCAAAGTGAAGATCAATGGGAAGTTGTGTTTGAATGGCCGATGCAGCTTAATGTGGATAAGCCCGTTAATGTAGCTTTGCAATTGAGCGATGGTACAACAGCGCAGTGGCTTATCGAAAAGAGCGTCTTCATCGACAAAGTCTATTAGATTTATAGAACGGCTCCACGCGCAGTAGTCAGCCATGAAAAAAGCCCTTTAACCTGAGGTTAAAGGGCTTCTAACTATCTGGGGGTAGACGCTTAGTCTTCTAGATCACCACAGAAGCGGTAGCCTTCGCCATGAATTGTGGCGATGATCTCTGGCGTACCTGATACTGATTCAAAGTGTTTACGGATACGACGAATCGTCACATCTACTGTTCTGTCGTGTGGTTTCAATTCACGGCCAGTCATCTTTTTAAGCAAATCTGCGCGAGTTTGGATTTTTCCTGGGTTCTCACAGAAGTGCAGTAAAGCGCGGAATTCTGAGCGAGGAAGCTTGTAGCCTTCACCATCCGGATTCACTAAAGAGCGGCTATTGATATCCAATACCCAACCGTTGAACTCATATTTTTCCACACTGCGTTTCTCTTCTTGAGTCGTATTGGTATTCATTGAACGACCTAGAAGATTACGAGCACGAATCGTCAGTTCACGTGGGTTAAATGGTTTGGTGATGTAGTCATCAGCCCCGATCTCTAAACCGAGGATTTTATCAACTTCATTATCACGACCAGTCAAAAACATCAGTGCAACATTAGCCTGTTCACGAAGCTCACGAGCTAACAGAAGGCCGTTTTTACCTGGTAAATTGATGTCCATAATGACCAAGTTAATGGGGTTATCAGACAGCACATGGTGCATCTCTTCACCGTTACTGGCCTCAAAAACAGCGTATCCCTCTGCTTCAAAAATACTCTTAAGAGTGTTACGAGTTACTTGCTCATCTTCAACGATAAGAATCTGCGGGGTTTGCATTGGCGGTACCTAAACTTGTGAAAAAATTGTGCTAATAGAATTAATTGTAGGCAAAAAATTGCAACATACAGGTAATCTGCTGCCGATAATAAACTAAAGTTTTGAAAAAAACACTTACTTCAGTTGCCCGCCGTCCTTAGGCATATCTTGCATTGAGGTCTCCATACCCTCGGTGTTCTACTAGTCTTTAAGGCGGATTCTATAATGTTAACAGCATGCTAACAACGGCAGAATGTTAATTCCAATCACTTTGTTGATTTACATCAAGAGTTCTAATGTAACAAATATTAATCGTCTTAAGCAGTTGTAAATTTACACCACATTACCCATGCAAATAGCATGCTTTTTGGGGATTTTCGCTGGGGATGGTAGCATTAGGCGTAATGGGCTTTACCTCACATAGAAATTTACCAGCAAAGAACTTGTTAACTCGATACTTGTCAAAAAATGGGAATTGCGTAAAAAATCAACGTTTACAGCGGGGGATATCGCACTATTATGGATGTCACCAATATGAATATTCAGTCTTTTAAATGCAGTTGGCCGCCAAGTTATGCTCATTCTCAGCGGGTTTTTCTTTGCATCGTTTGTATGGATAGGTGAGTAAAGTATCTGGCATTATGGTTCATTGAGCTGTGATTTTACAGCGCGTCTAATGTGTCAGATGAAAATAATAAACAATAATCAAGGAAGAAGGATGATAGATATCACACCAGATATTTGCGATAAATTTGAATCGCAAATCAATATATTGGATTTGCCTTTGCAAACTTTTGGTTTAAGGAGTGCTTTTTGGGGGCAAATTGTCACCGTGCGTTGCTATCACGATAACTCTAAAGTTCGTGACGTATTAAGCCAAAATGGTAAAGGTAAAGTTTTAGTCGTCGATGGTAACGGTTCGTGTCAAAGAGCGTTATTGGGTGACCAACTGGCGATCATGGCGATTGAAAACGGTTGGGAAGGGGTCATCATTTATGGAGCGATACGCGATGTTGCTGCGTTATCGCAAATGGATTTAGGCGTGAAAGCGTTAGCGAGTTGTCCACTTAAGACCGATAAGAGAGGTGCAGGCGAAATTAATGTGACGCTGACTATCCTCAACCAGATGATTCAGCCGGGTGACTATGTTTATGCCGATTGGAATGGTGTTTTAACGTCAACTCAAGCGCTAGACTGGCACTAGAATCTGAAACCCACCCCAAATTGAACGCCTTGCTGCCACTCTTGATAATCAAGGGTGGCATGTAAATCAACGTTTTCTGACAGTTGAAGTCGGCTAGATAGCTCCGCCGCCATAGCATCGGCACTGCTCGTATCATTCGGATTACTGGCGGCTGACCGTAAGGTGCTTTTTAGTGATAATTTTGGGGTTAGCTGGTAGCTAAGGCCACTTAAAAAACCACTTTCGGATCCGTAGTCGGAATTGTTTATCCTCGCTCCAATGTACAGATCTAAATTGTCAAAAAGGTTATAAGAATAACCGCCATCAATAGTCCAACTATCAAATTGTTGACCATCACTTTCGCTTGAAAGAAATAAGCGATGTGGAGATTGGCTCTGTGAAGAAGGAAGTGCAGGTAAGGTATTGGCCATGCTAGATAAAGAGACAAGCAGAAATAAACATAGTGCAACTTTTAGTTTCATCTGCCTCTCCTTATTCTTGTTTTGAGTTACTGCGTCCACTGCGGTAACAACAATTAAAGCACAAATTTCACACGATGACAGCGTTATGTATATAGCATTTTGTTATTTGCTTATGTGTAAAATGGTTGTGCTTAACGTGCAATAAGTATCTTATTTGTGTGGTGGTTTTAAATTTGATTAATTCGGAATGACTATAAAAAATAGCAGATTTTCGTTGACTAATGATGACGAAGTAAGGTAAACGTAAAGGCAATTAAACACACGAGTATTTAAATTTTTCTATGTTACAGCGCAGCCTAGTAGTAATGACAACCACCATTATTATTACCGACATGACACATGTTGGGGCGGGCCGCTGAGCGAAAAGTTTTTACAAAAAAGGCCTGTATCCCACCAGATACAGGCCTTTTTTTATACCAATTTGAACTGTTTTGGAGGAAGGGATGCGAGTATTAAAGTTTGGAGGTTCATCGTTAGCCGATGCTGATCGTTTTTTAAGGGCGGCAGATATCATCGTTAACAATGTACAGCAAGAAGAAGTCGCCGTTGTGCTCTCTGCACCGGGAAAAACCACCAATAAATTAGTGGCCGTTATTGAGAGTGCTTTGCGTAATGGCGAAGCAGAACGCCAAATAGCGGAGCTTGAATTCTCATTTTTCGATCTACTCGCTGGCATCAAAGCACAATTACCTAATGTGGATTCGGCCGCTTTTGACAATCAAGTAAAAACGTCACTGTCTCAGCTGCGTCAATTTGTACACGGCATTAATTTACTCGGTATGTGCCCAGACAACGTCAATGCGCGCATTATTAGTAAAGGTGAGCGAGTCTCTATCCAACTGATGAAAGCGGTACTTGAAGCAAAAGGACAAGCGGCTGCATTGATTGACCCAGTACAATATCTTTTTGCTAAAGGTGAGTATCTTGAGGCAATGGTCGATGTTGAGATCTCCACGCAAAATTTCAAGCAAAATCCACTTCCGCAAGCACATGTTAACATTATGCCGGGTTTCACGGCTGGTAATGAAAAGGGTGAATTGGTCTGTCTAGGCCGTAATGGCTCGGATTATTCTGCGGCTGTGCTTGCGGCATGTTTACGTGCAGATTGTTGTGAGATTTGGACCGATGTCGATGGCGTTTATAACTGTGACCCACGTTTGGTTGCGGATGCTCGTTTATTAAAATCACTCAGCTACCAAGAAGCGATGGAGCTTTCGTATTTTGGCGCGTCAGTGTTACATCCCAAAACTATTGCACCGATTGCACAATTTCATATTCCGTGTCTTATCAAAAACAGTTTTAACCCTCAAGGCGCAGGCACGCTGATTGGTCAAGATACTGGTGAAGATAAGCTGGCTATTAAAGGTATTACTACACTCAATAATTTGACTATGGTCAACGTCTCCGGCCCTGGCATGAAAGGCATGGTCGGAATGGCTAGCCGTGTGTTTGGCGCGATGTCTGCCGCAGGCGTTTCTATTGTGCTGATTACACAATCCTCTTCAGAATACAGCATCAGTTTCTGTATTGAGGCGCAAGATAAAGCCCTTGCCAAAAGCGCATTATCGGAAGCGTTTGAACTGGAATTAAAAGATGGCCTACTTGAGCCTGTCGAGTTTATGGATGACGTTGCGATTGTCACTCTGGTTGGTGATGGCATGCGCACTTCGCGCGGAGTGGCTTCTCAATTTTTCTCATCGCTGGCTGAAGTTCACGTCAATATTGTTGCCATTGCACAAGGCTCTTCCGAGCGAGCTATTTCGGCGGTGATTCCAGAAGATAAAATTTCAGAAGCGATCAAGGCTTGTCATGAAAATCTTTTCAATTCTAAGCATTTCTTGGATGTGTTTGTGGTCGGTGTTGGCGGTGTCGGAGGCGAATTAGTTGACCAAATTCATCGTCAGCAAGCCAAACTAGCCGATAAAGGAATTGTGATTCGAGTGTGTGGCCTTGCGAATAGTAAGGCGCTATTGCTCGATAGCGAAGGCTTGCCGCTGGAGCATTGGCGTGATCGAATGCATAGCGCGAGTGAAGAATTTAGCCTCGCAAGGCTTATCTCTCTAGTGCAACGTAACCATATTATTAACCCTGTCTTAGTTGATTGTACTTCCAGTGAAGTGATCGCCAACCAGTACGCCGAATTTTTGGCTGCGGGTTTTCATGTTGTGACGCCTAATAAAAAAGCCAATACCGCAAGCATGGCCTACTATCACCAGCTGCGTGAAGTGGCGCGCAACTCGCGCCGTAAACTGATGTACGAAACGACGGTTGGTGCTGGTTTACCTGTGATTGAAAACTTGCAAAATCTCATTGCTGCTGGTGATGAGTTGGAAAAATTCAGCGGTATTTTATCTGGCTCTCTTTCGTTTATTTTCGGCAAACTGGATGAAGGTATGACTCTTAGTCAAGCTACGCAGCTAGCTAAAGACAAAGGTTTTACTGAGCCTGATCCTCGTGATGATCTGTCGGGAATGGATGTGGCTCGTAAGCTGTTAATTTTAGCTCGTGAGGCGGGAATGCCTTTAGAACTGGATGACGTAAAAGTCGATCTTGCTTTGCCAGCGGGTTTTGATATTTCGGGTACAGTTGAAGAGTTTATGGCGCGCTTGCCGCAGGCTGATGCTTATTTCCAAGAGTTATCCACTAAGGCAGCAGCCGAAGGTAAGGTATTACGTTATGTTGGTGAAATATCAGAAGGCCAATGCAAGGTGAAAATTGCAGTGGTCGATGAAAATGACCCAATGTTTAAAGTCAAAGATGGTGAGAATGCACTGGCGTT
Organism: Vibrio sp. 1151_11; assembly: GCF_029478525.1. Taxonomy (NCBI): domain Bacteria; kingdom Pseudomonadati; phylum Pseudomonadota; class Gammaproteobacteria; order Vibrionales; family Vibrionaceae; genus Vibrio; species Vibrio sp. 1151_11. The sequence continues at coordinate 85,427 of NZ_SHMN01000013.1, read as the reverse complement.
TTATAGCCGTTATTACCAACCGATTCCATTGGTGTTGCGTGGTTATGGGGCGGGTACAGAAGTAACAGCAGCAGGGGTGTTCTCTGATGTGATGCGCACCTTAGGTTGGAAGTTAGGGGTTTAATTGATGAGTTCAAGTGACATGAGTGTGGTGGTGTATGCCCCAGCTTCAATTGGTAATGTGAGCGTTGGGTTTGATGTTTTAGGGGCGGCTGTGTCGCCAATTGATGGCAGTTTATTGGGGGATCGTGTTGAAGTTAAAGCGGGCAGCGAACCTTTTGTACTCGAAACAGCAGGTCGCTTTGTCGACAAGCTGCCAGAAGATCCAAAGCAGAATATTGTTTACGATTGCTGGCTTGTTTTTGCCAGAGAGCTTGAAAAAAAGAGCATTGCAGTAAAGCCGTTGCAAATGACGTTAGAAAAAAATATGCCGATTGGTTCAGGCTTAGGTTCCAGTGCTTGTTCAATTGTTGCAGCTTTAGATGCGTTGAACCAGTTTCACGGTAACCCACTTAATCAGACTGAGCTTTTAGCGCTGATGGGCGAAATGGAAGGTAAAATTTCAGGCGGTATACATTATGATAACGTTGCCCCCTGCTACTTAGGCGGCGTGCAATTGATGCTTGAAGAGCTAGGTATCATCAGCCAAGAAGTGCCTTGTTTTGACGATTGGTATTGGGTGATGGCGTATCCTGGGATTAAAGTTTCCACAGCCGAAGCGCGAGCGATCTTACCTTCACAATATCGTCGACAGGACATCATTGCGCATGGACGTCATCTTGCAGGTTTCATTCATGCTTGTCACTCAGGTCAGCCTGAGCTAGCGGCTAAACTGATCAAAGACGTGATTGCTGAACCGTATCGTGAGAAACTTCTGCCCGGCTTTTCGGATGCGCGTAAATACGCTGCATCAGCCGGAGCGCTTACCACTGGCATTTCCGGCAGTGGCCCAACACTGTTCAGTATTTGCAAAGAAAAAGAGGTTGCCGAGCGAGTTGCTCGTTGGCTTGAACAACATTATGTACAAAATGAAGAAGGATTCGTCCATATTTGTCGCTTAGACAAAAATGGCTCGACCGTTACAGGAAGTGCTCTATGAAGCTTTACAACATAAAAGAAAATGATGAACAAGTCTCTTTTGGCCAAGCCGTACGCCAAGGATTAGGACGCAATCAAGGGCTATTTTTCCCAGCAGAGTTGCCTCAGTTTGAAGATATTGACGCGTTACTAGCCGAAGATTTTATCTCTCGTAGTACAAAAATTCTCAGCGCCTTGATTGGTGATGAATTACCAGCAGAGCAAGTGAATGCGATGGTTGATGCGGCTTTTCAGTTTCCAGCACCGATTAAGCAAGTGAAAGACGGCATTTATGCTCTAGAGCTTTTCCACGGTCCAACGCTGGCATTTAAAGATTTTGGTGGTCGCTTTATGGCGCAGTCACTGGCCGCCGTTTCAAATGGTGGACAGATCACCATTTTAACCGCGACTTCTGGTGATACTGGCGCTGCGGTGGCTCATGCCTTTTATGGAATGCCCGACATCAAGGTCGTGATACTTTACCCTAAAGGTAAGATCAGCCCGTTACAGGAAAAACTCTTCTGCACTCTGGGCAACAATATTCACACTGTCGCGATAAATGGTGACTTTGATGCTTGCCAAGCGTTAGTTAAGCAGGCTTTTGATGACGCTAAGCTTCGCCAAGAGATCGGTTTAAACTCTGCAAATTCAATCAATATCAGCCGATTAATGGCACAAATTTGCTACTACTTTGAGGCCGCATCACAATTAAGCAAAGCGCAGCGTGAAAACTTAGTCATCTCCGTACCGAGTGGCAACTTTGGCAACCTAACCGCTGGTCTGTTGGCAAAAGCATTGGGCTTACCAATCAAGCGTTTTATCGCGGCAACCAATGCCAATGATACCGTTCCTCGTTACTTAGAAACGGGTCAATGGGATCCAAAACCCACTGTCGCGACCACATCGAATGCGATGGATGTGAGTCAGCCGAACAACTGGCCGCGCATCGAAGAGCTTTGTCGCTTAAAGGGCTGGGGGCTAGATACCTTAGGTAAAGGTGCGGTATCTGATGCACAAAGTGCGGATTCAGTTCGTGAACTTTACGCGCAAGGTTATTTGTGTGAACCGCATGGTGCCATTGCGTATCGAGTTTTGGATGAGCAGTTACAAGCGGGAGAAACGGGGCTATTTTTGTGTACTGCGCACCCAGCCAAATTTAAAGAAGTCGTTGACGATGTGCTAGGCACTGACATTGAATTACCTGCTCCTCTTGCAAAACATGCAGTGATGACGTTGCTTTCTGAAGAGTTAGACAATGATTTTGACGCTCTAAAAACGGTGTTAAGACGCGTTCAGTCTTAAAGAGATCCTGATTTCATCTTATTGAAGTCAGGATGATATTCCTCTAACGATAAAAATGGCGCTCATTGAGCGCCATTTTTGGATATGAATATTCTCATCAACGCTATGATTATAGCGTCTCAGTGAAGGTACGTGCGATAACGTCACGTTGCTGTTCTTGAGTCAATGAGTTGAAACGAACAGCGTAACCAGAAACACGAATCGTCAGTTGCGGATACTTCTCAGGGTGTGCAACGGCATCTTCAAGAGTTTCACGCTTAAGAACGTTCACATTTAGGTGCTGACCGCCTTCGATGCGAGGTGCTGTTTCAATCGCAACTTCACGGCTTTCATACTCACCAAGGTCGCTGACCGCGATAACTTGATCTGCTTGGTAGCCTGCGTTAGCGGCAACGCAACGTGCTTCATTCTTTTCGTTATCGAGTAACCAGATAGAATTTAGTAGGTTGTCGTTTGCTGCTTTTGTAATTTGAATGCCTTGAATCATCACTATCTCCTAGTCCACTTAAGTGGCGTTATTGGTGTTTATTTTCTAACTTTGTTGAGTTGGTTATTATATAGCTAATATCCTTAAAATTAATATTGATTTAGGTCAAAAAACAACGATAAACATTGATAATATGGGGGTTGCTTTATTGATTTAAATCAATAAATCATTTAAAAACAATGAGTTCTACTTTTTTTTAATACATAAAATATTTTTTATTTATTGTTTTGTTGTAATTTTACTACATTTTTAGCGCGTGTTTGACCTAAGTAACAGAAAATCAGACAATTGAAGTCCAATGTTGAAAGTACAAAGTGATTTAATGACAAATAGAATTCAGGGCCGTGGAATGAAATTTATTGGTGCTCATGTATCGGCCTCTGGCGGCGTTGACCAAGCCCCATTGAGAGCGAGAGAAATTGGAGCAAATGCATTTGCTTTATTCACTAAAAACCAGCGCCAGTGGGTTGCTAAACCGCTCGAAGAGGCAACCATTCGCGCTTTTAAGGCTAACTGCCACATGCTTGGTTTTAAAAGTGAACACATTTTGCCGCATGATTCATACCTTATTAATCTGGGCGCGCCAGAAGCCGATAAGCTTGCTAAGTCACGCGAAGCTTTTATTGATGAAATGCAACGTTGCCAGCAACTGGGGCTGACGCTTCTGAATTTTCATCCGGGTAGTCACCTTAAACAAGTCTCAGAAAGTGAATGTCTTGCGACGATTGCAGAATCGATAAACCTTGCACATCAAGCCGTGCCTGAGGTCGTTGCTGTGATTGAAAACACCGCAGGGCAGGGGACGAATCTAGGCTGGCGTTTCGAACATTTAGCCGAAATTATCCAGCAAGTTGAGGATAAATCGCGAGTAGGTGTGTGCCTTGACACGTGTCATACTTTTACTGCAGGTTATGATTTGCGCACAGTTGAGGCGTGCGAGGCAACCTTTTCAGAGTTTGATAGCGTGGTTGGAATGCACTACTTACGTGCAATGCACATCAACGACTCAAAGGCAAAGTTTGCCAGCCGTGTTGACCGCCATCATTCTCTAGGGGAAGGCGAAATTGGTTGGCCATGCTTTGAATTTATTGCCAAAGATTCAAGGTTTGATGGTATCCCATTGATTTTAGAAACAATCGATCCAGACATTTGGGCCCAAGAAATTCAAACATTAAGAGATCTACACGCACAATCGGTGGATTCAGTAGCATCTTAAATAAGTTGGCATCTTTCTTTCATAAAGACAAAGGCATAGCCGCGTCAAAATGAAGGAGGATGTCACTATGTTTCATATGATCTCACGTTCACCATCAATAGCTCGACCACCAGTCCGATTGCCTATACCTAACCGACATGTGAACGGTCAAGGGCATACACGAACGCCACAAAAATCACATTAACTGGCAAAAGCTCTGTGACATTGACTCATGCAGTGGTGGCTTTTTATGGTTACAATGCTGTAATTAGTTAATTTGCAGAGCGTTGTTATGACTCAATCATTGACTTGGCACGATGTTATCGGCCATGAAAAACAGCAGGAGTATTTTCAACAGACGATAGCGTTTGTTGAAAAGGAAAGGCTGGCGGGGAAAGTGATTTATCCACCTGCTGCTGACGTGTTTAATGCGTTTCGTTTTACCGAATTTGGCGATGTTAAGGTTGTGATTTTAGGGCAAGATCCTTATCACGGGCCAAATCAGGCTCATGGGTTATGTTTTTCGGTGTTACCCGGCGTTAAAACCCCACCTTCACTGGTGAATATCTACAAAGAGCTGGTGCAAGATATCCCCGGTTTTGTTACTCCTCAGCACGGTTACCTAAAAAGTTGGGCCGAGCAAGGGGTGCTATTGCTCAATACCGTATTGACTGTTGAACAAGGTATGGCGCATTCGCACGCTAATACTGGTTGGGAAACCTTTACCGACCGGGTGATTGAGGCGGTAAATCAGCAGCGTGAAGGTGTTGTTTTCCTGTTGTGGGGTTCACACGCGCAGAAGAAAGGCAGCATGATTGATCGCAGTAAACATCATGTATTAGTAGCACCGCATCCTTCTCCTCTTTCTGCGCATCGAGGCTTTTTGGGCTGTAAACATTTTTCAAAGACTAATCAATTACTTATTGAACAGGGGAAAGCGCCTGTGAATTGGCAACCCGTATTGGATAAGTGATTAATTGATGTTTTTTCGAGCAGGGTCAAAACAAGCACGCTGAAGCTTTTATACACTTATCTAAAATAAGTGTAATGGAGAAGCACAATGATGATTGAAAGGATCCGTAGAGAACACGGGTATATGGCGCGTTTGCTTGCCATTTTGCGAGATAAACAACGGCAATTGAGTAATGAACAAAGTATCAACTACTCTTTAGTGAGAGAGATTATTGACTACTTGGCGACACATTCAGAGTCAGTACACCACCCCAAAGAAGATATTCTCTATCACTATTATATTGATCATTATGGTCAACATAATGATATTCAAAATTTAGCGAGAGAACATGTAGAACTTTCTGAGAAAACGCATGCTTTTCTAGAGATAGTCGATATGATTTTGCAAGATGCAGTTGTACCACAGCACGTGTTCATCGAGCAGCTTGATGCATTTATTTCTTCCCAGAAGCGTCATCTGGAGTTAGAAGAACAATCGGTTTTACCCTTGATCAGCCGCACCTTTAATGTGACTGATTGGCAAGCGGTGGAGGCGAGCTGGCAACAATCCGAAGATGATCCAGTATTTGGTGAGACAATTGCGGAGCAGTACCAACAATTAGCTCACCGAGTTCGACAAACCGCACAAGAGTGCCAGTAATCTCTGCTGATTCAGTTAAACAAAAAGGCACTGTTGAAGTGCCTTTTTACTCAGAGTTTTATTTGATCAGCCTCGAAGCAGACATCCATCTCCATCAATTCTCTTTGTAACCGTTTTTGATCCTGAATCGCTTCAATTTCTCGCCACATTCTTTTTACTGGTTTAGTGCGACTAGAGCGGAGTTTTGTGATTTCCATTTCCAACATTTCGTCAAATTGCAAGCTTTCCATAAGCAACCTCTTGTTGTTGTTATTACGCCATGTCGTGCTCTCTAGATAGCACAGTTTTCGCTAGCCTAGCTATGATTTGTTTCTCATTTGTTTCCTTTTGATGAACCTTTTATTGGATTTTGACCAGAATTTCACAGTTTCAGTGGGATTCTTTAGTACAAAAAGGGAGCGGTTAAGCGACGCAAACGATTTTATTTGCATTTTGAAATGTTAAATAAATGTTGTTTTGGAAATTTACAATTGCCTAGTTGGTTGTTTTATGAACATTCAATAAAAAATTATCATAAATTTATGCAAGATTTAGTGGTGAAACTGATTAGCCCTTTATTCTCAAGGGGTGAGATTAAGTGAGTGCAACTGGGTTTTTATGGTTGTTTTTTATCTTTCAATGCTTCCAGTTTGGGTCGTTTTGGTTGCCAATCTGTTGCTGTATTGGTTTGTTAAATGTTAATTAAAGGTGATTTTATAGTGAAAAATAACATTTTAACTAAACTTGTTGCATATTGATTTTTGTTCTTTCAGGTTGCATTATCCGCCCGTCAAAAATACGTTGCCCCTTCAAAAGTTGAGACTCCTCACTTTTTGGACGAATAAAATGCATTGCATAATATCGATAAAAACATGCTGGTTAGAACGTTGACTCGCAGCATGTGCATTTTTTCGTGAAGCTTTTCGCTTAGGTCAGCGCTATCACTCTATGAGAGGTTCTTGTGACAGACTTAATCAATTTAATGAATGATTTACTTTGGGGATCCATCCTTGTTTATCTTTTAGTCGGTGTTGGTGTGTACTTCACCGTTCGCCTAGGATTCATTCAATTTCGCCATTTCGGCCACATGTTTAGTGTGTTGAAAAACAGCCGCAAAGCAGATAAAGCCGGTATTTCTTCTTTCCAAGCACTTTGTACTAGCCTTGCTGCGCGTGTTGGTACGGGAAACATGGCCGGTGTAGCTGTTGCTTTAACGGCGGGTGGTCCAGGCGCGATTTTCTGGATGTGGTTGATTGCTATGCTTGGTATGGCGACTTCATTTGCTGAAAGCACGTTGGCTCAGCTATACAAAACCCGTGACAAAGATGGTAACTACCGCGGTGGCCCTGCGTACTATATGGAAAAAGGCCTTGGTATGCGTTGGATGGGTGTCCTGTTTTCCATCTTCCTGATTATTGCTTTTGGCCTAGTATTCAATGCCGTTCAAGCTAATTCAATTGCAGGAGCTATGAAAAATGCTTTTGGATTTGATCCGCTGTATGTCGGTATCTTCATCGTTGCAATTTCGGCTTTCGTCATTTTTGGTGGTATCCGTAAAATTGCGCGTACCGCTGAGTTGATTGTACCTTTCATGGCGTTAGCTTACTTAGCGATTGCGATGTTTGTCATGGTCACTAATATAGAAAAGCTACCAGCCGTATTAAGCCTTATTTTCAAAAGTGCATTTGGCCTTCAAGAAGCGGCCGCAGGCGGTTTAGGTTACGCGATTGCTCAAGCCATGATTAACGGCATCAAACGCGGTCTGTTTTCCAATGAAGCGGGTATGGGTTCAGCACCTAATGCAGCGGCTTCTGCAACGCCTTATCCGCCGCATCCTGCTTCTCAAGGTTACGTGCAAATGTTGGGTGTTTTTATTGATACGATTGTGATCTGTTCAGCAACCGTCGCCATTATTTTGATGTCGGGTGAATATGTACCGCACGGTGAAATTACCGGTATCGAGCTGACTCAGCGCGCATTAAGCTCACAAGTGGGCAGTTGGGGTGGGATTTTTGTTGCTTTTGCGATTTTCTTCTTCGCCTTTACTTCAATTATTGCCAACTACTCTTATGCCGAAACGAACCTGATTTTCTTAGAGCACAACAATAAGAAAGGGTTAACGTTGTTCCGTATTGTTTTCCTTGCCATGGTGATGTTTGGCTCATTGGCGACCTTGCCTACCGTATGGGCAATGGCTGATGTCTCGATGGGGTTAATGGCGATTGTTAACTTGGTGGCGATCATTCTGCTCTCTGGCATTGTGATTAAGCTCGCGAAAGATTATAACCGTCAGCTAGCCGCAGGTAAGGTTCCCACCTTCGATGCTAATGATTACCCTGAGTTAAAATCTCAGTTGGAAGATGGCATTTGGTACAACAACAAATAGCCGGTTATCGTTACTGACGATTAAATAGATTGAAAAAGCCATGCAGACACCGCATGGCTTTTTTTGTACTCTGTGAGCCATAAAATAAGAATAGAAAGGAAGGAAAATTATGCTCATTGTTGTTTCCCCAGCCAAGACGTTAGATTACGAATCCCCGTTGGTGACAAGCAAATATACTCAGCCGGAGCTTATTGACCATTCAGCTCAGTTGATCGATGTTTGCCGTCAATTGACTCCTGCCGACATCTCAGCGTTGATGAAAGTGAGCGATAAAATCGCTGGGCTCAACGTGGCTCGCTTTGCGCAGTGGAGCCCAACCTTCACGTTGGATAATGCACGTCCCGCCATTTTGGCGTTTAAAGGGGATGTTTATACAGGATTTGAAGCAGAAACATTATCGGATGCCGGATTTGAACATGCACAACAGCATTTAAGAATGCTCTCTGGCTTGTATGGTGTATTAAAACCACTGGATCTGATGCAACCGTACCGTTTAGAGATGGGCACGAGATTGGGTAACCCGAGGGGGACTAACCTGTACCAGTTTTGGGGGGATATCATTACCGATAAACTCAATCAAGCTCTGAAAGAGCAAGGCGATGATGTGTTGATTAATCTCGCTTCCAACGAGTATTTTAAAGCGGTTAATCCGAAAAAACTTAAGGGGAGCATCATTACTCCGGTATTTAAGGATTGTAAGAAAGGGCAATACAAAGTCATTAGCTTCTATGCTAAGAAGGCTCGTGGCATGATGGCGCGCTACATTATCGATAAACAAATCTCTTCTGTAGAGCAATTGGCTCAGTTTGACAGTGCTGGCTACTATTTTGTAGAACAGGAGTCATCAGCAACTGAGTTGGTCTTTAAACGCGAAGAGCAGTGATGTAAGAGAGGCGGTTATGTGGCAGTGGTTGAAAAAGCAGGTTGCGCGTTATGATCGCTGGTGTGAGAACATGGGTTTAACACCAGATAAAAAACGTAGCTGTGTTCCTTATCGTCAAGATCCTGTTCAGAGTAAAGAACGTGAACGAGAATAAGAAGCTGCGTTTATTTGATACGCATTGCCATCTCGATTTTTCTATCTTTGAGCGTGAGTTTGAACACCATTTACATTTAGCTCGCCAGCAGGGGGTTGAGAAAATAGTGATTCCCGCCGTTGGTCCAAGTAACTGGCAACGAGTGGCCGAGCTTGCTAACGGTTATCCTGAACTCTATTTTGCTCTCGGGTTCCATCCCTGTTTTTTATCAACCTCTTCCCCTGCGGATATCGACGAGCTTGAGCAAAAGCTACTTCAAAAACCAGCTCAATGCGTGGCTCTGGGGGAGTGTGGCTTAGATTTTGCGACTGATATTGCTCCCGCTTTGCAAGAAACAATGTTTGAAATGCAACTAGAGCTTGCGAAACGAGCCAGACTTCCATTGATATTACACAGCCGCAAAGCGCACAACCGCCTTATACAACTGTTAAAAAAACATCAATTTAGCCAAGGTGGAGTGCTGCATGCTTTTTCTGGCAGCGTTCAACAGGCAAACCAGTTTATTGAACTGGGTTTTAAGATTGGCGTGGGTGGTGTTATTACCTATCCAAGAGCCAACAAAACCCGTCTTACTATTGCGGCACTCCCCATCGAAAGTTTAGTGCTAGAAACAGATGCTCCTGATATGCCACTCAATGGTTTTCAAGGGCAAGCGAATCACCCACAAAAACTGCCGATTATCCTGCAAACGCTTGCGTTGCTGAAGAACCAATCAGAGCAAACGGTTGCTGATGTTTTGTGGAAAAACAGCCATTCTCTGTTCTTTCCGGTGTGAATAAATTCGAAATGAAATGTAGGTTTAATGATTCTAGTGTCAGTAAACATTGAACGTGCTCACATAAATGAGTGAATGGGCAGTGAATCTTATAAGAAAGTGTGAGGCTGGCATTACTTTATCTTAGTGGTGATGAGTATAATCACCCCGCTTCATGAGCTCCATTTTATAACACGCCAACAATAACCTAATAAGGAAATCATAAACTATGAGCCTGTTTATGAGCCTAGTCGGTATGGCAGTTCTGCTAGGACTTGCAGTTCTACTGTCTGATAACCGCAAAGCTATCAATCTAAGAACAGTGGGTGGCGCTTTTGCTATCCAATTTATTATCGGTGGTTTCGTTCTTTACGTACCATGGGGTCGTGATCTCCTTGCAGGTTTCTCTGCGGGTGTTCAAAACGTCATCGACTTCGGTAAAGACGGTACTGGTTTTCTATTCGGCAGCCTAGTTAACTTTTCAGTTGACGGTATTGGCTTCATCTTTGCTTTCCAAGTTCTACCTACTCTAATCTTCTTCTCGGCACTTATCTCTGTGCTTTACTACATTGGCGTTATGCAATGGGTAATTAAGATTCTAGGTGGTGGTTTACAAAAAGCACTCGGTACCTCTCGTGCGGAATCGATGTCTGCTGCAGCCAACATTTTCGTAGGTCAAACAGAAGCGCCACTCGTGGTTCGTCCGTTTGTACCTAAAATGACTCAATCTGAGCTGTTTGCAGTAATGTGTGGTGGTTTGGCTTCAGTTGCGGGTGGTGTACTTGCTGGTTACGCATCGATGGGTGTGCCGCTAGAGTACCTTGTTGCGGCCTCTTTCATGGCAGCACCGGGTGGTCTACTGTTTGCAAAAATCATCAAACCAGAAACCGATACTCCAGACGAAGAACTGGGTAGCGATATGGATGGCAATGATAAACCTGCCAACGTAATCGATGCTGCTGCAGGTGGTGCTTCTGTTGGTCTGCAACTTGCGCTGAACGTAGGTGCAATGCTACTTGCCTTCGTTGGTCTAATCGCCTTAGTTAACGGTATGCTTGGTGGTGTGGGTGGTTGGTTCGGTATGCCTGAACTGACTCTAGAACTACTGCTTGGTTGGCTTTTCTCTCCATTAGCATTCCTGATTGGTGTGCCATGGGAAGAAGCAACGCTAGCGGGCTCTTTCATCGGTCAAAAACTGGTTGTAAACGAATTTGTTGCTTATCTAAACTTCGTACCTTACGTGGGTGATAACGCACAGATCGTTGCTGCTACTGGTGCAGTGATGTCTGAGAAAACTCAAGCTATCATCTCATTTGCACTGTGTGGCTTTGCCAACCTTTCTTCTGTTGCGATTCTACTCGGTGGTTTAGGTGGTCTTGCTCCTAACCGTCGTCACGATATCGCGAAGATGGGTGTAAAAGCCGTTTGTGCTGGTACACTGTCTAACTTAATGGCAGCAACCATTGCTGGCTTCTTCCTTTCTTTCTAATTAAACAAGAGAAAGAGATATAGACGCCGTTTAACATCGCCCCGTAGCAAGAGATTGCTGCGGGGCTTTTTTGTTTTGGCGAAAGGAATACTTTGATTCACTCTTTAGTCGGGTGGTCAGTGTTTATCACCTCAAGCTCTCTTTTATAAGTTAGCTTTTAATGGATAGATCAGAGTTTATCGGTAAACGAGATTATCGTTGACGCTGATCTTTTTTGAGATACAAACCGTTTGCTCTATGAATGACGCTACAGTTTTGTAGTGAAAATCTATACTGTATCAGTGAGATTCATTTTCAATAGAAGAGTGAAGATATCAGCTAGCGCCAATCAATACATGGAGTATGATTTGACGCAAAGGCAGCCCGTTTTATCATGTCGTGTTGCTTTGATATAAATTAGATACGGGTATAAGTTACACACGGATATACGTTAGACACGGCGATGAGTGCAAATAAGTGGCATATCATGGTTGTGCCATAGGCCAAATTGGTACTGTGCGGTGACAGGGATAGCAATTGAAATGCAAGTGCATTTCGAGTCTTCAAGGAACCAAGTCCGTTCATTTGTGGCTAGCAAGCCATCTCGCTCTTAACACTGAGCGTGGTTTACTAGTGAACTATTTGAATATATTGATCGGAGATAGAAATGAGCGATTTAAAAGCAGCCGCACTACGTGCACTGAAATTGATGGATTTGACTACGCTAAACGATGATGACACGGATGCGAAAGTGATTGCCCTTTGTCATGATGCCAAAACGGCTGTAGGTAATACCGCTGCAATTTGTATTTACCCTCGCTTTATTCCTATTGCGAAGAAGACACTTCGTGAGCAAGGCACGCCAGAGATTCGTATCGCAACCGTTACCAACTTCCCACACGGTAATGATGATATTGAGATTGCCGTTGCGGAAACTAAAGCCGCTGTTGCGTACGGTGCTGATGAAGTCGACGTTGTGTTCCCTTACCGCGCATTAATCGCCGGTAATGAGCAAGTCGGTTTTGATCTTGTTAAGCAATGTAAAGCCGCGTGTGGTGACATTCTGCTTAAAGTGATCATCGAAACTGGTGAGCTAAAAGAAGAAGCATTAATCAAAAAAGCGTCTCAAATCTGTATTGAAGCGGGCGCTGATTTCATCAAAACCTCAACGGGCAAAGTCCCTGTGAATGCAACACCAGAATACGCACGCATGATGCTAGAAGTGATTCGCGATATGGGCGTTGCCAAAACTGTAGGTTTTAAACCTGCGGGCGGTGTACGCACAGCGCAAGATGCTGCATTGTATCTCGCGATGGCTGATGAGCTACTTGGCGCAGATTGGGCCGACAGCATGCACTACCGTTTTGGGGCCTCAAGCCTGCTAACCAATCTTTTGAATACATTAGAAGTAACAGACCAAAAAGCCGATCCAGCTGCGTATTAATTATGCGCTGAAGTAGGACTGATAATAATAAGTCTGACTCGCGGAGCTGAGCCATCAGCTCCGCATTACCTCTTTACCTTACTGACCAAAGCATTATGCTTGGGAGGCAACTAATGTATTCAACTCAAACTTTTTTACCTCAAGAAATCATTCGCAAAAAGCGTGACGGCGAGATCCTCACCACCGAAGAAATTAACTTTTTTATTCAAGGTGTGGCGAATAATACCGTCTCTGAAGGCCAAATTGCGGCCTTTGCTATGACAATTTTCTTCAATGAAATGACTATGCCAGAGCGCATTGCACTGACGTGCGCCATGCGTGATTCTGGGATGGTGATCAACTGGGATGCGATGAACTTCGGTGGTCCTATCGTTGATAAACACTCAACTGGCGGCGTGGGCGATGTTACTTCGCTGATGCTTGGCCCCATGGTTGCAGCCTGCGGTGGTTTTGTTCCTATGATTTCAGGGCGCGGCCTTGGTCATACGGGCGGCACGCTGGATAAATTGGAGTCGATTCCCGGTTATAACATCACGCCAAGTAATGACGTATTTGGTCAAGTAACCAAAGAAGCGGGCGTTGCTATCATCGGCCAAACGGGTGATCTCGCGCCAGCGGATAAACGCGTATACGCCACACGTGACATTACCGCAACGGTCGACAATATTTCACTCATCACCGCCTCGATTCTTTCTAAAAAATTAGCCGCTGGGTTAGATTCCTTGGTGATGGATGTCAAAGTCGGTTCTGGCGCATTTATGCCGACTTACGAAGCTTCTGAAGAGTTGGCTAAATCTATCGTCGCAGTGGCTAACGGCGCCGGTACGAAAACCACGGCTATTTTGACGGATATGAACCAAGTGCTGGCCTCTTCGGCAGGTAATGCCCTTGAAGTGCGTGAAGCGGTACGCTTTTTAACTGGTGAATATCGCAACCCTCGCTTACTGGAAATTACCTTGGCCTCTTGCGTTGAGATGTTGTTGTTAGGCAATTTAGCAAAAGACAGCAATGATGCTCGTGCGAAACTGATGTCCGTTCTTAATAACGGAAAAGCGGCTGAATGCTTTGGCAAAATGGTCAAAGGCTTAGGCGGCCCCGCTGATTTTGTTGAAAATTACGATCACTATCTTGAAAAAACCGAGCTGGTTAAGCCCGTTTACGCTCTAGAAAGTGGCGTCGTATCGGCAATGGATACTCGCGCGATTGGCATGGCCGTGGTGGAGATGGGCGGTGGACGCCGCGTCGCAACTGACACCATTGATTACGCGGTTGGGTTTGACCAATTTATTCGCCTAGGTGACGTTGCCGATAGCAGCAAGCCGTTGGCGGTGATCCATGCGCGTAATGAAGCGCAATGGCAACAAGCGGCCAAAGCATTACAAAGCGCCATTCAAATTGGCGGAGAATACACACCAACACCCGATGTCTACGGCCAAATTCGCGCAGAAGACGTATAAAAATATCGGTTGGAGAGAGCAATGAAAAGAGCATTTATTTTAGTATTAGATTCATTTGGTATCGGCGAAACCGCTGATGCACCACAATTTGGTGATGTTGGCGCTGACACTTTGGGCCACATCGCAGACCAATGTGCTAAAGGCGAAGCGAATAATGCGGATCGCCAGGGACCATTGACGCTGCCAAACTTATCGAAACTGGGGCTTGCCATGGCGCATAAAGAGTCAACGGGGCGTTTTGCTCCGGGGCTTGATGCCAACGCTGATATTATCGGTGCGTACGGCCACGCAGCTGAGCTTTCATCAGGTAAAGATACTCCTTCGGGTCACTGGGAAATTGCTGGTGTTCCTGTACTGTTTGAATGGGGTTATTTCAGCGATAAGCAAAATAGTTTCCCGAAAGAGCTGACAGATCGCATTATTGAACGCGCAGGTTTGGATGGTTTTCTTGGTAACTGCCATGCATCAGGCACTCAGGTTTTAGATGATTTGGGTGAAGAGCACATGAAAACGGGTAAACCGATTTTCTATACCTCAGCTGACTCAGTGTTCCAAATAGCTTGTCACGAAGAGACGTTTGGTCTTGATCGTTTGTTAGAACTTTGCCAGATCGCACGTGAAGAATTGGCGGATTACAACATTGGCCGCGTGATTGCGCGCCCGTTCATTGGCCCGAAAGCGGGAGAATTTGCTCGTACTGGCAACCGTCGCGATTTATCCGTTGAGCCGCCAGCGGCGACCGTGCTGCAAAAATTGGTTGATGAGAAGCAAGGTAACGTGGTTTCTATTGGTAAAATTGCCGATATTTACGCCTACTGCGGCATCACTCATAAAGTTAAAGCGACAGGCATCCCAGCTTTATTTGATGCAACACTAGAACAAATCAAACAAGCGAAAGATAACACCATCGTCTTCACTAACTTCGTTGATTTTGATTCCGCTTATGGTCATCGCCGTGATGTAGCGGGCTACGCTGCGGCACTGGAGTACTTTGACAAGCGTCTGCCACAAGTGCTTGAGTTAATGGAAGAGGACGATGTACTTATTCTTACAGCGGACCATGGTTGCGATCCAACTTGGCCGGGTACGGATCATACGCGCGAGCATATTCCAGTCTTGATTTATGGGCATAAAGTGGCCCCCGGTTCATTGGGCCGCCGTGAGACGTTTGCTGATATTGGTCAGTCACTGGCGCACTATTTCGGTACGTCTGCGATGGATTACGGCACCAATTTCTTACAGTAAGCGTAGCGATTCATTTTTTGAGGATGAATAGAGAGATCACTCTCTATTCTTTGGTCAATTTAGATAAAGGATACTTTTAATGGCAACTCCACATATTAATGCTGAAATGGGTGCATTTGCAGACGTCGTTTTAATGCCGGGTGACCCACTTCGCGCAAAATACATCGCAGAAACTTTCCTTGATGATGTGGTTCAAGTGTGTGATGTCCGTAACATGTTTGGTTATACAGGTACATACAAAGGTCGTAAAATTTCGGTAATGGGCCATGGCATGGGGATCCCTTCATGCTCAATTTACGTGACGGAACTTATCAAAGATTTTGGCGTGAAAAAAGTGATCCGTGTCGGAAGCTGTGGTGCGGTCAGCGACGATATTAAAGTGCGTGATGTTGTGATTGGTATGGGTGCTTGTACCGATTCCAAAGTTAACCGCATCCGTTTTAAAGACCACGACTTTGCTGCGATTGCCGATTACAAAATGGTTAAAGCCGCAGAAGAAGCGGCTACGGCGCGTGGTATTAACGTGAAAGTGGGTAACTTGTTCTCCGCAGAGCTTTTCTACACGCCAGATCCAGAGATGTTCGATGTTATGGATAAATACGGCATTGTTGGTGTAGAAATGGAAGCGGCAGGAATCTACGGCGTAGCGGCGGAATATGGCGCAAAAGCACTGACGATTTGCACTGTCTCTGATCACATCAAAACTGGCGAGCAAACGACTTCAGAAGAGCGTCAAAACACTTTCAATGAAATGATTGAAATTGCGTTAGATTCAGTATTGATTGGCGACGCTCAATAATATGCTTTTATAAAAAAACCTCAGTGTCGCAACTGAGGTTTTTTTATTTACAAAGCCTGCTAAGTCATATCATCCACATTCTGTAGCAGCAGGTTCTCACCACCACTTTTCGGTTTTCGACGCAGTAGTAGCAGCGTGAGCAATACACCGCTGACAAAGCTGGTTAGCAGCATGAGATACATGTAGCGATCACTTTTACGATAGTGGTGATCTGAAATCGCCGTGACGCGGCCAGTTTCAAAAGTAATGCGGATAAAACCAATGATACTGCTTTCATGATAGACAGGCTCAACCAGTTGCTGACGGCCAATGCTGGCCGTGCGCAGTGGTGTATCCAATCCTAATACTTCGCGTACGCTTAACGCGTTATCGCTGGCGGCTAATTTGACCCCTTCGGAATCATAAATGGTGGCATCAAACACCAGTTTGTCTTGAGCTAACTGGTTGGTAAGGGCTAGCAGGCGCTCTTGATCTTGCTCTGATATCATGCTGCCCGCAGATAATGATGCCTGTGAAATCAAAATCTTAGTTAATGTTTCTAGTTGGTTGGCCTGAATTCGTTCGTTACCTTTACTGATCACAACGCTGTTTTTTACGGTAAAGAAGAACATGCCTGCTAATAAAATGACGGTAAGCACACGAATTGCGACGCGAAATGAAAATAAAGAGCCGTCCATAACCCACCTGATTGGATAAATAAAAACTTTACTCATATTGAGACTTGCGTTTTTAAATTGCAATAGGGTAACGTCAGGGGCATACACCCATTTATTGATACTCGAGCATTGAATCGAGTTGATCCCATTTTGCTTGTGGTGCGTTTAAGCAGGCTGAAGGAAAAGGATTGATTAAGGAATGATAAACATGGATGCCCTCAAAACATTGCCGATCAAAAGGCACACAACGCTGCTCAACCGCTTGCCTGAAACTCGTTTCTCTTCACAATTTGACAAAGCAAAAGCAAGTTGGATTGTTTTTGCACCTTATCTCTCCACTCAACATTTTGATGATATTGACTTTTTTACCGGTTACTACAACGCTGTCCTCGATATATGGAAAGTGGGGCATTATGAAGTGGCGCTGATGTCAGGTGAGCTGACGACAGAGCACGAGAAAATTTTACAAGGGCTCGAAATTGATTATGCCCGTTTGTGTGAAGTACCAGACCTTTCTAAACCGGGTTTGATTGTGATGGATATGGACTCCACGGCGATTCAAATTGAATGCATTGATGAGATAGCTAAGTTAGCGGGTGTCGGAGAGGAGGTAGCCGAAGTCACTGAGCGAGCGATGCAAGGTGAATTGGATTTTGAGCAAAGCTTGCGTCAGCGGGTTGGCAAACTTGCTGGTGCCGATGAGTCGATTCTTGAAGCGGTTCGCTCTACATTACCCATGATGCCCGATTTACGTGAACTGGTAGCAACACTGCATGCATTGGGGTGGAAAACGGCGATTGCATCCGGTGGCTTTACCTATTTTTCAGATTATTTAAAAAGCGAACTGCAACTTGATCATGCGCAATCCAATACGTTGGAAATTGTTGATGGCAAGCTTACTGGTCAAGTGCTAGGTGATGTTGTTTCGGCACAAACCAAAGCCGATATTTTGGTTGAGTTAGCACAACGTTATGAGATTGAATTACACAATACTGTCGCGGTTGGCGATGGGGCGAATGATTTAGTTATGATGGCTGCAGCGGGGCTAGGAGTTGCTTATCATGCTAAACCTAAAGTTGAAGAAAAAGCACAAGCGGCGGTCCGTTTTGCAGGCCTTGGTGGCGTGCTCTGTATTCTCTCTGCCTCATTGGTGAAGCAGCAAAAACTCAGTTGGAAAGTGAAGCCTTAAGTAAAGCTAAAAAGCAAGAGATAAGAGAGTGAGCGATGCCCACTCTCTCTTTTACCCACACTCTCTTTTACAAAAGTCAGTCGCTTTTACAAGGTCAGCTCTAAGCGGATCAATACTTCTTCTGTAATATCGATCACCTCTCCATAACCAATGATTGAGGTGATCTCTTTTTCTAGCGTACGAGCGTGATGAAGACTAATTTGTGCCAACTCATTGAGATCACTGCGCAGCAGCGTAGTGATTGGGTCAAAGACGGGTGCACTGCAAATCCTCAAGATGTAAATTTCACCCATGTGCTGCGCTTTTTGAATGAAATCAATACGCTCTTTAGTGTTTTCAAAATCACTTAATAATTTCGATTGGATTGATTGAATACGCGTGCCAAATTTGATTGCCGCAATATAAACGTCGTGATATTGCGGTATCGCTCCTTCAATGCGCCGCATCGGTTTAGCCAGTAGCGTATTGGTGTGACCTTTGAATATTGGCTCTAACGTGATGCGATTTTCTTGGCCTAATTTAGCCAGTAACACCAGATGAGGCGGCAAGGGATAATTCACGCCAATCACTTTAGGGCGTAAATTTGCACCGTGTTTATCAACGAAAATCGGCGAACTTATCATCTTATCAAGCAAAATGTTGTGCAACCCTTCCAGCAAGTTATGACTTGGTAGCACTTCTTCTTTCTGTAACAACTTATCTTGATTGTTTTCAATAATGCTATTGAAAAAAGCGATTGTTTTGATGGTATGTATATTTTCTTCTATCACCAATTGTAGACGCCGACCTTCGGGCCCAATACGAATGACATTATAGGGAAGGCTATGCAGTGGCAGCTTTTTGTCGTAAAGCTGTAATTCGTGGTAATTGATGGTGACGTTATCGCCTGCTTTCACGGGCAGTGGTGTATCCACAATAATACTTAAACCACGTTTGGATAAATCAATCGTGTGGCCAGTTGCATTTACCCCAGATCCTGAAGTGATAGTCAGCGGTGTCTTGAATTGGTAACGAGGCTCTTTTCTACGCGAGCGAGCATCAAAATAAATGCCTGTAGGTTGACCAATGATCTGCCTTGGATGACGAAATTTATTGAGTTCGCTATTGGGTAAATTGGGTTTGTCAGTCAATAGGTAATCTTTTGCCGAATCCTCATCGCCAATTTCTTGTAAAACGCCACAGTGCGTTAAGTGGCTTGAGCGATCTGACAATTCATGGGCATGAACCGCAAGTTCTTGACGCTCTTCATCCGAGAGTTCAAAGACAAATAAGCGAAACGCTTTCCAACTTTGTCGACGAGCGCCAACATGCCAAAACATTTTTCTTTGTTCACGGTTAGCCTCTGGCATCATCATTGAAAAAAAGAGCGTTTTTTCCTGATGTTCATGCTTGAAAGCATAAAGCACATTATTGCTACCCCGCATCCCCGGCTTGGTTAACTGTTCCATCCGCTCTTTATTGAATAACGAACCGAGTGCTTGTTGATTACGCTCGTCGTGCCAGTATTGCCAGATCGGTTGGTTATTTTCAGTCAGCAGTACTAACTTCAACTCACTGCCACTAAAAAACACTGGTAAGTTACAGGTGTGTTTTAAATAGGTGTGCTCGTAACCACGGGTTCGAGCTCGGATGAGTTTATCTTGGTTATCGTGGCGTGCTTTTTGAGTGTTATTTTGCAGCGATTCAGTAATCACTTTTTCGATGATGTTAGTGTCGGAAAGTTTTAGTGTACGCAGAAATTTCACGGCATCGTTATCGTAAGACTCATCAATACCTAAAATACGATATTCAATGGCGTGGTGCAGTCCAACCACTTCTGACGTTTTGTTGAGTTCGGAAAAATAGACTTTGATCACCTCACCGAGCTTGTAGTTAAAAGCGGCGGGAACTTTAAATTTTGCACCCGAAACGGATAGATCAACACTGAGGCCATTGACCAGCTGTTTACTAGGTAGGTGAATTTCAACTTGTGAGGTGACTTTTAAGCGATTTTCTTGACGCTTGAGATCATAACCAAGCTTAATTGGCTCAGCCTCAAAAAACGTACTGCCACCACCGTCTTTTTGTGGGTTTTGGGCACCACGTTGTTGCATCACACGGAAGTTGTTTGGCGTATTGTTTAATGCTTCCCATACACCTTCCGTGTACGCACCAAATTTTTTGACCCCTTTGTGATACGCGTTAAAGGCCACATCGTCGAACCAATGTTTGCGGCCATCTAATTCATATTCTCGGCATTCCCCTTGTACCCGACCTCGTAAGTCAATACTTTTAACACAAGGAGCCATGATGCGATTGAGCTCCATTTTGACCAGTAATTTTGCCGACGGTGATTCATCTTCTGTCATTTGTGAAAGAAGGTATTCAAAATCAGGTAAACGGTAAGCTGGGATCAAACGCTCTGCGATTGATAGAATTTCAGATTGCTGCATACTTTTCTGTTAGAGTGTCCGTCTCAAAGATTAATCGGCATCGTTATCATAATCTTTAGTTATCTGTTGCGAAGGTTCAACCTTTATTTAAACGTAAATCAACCTATATCACTTCATGATTACTTAACAGTTTAATCTTTAAGCTTGAAAAGTATAGGTTACCAACAAGAAACAGGAATTGTTGAGGAAGCATGGCAAAAGCAAAACGCGCCTATGTATGTAATGATTGCGGCGCAGATTTTCCGCGTTGGCAAGGTCAATGTAGTGCTTGTGGTGCATGGAATACTATCACCGAAGTACGCTTGGCAGCATCGCCGCAGGTTGCACGTAATGAGCGACTAGGTGGTTACGCTGGGGCGGTAACGGAATCACAAGTCCAAGTGCTGTCGGATATTAATCTGCAGGAAGTCCCACGGTTTTCTAGCGGCTTTAAAGAGTTGGACCGTGTATTGGGTGGTGGTGTCGTACCCGGCGCGGCGATTTTAATCGGTGGTAACCCTGGCGCTGGGAAATCGACTTTATTGCTGCAAACCATGTGTCAGCTCGCGGCGTCAATGCCTGCTTTGTATGTCACGGGTGAAGAATCACTTCAGCAAGTCGCGATGCGAGCCTCTCGTCTTGGCTTACCTAAAGATAAGCTTAAAATGCTGTCGGAAACCAATGTAGATCGCATTTGCCAAATCGCTGAAAAAGAGCAGCCCCGCATCATGGTCATAGACTCAATTCAAGTGATGCATGTGGCCGACGTCCAATCCTCTCCCGGTACGGTGGCACAAGTGCGCGAGTCTGCGACAACGCTCACACGCTACGCTAAGCAAAATAACGTTGCCGTATTTTTAGTCGGACACGTTACTAAAGACGGTTCTTTGGCTGGTCCAAAAGTGCTAGAGCATATTATTGACTGCTCGGTATTGCTCGACGGAGGGACTGATAGTCGTTTTCGTACATTGCGCAGTCACAAGAACCGATTTGGTGCGGTCAATGAACTCGGCGTTTTTGCCATGACGGGACAGGGCTTGCGTGAAGTGAGTAATCCTTCTGCCATTTTCCTTTCGCGAGGCGAAGAAGATACTTCGGGCAGTTCGGTGATGGTTGTATGGGAAGGAACGCGTCCACTGCTAGTGGAGATCCAAGCACTGGTTGACTATTCACAATTAGCAAACCCAAGGCGAGTCGCCGTTGGGCTTGAGCAAAATCGCTTATCTTTATTATTGGCTGTGCTTCACAAGCACGGTGGCTTACAAATGTCCGATCAAGATGTGTTTGTTAATGTGGTTGGTGGCGTTAAAGTGACGGAAACAAGCGCCGACTTAGCACTTCTCATGGCACTGCTTTCAAGCTTCAGAGATAAACCACTTGCTAAAGATGTTGTCGTGTTTGGCGAAGTCGGTTTGGCCGGAGAAATTCGCCCAGTACCTAGTGGTCAAGAGCGATTAAATGAAGCATTTAAACATGGTTTTAAGAAAGCAATTATTCCGATGGCGAATATGCCTAAAGGTGGAATACCTGGCATGCAATTGCACGGTGTGAAGAAATTATCTGAAGCAATTGAAGCATTTGATGAGTTATAAATCTTAATTAAACTCGCCTCTTTTACGGTTATGACCTATATTTCACCGACAGTTCGTAACCGTACTATATTTTTTTTCAAGCAAGCGTATGCAAGGGTATCAGTCTTGACAGATTGTGATATACTCTGCGCGCACTTTATACCTTATTAACAGAGTAAGACAATGGCAGATTTATCAAAATACAGAAACATTGGTATTTTCGCGCACGTTGATGCCGGTAAAACCACTACCACTGAGCGTATTCTTAAGCTTACTGGTAAAATCCACCGTACAGGTGAAGTACACGATGGCGCTTCTACCATGGATTTCATGGATCAAGAAGCTGAACGCGGTATCACAATTCAATCAGCAGCGACGACTTGTTTCTGGAAAGATCACCGTTTTAACGTTATCGATACTCCTGGGCACGTTGACTTCACAGTTGAAGTTTATCGTTCTCTGAAAGTTCTTGATGGCGGTGTTGGTGTATTCTGTGGTTCTGGCGGTGTTGAACCTCAGTCAGAAACTAACTGGCGTTACGCGAACGATTCAGAAGTAGCTCGTCTGATCTTCGTAAACAAACTAGACCGTATGGGTGCAGACTTCTTCCGCGTTGTAGGACAAGTGAAGAAAGTTCTTGGCGCAAACCCACTTGTTATGACTCTTCCAATTGGTCGTGAAGACGAATTCGTTGGCGTTGTTGACGTATTAAATCGTCAAGCTTACGTTTGGGATGATTCAGGTCAGCCAGAAAACTACGAAATCAAAGAAATTCCAGCAGACATGGTAGAGCAAGTTGAAGAATACCGTGAAATGCTAATCGAAACTGCAGTAGAGCAAGACGACGAGCTAATGATGGCTTATATGGAAGGCGAAGAGCCAACTATTGAGCAACTAAAAGCTTGTATCCGTAAGGGTACTCGTGAATTAGCGTTCTTCCCTACATTCTGTGGTTCAGCATTCAAAAACAAAGGCATGCAACTTCTACTAGATGCCGTTGTTGATTATCTTCCAGCTCCAGCTGAAGTTGTACCTCAAGATCTGACTGATCCTGAAACAGGTGAGCCTACTGGTAAAGTTGCAACAGTTTCTGTTGATGAACCATTCCGCGCACTTGCGTTCAAGATCATGGACGACCGTTTTGGTGCCCTAACGTTTATCCGTATTTATTCTGGTAAACTGAAGAAAGGTGACACCATTCTTAACAGTGCTACTGGTAAGACTGAGCGTATTGGCCGTATGGTTGAGATGCACGCGAACGATCGTAACGAACTTGATTCCGCTCAAGCGGGTGATATCATCGCTATCGTTGGTATGAAAAACGTGAAAACTGGTCACACTCTATGTGATCCTAAACACGAATGTACTCTTGAGCCAATGATTTTCCCAACGCCTGTAATCTCTATCGCTGTTGCTCCTAAAGACAAAGGCGGTTCTGAGAAGCTAGGTATTGCGCTAGGTAAAATGGTTTCAGAAGATCCATCATTCCAAGTTGAGTCTGATGAAGAAACTGGCGAAACCATCCTAAAAGGTATGGGTGAACTTCACCTAGATATCAAAGTTGATATCCTTAAGCGTACACACGGCATTGATCTTATCGTTGGTGCTCCTCAAGTTGCTTACCGTGAAACTATCACTAAAGCAATTGAAGACAGCTATACGCATAAGAAACAGTCTGGTGGTTCTGGTCAGTTCGGTAAGATCGACTACCGTATCAAACCAGGTGAGCCAAATTCAGG
This sequence comes from Vibrio sp. 1151_11, assembly GCF_029478525.1. NCBI lineage: Bacteria > Pseudomonadati > Pseudomonadota > Gammaproteobacteria > Vibrionales > Vibrionaceae > Vibrio > Vibrio sp. 1151_11. The sequence goes on along the minus strand of NZ_SHMN01000013.1, from coordinate 61,619 downwards.
TTTCACGTTCAAATCAGTAGTTGTTGGTGGTAACGTACCTAAAGAATTCTGGCCTGCTGTAGAGAAAGGCTTTAAGTCTATGATGGACCAAGGTGTTCTTGCTGGGTTCCCTGTACTAGACGTTGAAGTTGAACTGTTCGACGGTGGCTTCCACGCAGTTGACTCATCTGCAATCGCATTTGAAATCGCAGCGAAAGGTGCATTCCGTCAATCTATGCCTAAAGCTGGCGCTCAACTTCTAGAGCCAATTATGCACGTTGACGTGTTTACTCCAGAAGATCACGTTGGTGATGTTATCGGCGACCTTAACCGTCGTCGTGGCATGATTAAAGATCAAGAAGCTGGCGTAACAGGTGTACGTATTAAAGCGAACGTTCCTCTATCTGAAATGTTTGGTTATATCGGTCACCTACGTACAATGACATCTGGTCGTGGTCAGTTCTCTATGGAGTTCTCACACTACGCTGCATGTCCTGCAAACGTTGCAGAGCAAGTTATTGCTGACGTTAAAGCACGTAAAGAAGCAGATAAGAAGTAATTCTTAAAAGCTAAGCTGAACGTAAAAAGCCCCACCAGTGAAAGCTGGTGGGGCTTTTTTATGTAACAACGAAATAGAAAAGGGCATAAAAACCGATAAAAGCAGAACCGATAAAAGTGGAAACTGCCGGGCGAAGGTAGTTTATGCTACTCAATTCATATCGTTTAGTTAGCCCTTAAGGTTGATATAGATTTCTTCAACTTTAATACGTGCCCATTCAGTTTTACGTAAAAACTTCAAGCTTGATTTAATACTCGGATCCTTTTTAAAGCAGTTAATATTGACCATGTAGCTGAGCTCTTCCCAGCCATAGTATTCAACGAGATCCGTGAGTAGTTTTTCTAAAGTGACCCCATGCAGCGGGTTATTATCTTGTGTCATGATTCAATTATTCAATAGCGTTATTTAAGCTAAGTATAGCAGGCACAGGAGTTAAATTAGGACAAAATATTAGGCAATATAGGAGGTTGTTAGTGTGAAAACTTGGTGTATTGGCAGGTTAGAGGCTAAGTCCAACCTGCTCAATTAGAATGGATTACTCTTCCCAAACAACCAGTTGTCCTTTTGGCCAATTGTGCCCCATTTCATGATATTTCTGTTCTAATACATGCCGCTTGATTTTTAAGGTAGGAGTGAGGACACCATTTTCGATTGACCATGGCTCCTTTATCATTAGCACGCCTTTGATTTGCTCATGCGATTCCAATTCCTCATTCATCCGCTTAATGACTTTTTGAGTAGTACGCTCATAACGAACGCGATCAAAATGAGGGAAATTATGTGGAACAACCAGCAAAATAGGGGCGGGAAGCCCTAAGCCAATCAGACACATCATCTCGACTCGAGTGTATTCGAACAGTTTATTTTCGATAGGTACGGGAGCCACAAACTTGCCTTTGGCTGTTTTAAAGGTATCCTTTTTGCGCCCTTGAATGGTGAGATAACCTTCAGCATCAATAAAACCGATATCGCCAGTATGTAGCCATCCTTCTCTGTCGAAAGACTCTTGCGTTGCGATATCATTTTTATAGTAGCCTGAAAATAGCCCTTTGCTGCGGACCATAATTTCGCCATCGTTAGCGATTTTTAGCTCAATTCCCGGCCCCGTTTGTCCAACAGAACCTATTTTATCTGATCTAAATGGGTAGTTGAGAGTGCTATAAGCAAAAGATTCTGTCATGCCCCAAGCTTCGGTAATGTTCAGCCCAATTTGGTGATACCACTCTAATAACGCCGGTGATACGGGAGCCGAGCCACAACCAAGCACACGTGCTTGATCAAGCCCTAAGCCGTCAGCAAGTTTCTTCTTAATCAGCGTGCTTACAAAAGGGATCTTTAGCAGAAAATTGAGCTTTTTCTGCGGTAATTTGTCTTGAATGCGTTGCTGAAATAGAGTCCATAACCTTGGTACTGAGATAAAGAGCGTCGGGCGCTGCATTTTGACATCGTCAATAAAGGTGTCTAATGATTCAGGGAAAGCCGTTTGTACCCCACCCATGATGGAAGAGCCAAAAATATAAACACGTTCAGTAATATGAGCTAAAGGGAGGTAGGAAAATAAACGGTCGTTTTCTTGAATGCCAATGTGGTTTATAAGCTGTTGAGCTGACCAGCTAAATGCACCGTAGGTCAGCATAGCCCCTTTCGGCAAGCCCGACGTGCCCGATGTATAGACTAAAGACATCAACTTGTTGTCATAATGTACAGGGCGTTCTGTGCTTGGCGGATAGTGCTCAATCAATTTTGTAAACAGGTGATCGCAAGTGGGAGCTGAATCATAGGGTAGTGCAATACTGATGATATCTGGCAAATGGTTCAATACTTGTTGGGTGGCTTGGCCGTTATCGAGTTTACCTACAATCACTATTTTTGTTTCGCTATGGGTGAGACAGTATTCGATGGTGTCGGCGCCAGCCGTTGGAAAAATGGGAACACTGACAAAGTCGCCGAGCATCATTGCGAGATCACACACAAACCATTCAGCGCAGTTTTTGGAAATGAGTGCAATTTTATCTTGGGGTTTTGCCCCTAGCGCTTGTAGCGCCGAGGCGAGCCTGAGTGCTTTGTCGGCCACTTCAGCATAGGTGTATTCAACAAATTTTCGGTTAATAATTTGTCTTAAATAAACTTGGTTGGGGCGTTCCGCTGCCCATTTCAAGATCATTTCATTCGGTGGTGGGAGAGCACAAGTTGCTTTGCTTAACTCGTTAGGCTGGATCATTCTCTAACTCCATGTTATTGGCAAAAATATTATTATTTTTATGTTAATGTTTTGTTAACTCTAGCATGGTGGAATGGTTAGGTAAAAGAAGATTGTAGTTACTAAACGTTAAAGTTGCGCGCTGGATTCACTTTCTTATTTTGACACTATTAACTCAGAGTGACGTTTATTTCTGTTCAGTTGAATCTATCCTTCGGGTCAATTTCTGGGTGGGTATCAATCACTTGTTTTAAGTACTCTTGATGATAGCGAAGGGCATTGACACAGTGTTTATCAAGCTTGCCGCTCACGACCATTTTTTCCAGTTCGAGAAGGGCAAAAGGAACAGACCAAGCTTGTTTGTATGGACGATGGCTTGTTAAGGCATCAAAGACGTTGGCAACAGCAATAATGCGTGCCGATATCGGGATATTGTCTTGCATTAGGCCGTAAGGGTAGCCACTGCCATCCAAAAACTCATGATGATAAGCGACGATCTCTTTTAATATGGATATGCAAGGGTGATCAGGTGTACCTATGTCATCAATAATTTGATTAATGATTTCAATACCTTTTTCTATGTGGCTATACAGTTGAGCACGCTCTGGTTTATCTAATGTATTCGGGTTAAGTAATAAGCTTGTCGGTAGGGCAAGTTTGCCTATGTCGTGATAGCGCGAAAACTGGATAATGTTATCAATGGTTTCATCATCCAGTTGATAAATGTCAGCAACCTCAGTAGCGATGACTTTGGCATAACAGCTAATACGTTCTTTATGCTCTTTCGATTCCAGTTGATGCTCTGGGGAGCGCGCTTGAGTCAAATTTACAGTCTCTAAAATAGTGTGGACTAAATCGTATTCAGAGCAAACTGCAAAGCGAATCATCTCAATAAAAGGTTCTACATTCTGCTTTACCTGTTCTGTAAACAAATGGCTTTGACACGAGTTGAGGAAAATAAAGCCAATAAATGCTTGCTGGTGGTAAGTCGGAATCGCCAGTGATGAACAATAACCTTGCTCAATTAGCCAGCGAGTATGAGGATAGTCTGGCTTCAATTGGATTGGGATATTTTCAACGCTACGACTCTGGCCGTTTTGTGCGCATTGCTTAAGGACTGGAAGCTCAGCAAGTGGAAACTCGTAATGTATAAGCTCGCCCCCGTGAAAGGTGCTGTCGGCGTAGGTTTTCAAATTATCATGATGATGGTCGTATAGCGCAAAAGAGATACGGTCAATCTCTGGGACTTTGACTTGCATTCGTTGGTGTATGTTAGCCAGTTGCTTATTGAGTGGACCAACATGTGGAAAATAGGCGTGCTCGCAACCTTTGCTATGCGTATCCATCGCGTGTTCCTCTGCGCTACAGGGTCTCCAAGGTTGAAATGGAGAGGCTCTTCTAATTGATAAGTTTAGAACAGATAAGCGATGCGTGCGTGAAATTTAACTAAAAAATGGGTTATATAACCAAGCAATATGAGGTGGTACTGGAAAGCCGTTGGATGACGCTGGGTCACTAGATAAATACGGCTATTTGACGCCATGTTTAGTCACAAGGCGTATGGCCAATTTCAGTTTAATCCAAGTGCAATACCACTGAGCATAAAGAATATAACCAGCCAGACAATAGGCAGTTTTAGCTGTTTTAGTAGGTAAAAACCGGTCAGAACGATCGCCATATCTAGATGATTGCTGACCGAGCTTGTAAATACAGGGTGATATAAGGCTGAGAGTAGTAAACCAACGACGGCGGCGTTAACACCGTTGATTGCTCCTGATACTGATCGATAGTTTGCTAAGGCTTGCCAATTTTTAAGCACGCTGAGCAGTAACAAAAAACCCGGCAAAAAGACGGCAATGGTCGCCAGCGTTGCGCCTAAGATTGGCACTTGTGGTAGTAGAGCGTAACCAATGTAAGTGGCGAAGGTAAACATTGGACCAGGAACCGCTTGTGCTGCGGCATATCCTGTTAAAAATAGATCCGGGTCAAGCGCGTCGCCAACTAAATTTTGCAGCAATGGAAGTACGACATGCCCACCGCCAAACACTAAGCTACCCGCTTGATAAAAGTGGTTAAATAGAGCGATTTCAGGCATCAAGTGGGCGGCAAAAGGTAAACCGACCAGTAAGCCAATAAAGAGAGCGAAAGGGACGAAAGCGGGGACAAATGAACGTTCAGTAGCTAAATCTTGACTAGGGAGCCATTTCACTCCGATCAGCGCTGCCGCAATGAGAACTCCGATTTGCGTTCCAATACTGGGTGCAACAATCAGCATCACAGCGGTGGCCACACACAACCCAACAGTTAAGCGATTCTTACAGAAGTTTTTATACATTCCCCATGTGGCATCCGCGACAACCACAACGGCTAGCAGTTTTAAGCCGTGAATCACGTTTTGAAATAAGGGGGTTTGTAGTAATTGGCTGCTGGCGATGGCAAGGGCAACCATGATCAAAACCGAAGGGAGTGTAAAACCAGCAAAAGCGGCGCATCCACCCAGTAAGCCACCACGATGGTACCCTAGTGCAAACCCAACTTGGCTTGAACCAGGCCCTGGCAAAAACTGACTTAAGGCAACGATCTGTGCGTATTCTTTATCTTCAATCCATTTTAATTTTTCAACGAATGTATTGCGGAAATAACCAATGTGAGCGGCTGGCCCACCAAAGCTTATCCACCCAAGCAGAAAAAAAGTTTTGAAAATAGTAAACATGTGCATAAGCACTCTTAAATAGACGTTGTTTCGCTACTTTAAAAGGATGTTTGAGCAGATTCAAATTTAATCCTTAACCATTTGTAAACCGCTGAGAAATGATAAACAGACTGGTATGGGTTAACTGAGTTTAAACTTAGTCCAAGCCTTAGATCTCCAACGCCTAAACATGATGATGCCTCTAAACCATTCATCCACCGAAATGGCCACCCATGCACCCATAACTCCCCATCCCCAATGTAGGCCAAATAAGTAAGTTAAACCTGCGCCAAAAGTCCACATGCTTAATATGCCCATCTGCACTGGAAAGCGAATGTCTCCTGCGCCTTTGAGTGCGGCAATAAAAATTAGGTTAAACGTGCGCCCGGCTTCCATTGCAATGGAGCCAGCAATTAACCCTGCGACCAAGGCCGTTATCTCAGGATCAGAAGTGAAGAGGGCGATGATGTCAGCGCGCAGTAGATAAATTGAGATCGTCAATGTGCTGGAGACGAGAAAGCCAACCACAAAATATTGTTGTACTTTAGTCAGAATCTCATCCACCCAACCTTTACCAATGTAGTAGCTAGTTTGAATTTGCCCGGCTTGCCCAAGAGCTACTGAGAATGCAAAGGCGAGACGGGCAATATTTTGCGCATAAGTAAACGCGGCCAATGAAGCCGTGCCCATTTTTACAACGAAAAAAATCACCGTCAGTTGCATCATGTTATAGGAAAGAATCTCTCCCGCATTCATCATGCCGATCTTGATGATCTTCTGGTATAGCGGCTTCGGGATGATTTTCCACTCTTTCACCGGTAGTGATATGTGGTAGTACTTAACGGTGTAGTACAGCAAAATAGTGCTGACAATTTGGCTGAATACTGTTGATATCGCAACCCCTTGTACACCGTAGACGGGCAGTCCAAAGGGTTGAAAAATAGCAATATAGTTACCGATGATATTCAATAATCCGGCAAATAAATTAATGAACATCGGCGCTTTGGAGTAGCCGTTACTGCGCAAAATCGTCGCCAGTACAATGCCGATGGTAACGTTTACTGTAAAGCTGCCACTGATAACCAGATATTCATAGCCATATTGTGCGACCTGCGCTTCTAAGCCGTAGGCATTCATGACTGAATTAGCGCTCAAATAAGCGGCTAAACTGAGCGATGAGCCAATGATTAATCCAAGCAGTAAACTGGCCACCCCAACATGTGCCGATTCACTTTGGCGGCCAGAGCCATTGTATTGCCCAATTAGGATCCCTGTACCACTGCTGACCATCATTGAGACAATCAGCAAGAAAAAATTGATTTGAGTGATAACCCCAACCGCTGATACAGCCTTGTCTGAATAACTACTCAGCATAAACACATCACTGGTGTTAATCGCCGTCCGTAATAAAATCTCAATAAAGATCGGCCAAGTCAAAGTGACGATATTCATTCGGTTATTCAGTTCTACACGGCTTTGGGGCATGGGCTAAAACTCAGCAAGGTAAGTCGAACTAGAGAAGATGATGGTGCAAGGTGGTGGGCTGCAAAATATCTCACTAGAGCCTACCTGTGCGTATTGTATACGTAATTTAAATAAAATCAGTTAAGTGAAGGGAATTGTTTTAGAGTTTTCGTGGAAACGTTTACATTGTGGTGTTTTGATCACAGATTGAAAGCGAGTAAGGCTGTTAGACTTTTTCAAAAGCGAGAATCAACCTCTATCGGTATCCCAATAGGAGAGTATGGTGAAAGTATTAGTGACGGGCGGCATGGGCTATATCGGAAGTCATACCTGTGTACAAATGATACAAGCGGGTATCGACCCCATTATCGTTGACAACTTATCTAACGCGAAGATTGAAGTATTAAGCCGTATCCATGCACTGACAGATAAAACGCCCGTGTTTTATCATGGTGATATTCGTGATGAGGCCTTTCTCGATAAGGTATTTGCTGAACATAATATTGATGCTGTGATTCATTTCGCAGGTTTAAAAGCCGTCGGTGAATCCGTGATAAAACCGCTCGAATATTATGACAATAACGTCAATGGTTCGTTGGTGCTAGCGTGCAGTATGCGTAAAGCTGGAGTGAAAAGTATTGTATTCAGTTCATCGGCGACAGTGTATGGCGATCCTGAAATCGTGCCGATAACTGAAGATTCTCCAACCGGATCAACCACCAATCCTTACGGTCGTAGCAAATATATGGTTGAGCAGTGCCTGTCGGATTTAGTGGTTGCTGAGCCAGATTGGAGTGTGACCTTACTGCGTTACTTCAACCCTGTGGGAGCTCACCCTTCTGGCACTATGGGCGAAGACCCGCAAGGTGTGCCGAATAATCTGATGCCGTTTATTGTCCAAGTTGCGGTAGGTCGCCGCGAGAAGTTATCCATATTTGGTAGCGACTACCCCACACCGGATGGTACGGGGGTGCGTGATTACATTCATGTGATGGATCTAGCCGATGGCCATTTGGCCGCTTTAAATACGGTTGCGATGAAAGCGGGAAGGCATATTTACAACCTTGGATCGGGTAACGGATCGAGTGTGTTAGAGATAGTTTCAGCCTTTGCTCAAGCAAGTGGTGTTCCTATTGCTTATGAGATTTGCTCACGCCGCTCGGGTGATATTGCCGAGTGTTGGGCTAGTACCACAAAAGCGGAGCGAGATCTGGCTTGGAAGGCGACGCGCAGTATCAATGAAATGGCTGCTGATACATGGCATTGGCAATCCAATAACCCGCAAGGGTACTAGTTTTTATCCGGCGTGACGCGCCGGACTATCAAATAGCATAATTGAGTAAGCAATATGTCGAATGTTGAATTTAACCCAGTGGATCATCCACATCGTCGCTACAACCCACTCACGGGGCAGTGGATTTTAGTTTCACCACATCGCGCTAAACGCCCTTGGAGCGGGGCTGATGAAAAGCCAGCGGTAGATGAACTGCCAAGTTATGATGAGAAGTGTTTTCTTTGTCCGACAAACGCGCGCATCTCAGGTGATGTCAACCCAGACTACCGAGGTACATACGTATTCAACAACGACTTCGCAGCACTGATGGTAGATTCGCCAGATGCACCGAAGTCCGATAGCCCTCTATTCAAAACTCAAGGTGTGCGTGGTTTGAGCCGAGTGATTTGTTTCTCTCCAGATCACAGCAAAACTCTGCCAGAGTTACCCGTGGGCAACATTCGCAGCGTGATTGATACGTGGAACGATCAAATCGAAGAGTTAGGTAAAGAGTACGTTTGGGTGCAAGCATTTGAGAACAAAGGCGAAACCATGGGTTGTTCCCAACCTCACCCACACGGCCAAATCTGGGCTAATAGCTTCTTACCCAATGAAATTGAACGCAAGGAGCACAACCTAAAAGCGTATTACCAACAGCAGGGTAGTAACCTGCTGGTGGATTATGTGCAAGCTGAGCTGAAAGATGGCTCACGCATTGTGCTGGAAACAGAGCATTGGGTGGCTGTTGTGCCTTACTGGGCTGCATGGCCATTTGAAACCATGTTGCTGCCAAAAACGCATATCCGTCGCATGAGTGAGTTGAGTGATGCGCAACGTGACGATCTCGCCGTTGCGATTAAAAAACTGACCAGCCGTTACGACAACCTGTTCCAATGTTCTTTCCCTTATTCTATGGGCTGGCATTACGCGCCTTTCTTTGAAGAGGGTACGAACATTGACCATTGGCAACTGCATGCACTGTTCTACCCACCACTGCTGCGCAGTGCCTCGATTCGTAAGTTTATGGTGGGTTATGAAATGTTGGCTGAAAGCCAACGAGATTTAACCGCAGAACAAGCGGCGCAGCGTCTGCGCGAGCTAAGTGATGTTCACTACAAAGAGCAGTAACGTCATCTGTGCAGTTGTAGCCTTGTTGCTGCGTAAACGCACCCTAAGAACATAGGTAATCTATGTTCATTGGTTGAATTTACTTATCACCTCGCTGCGCCTCCAACGACTTGGGCTTAACAAAGTTTTTTTCATAGTGCTAAGTGGTTAATGGGAAATGAAAACCAGTTTATGAGTTTAGGAATGCAAATGTTTGATTTAATCCAAAATGTGAAAGCGTCTTTTGAGCAAGTGTTGGGCTACGCGCCTAGTCATATCATCCAAGCACCTGGCCGTGTGAACTTGATTGGTGAGCACACCGACTATAACGACGGTTTTGTGCTCCCCTGCGCAATTAACTACCAAACCGTGGTAGCGGCGGCCAAGCGTGAAGATAATTTAGTGCGCATCGTGTCTGTTGATTATGGCAATGCACTTGATGAGTTTGACCTCACCCAAGAGATTACTTTCCAACAAGACAAAATGTGGGCGAACTACATTCGCGGCGTGGTGAAATGTTTGCTTGCGCGTGGGTACTCGTTTACCGGAGCGGATATTACTGTCAGCGGTAATGTTCCACAGGGAGCGGGGCTTAGCTCTTCGGCTGCGCTTGAGGTCGTGATCGGTCAAACTTTTAAAGAACTTTATCAACTGGATATTTCTCAAGCGGAAATTGCACTAAATGGCCAACAGGCCGAGAACGAATTTGTCGGCTGTAATTGCGGTATTATGGATCAAATGATTTCGGCGCAAGGTCGTGAAAACCACGCGCTACTTTTAGATTGCCGTAGCTTAGAAACACAAGCGGTTTCAATGCCAGAAGAGATGGCCGTCGTGATCGTCAACTCCAATAAAAAACGCGGCTTGGTGGATAGCGAATACAACACCCGCCGTCAGCAGTGTGAAGAGGCTGCGCGTATTTTTGGCGTCAAAGCGCTGCGTGATGTAAGCATTGAACAGTTTAACCAAAAAGTTTCTGAGCTTGATGAGTTGGTGGCTAAACGTGCTCGTCACATCATTACTGAAAATGACCGTACTGTTGAAGCGGCCCAAGCGTTGCGCGCCCACGACATGAAGCGTATGGGCGAGCTGATGGCTCAATCGCACGCATCGATGCGTGATGATTTTGAAATTACGGTCAAAGAGATTGATACCTTGGTTGATATCATCAAAGAGGTGATTGGTGACCAAGGCGGTGTGCGTATGACTGGGGGCGGCTTTGGTGGCTGTATTGTGGCACTTGTCCCACCGACATTGGTTGATGCAGTGAAAGCGGCTGTCGATGAGAAATATGAAGTGGCGACTGGCCTCAAAGCGTCGATTTACGTCTGCCAAGCAAAAGAGGGCGCTGGTCTAGTGGAGGCTTGCTGCACATCTTCACTTGTTCACACTATGACTCAGCAAGTAGCCTATGATGGCCACCCGGCACAACTTGTCAGTTTGACTAACCGCATTGGTAGCCGCGTAGTATTAATGGATATTGGCGCAACATGGCTCAGTTGTGAGTTGGCGCTTAAGGATGGGGAACGCAGAGAAGTTCTGCTGGGTGTTTCCACCATGAGCGACTTCCAGAAACAACAAAGCTATATGGGCGTCACTGTGGGACGTTATGCCAACCGGATCGCTAAAGGCCAATTTGAATTAAATGATCAACGCTATCAAGTGACGACCAACCAAGCTGGAAATAGTTTGCATGGCGGTCTTGAAGGGTTAGATCAGCGTCGTTGGACTATTGCTCACAAAAGTGCTCAACAAGTGACGTTTTCAATCCATTCATCGGATGGTGACCAAGGTTTTCCCGGTAATGTTGACATTGCCGTGAGCTATGAACTGAACGATCAGAATCAATTGATCCTCCGCTATTTAGCGACCACAGATAAACCAACGCCGCTTAATTTAACCAACCATGCCTATTTTAATTTGCTAGGCGCAGAGAGTGATCATACGATTTTAGATCATTCACTTTCTATAAAAGCCGATCAATTTTTACCCACAGATCCACATGGAATCCCATTGTCAGGGCCAAAATCTGTCATCGACACGGGCTTTGATTTTCGCGTTGCAAAATCAATAGGTCGTGACTTACTCAAAGATGAGCAGCAACAAGCAAGCAAAGGGTATGACCACAGTTATTTATTGCCTGATAAAGCTGATTTAACCGTGTGCGCCGCGCAACTGAAGTCACCAGATGCAAAGGTAACCATGAGCGTATTTACGACTAAGCCTGCCATACAACTTTATAGTGGAAATTGGTTATCGGGGACGCCCAATCGGCGCGGTGGGGTTTATCAAGGCTATACGGGGGTCGCATTAGAAACTCAATACTTGCCGGATGCTCCCAATCATGCCGAATGGCAGCAACCCAGCTGTATTACTCTGCCAGGGCAAGAATATACTCATACCACCATTTACCAATTTGACGTTTAAGGTGGGTGCGTCGCTTAGATGTTGAGTATTGATGCCCAAAGTGGCGAGTGAAAGTGTAACCTGAGTGCGTCAGATTTTTTCTACCGAATCTCGACGCACCAAAGTCGGTGAGAAAATCATCGGTTCTTTTTCTATCGTTTCGCCACGGGCTAATTGGAGTGCCAGTTTAGCGGCTTTTTCAGCCATCATCTCGATTGGGTAGCGGATGGTGGTCAGCCTTGGGCGAATGTAGCGTGCGATCAACGCATCATCAAAGCCGATCACTGAAATTTGCTCAGGGCTTTTTACACCATTCTCCTCAAGCACATTTAACGCGCCCGCTGCCATATTGTCGTTGTAGGCGACCACGGCAGTCATGTCGATCGAACGGATCAGCAAGTGAGTCATCGCTTGCTCGCCACCTTCGCTGTGTGGTTCGGCCAACTCGATGTAATTAGGAGCGATCTCAATACCGTGATCTTTCAACGCGGCTTGATAACCAGCTACGCGATCTGTAGCGTCTTCAATCGAATGAGAAGAGCCAATACAAGCGATTTTTTTATGACCGTGGCGGATCAAAAACTCAGTCGCCAAATAAGCACCTTTGTAGTTATCCAATGAGATGCAGCGGTTAGCTAGTTGCGGGATATGACGGTTGATCAATACCATCGATTTCACTTCGGCGGCGTAGTCGATCAATTCTTGATCCGATAAACCTTTCGAGTGAATCACCAAAGCGTCACAACGGCTGTTGATCAACAGTTCAATCGCTTGGCGCTCTTCTTCAGCACGGTGATAACCATTGCCAATCAACAGATGCTTGCCATTGTCATGAGCCACATTATCGACCGCTTTCACGAGCATGCCAAAAAAAGGATCGGAAACGTCACTGACTAGCACGCCTATGGTGTCGGTACTTTGGCTGACTAAAGCTCGTGCGGCGGCGTTAGGCCGATAGCCAAGTAAACTCATTGCGGCGGTGACCGCTTCAATCGATGTTTTACTCGCTTTAGGGGATTTATTGATGACTCGTGAAACCGTTGCCACTGACACACCGGCTTCGCGAGCTACATCTTTGATGGTAGCCATATTACACCTCTTGCTATTGCTCGCTGTATTTAACAATGGTGGTGTAAATAAGGCAAACGAACAATGCAATCAATGTGATAATTACGACTTTCTATATAGGTAAGTCAAGGCTTCTAATTAATGTAAACGTTTAAAATTGGAATAAAAGCTAATGCGCTAACGGACCGTAGCAATCAGCCCATCAATGATCGCATGATGACAGGGTTCTACCCCTGCTAAATTACCGTATTTCGGCGCGAGGCGATCGTTAATCAGCGGATGTTGCCAGCCAACCGTGTGCTCAACAAAATGGCGCGCAAAGGTTTCTGAAAACTCTAAACAACCAGCCAGCACGGTATCGACATAGGTTTGTACGATAGGGCTTCGCTCGCAGGGAGGCTCTGGTGCCTCTTTGACATAAACCCAAATCGGCCATTGAAGGTTAAAAGCGTCATTACTCTCGATTTGATTAGCGTTGAGGGGCACTCGCTCATAACCACGCTCTCGACGGTCAAATTCTGCCAAAGCGGTTTCATCGATCTCCAGTAGTACGCCGTTGACTTGCCCTTGTCCTTCATTCACCACCAAAGGTGACAATATGTAGCTCTCATCAATTTTTCCCCAGTAACGAACTAAACCATGCGCGACCACGGGAATAGCTCTTCCTGTTTGCCCTGTTAACTGGCGAGAAGCGGAGTTGATCAAGCTGCCATAACCAAAAATATACATCATCAGTGAATTACGACTCCTTGTTGAAAAAACGTAACCGATGCAAAATCCAAAACTCTAAACCAAAAATACCAACCAGTGCGATGCAAAAGAGAGCAAAAGCAACGGGGGATTCAGTGCCGGGAATACCGCCGACATTAACCCCAAGTAAGCCAGTTAAAAAGCTTGTGGGTAGGAAGATCGCCGCAATCACCGAGAATAAATAGGTGTTTTGGTTCATCTTCTCTGCATGATATTGACGCAATTCCCCTTTGATCAGTTCGAGCTCTCCAAGGTAAAAATCGAGGGTTTCATTAATGCGCGTGATGGTGTTAACGCTGTGGCGCAGACGCAAGTTTTTATCATTTGCCAGCGAGACTTTGGAATCACTGAAATCATCGATGGCGTATTGCTGAGGTTTGATAAAACGTTTGATTTTGAGCAGCGCTTTATGCGTCTGCATCAGCTCGTCACTGAGTTCAATTTCGTTATCGTATTGGGTGATTTTCGCTTCAATGCTGTTTAAGTAGTTATCGATGTTTTTGTTTAAACCATCAATGATCTGCACGAGTACATCTGAAAGGGTTTGCGGGCCTTGCCCGGCCTGCAGTAGGTCACGGATTACATTGACGGCTTTTGACGGGATTTTTCGGGTTGAAAATAGCGCGCCATTGAAATAGAGAATGCGAACGCTCAACATATCTTCTGGGTTGGCGTTATCGTTCATGTTGACGCCACGCAAAATCAGTAAAAAGTTATCATCATCGTATTGCTCAAACAGTGGGCGAGTGTCCTCTGCTAAGAGGCTGTCGACAATTGAAATGGGGATCTGATACTGCAGCAACCACTCTTTTAAACCGGGAATATCGCGTTGGCAGTGATACCAATTCCCTGCTTCAATCAGTGAAGCGCGATTGAGTTTTTGCTGCGGAGCGGATGCAGAAAAATGCCACTGGTCGATCAAAAATTCCATGAATATCCTTATAACTTGCTCCTCAATGACTCAGCATTGAGGAGCAGTAGATTATACCAATTGAGATCAGAAGCCGCGCATTTGAATACGGCGCAGAAACTCAGTCATGATCCTATCGTAAAGAAGATCGCCTAAAAACGCATCCTCAACTTGGTGATCAATACTGGGGTTATCGTTCACTTCGATTACGTAAACTTGGCCATCAATCTCTTTCAAGTCAACGCCGTATAGGCCACTGCCGATAAGGTTTGACGCTTTTAAGGCAACATCAACCACGTTTTTAGGTACTTGCTTTAAATCCAAGGTTTCAAAGCCGCCAGAAGAGACTCGGCCACTGTTGTGGTGTTGGTAAATTTGCCAGTGGCCGCGGCTCATCATGTATTTGCAGGCGAAGATGGCTTGGCGGTTCATTACACCGATGCGCCAGTCAAAGTCAGTTGGCATGAAGGCTTGTGCCAAAATCAGAGCACTTTTTTCAAACAGTGCGCCGGCTTCACGTTCCAGCTCTTGCTCGTCGCGTACTTTGACCACGCCACGTGAAAATGCGCCATCTGGAATTTTTAATACCATGGGAAAGCTCAACTCCTGCATGACATTGCTTTTCCATTGCTCATCAAAACTTTGCAAAATCACGCCTTTTGGCGCAGGCACTTTATTGCGTTGCAATAACTCAGTTAAGAACACTTTATTGGTGCATTTCATGATCGATTCAGAATCGTCCATCACCACCAAGCCCATTTTCTCGGCCGTTTTTGCAAAGCGGTAAGTGTAGTTACTGATGTTGGTGGTGGCGCGAATAAACAAGCCATCAAATTCACCCAAACGCGATAAGTCATCCGGTGAAATGGTTTCTAGGTTGACTCCTAAACGGTTTGCGGCGCGGCGAAAACGTTTTAATGCTGAGGGATCAGAAGGTGGCATTTTCTCTTCTTCGTCCACCAGCATTGCAATATCGTAACGGTACTTTTTCTCTTGCTTCGGTTTACGCCAAACTTTGGTTGAAAACAGTTCTAATGATTCGACGAAGAAATCTTGCTCTTGGTCGTTCAAATCTTGGAATGGGAAAGGGCCAATTTTGCTGATTTGCCACTGCCCTTGAACGCGGTTCATTTCCAACTCAATGACGGGCACCATAAACTGTTCAAACAGGCGGCGAGCCAGTTTATCCAAGCCTTTTTCTGCGGTGCGGCCAAAATAAATTTTGCACTGTATAAAATCGGTTTGGGCGCACAGTTTATTGAGTTTCAATAAGCCAGAAGAGAGTAAAAAGGGTTGATTGATGTCGTTGATTGCCATCACTCGAGGGATAACGCGGTGACCGCGTGCCTCTGCCATCAGCGAGCAGTAATAGCCGCTGCTCATGTAGCCATAATCGCGACACAGGTTGACCACTTGCAGGCTGCGATGAGTATGGGTGCCATTACTGTTGAGGTATTGGTCTACACTTACCACTTGCTCTGAGGGGAAATATTGTTGCCAGTCACTGGACTGGTCGGTCACGATCAAAAGGTTTGCCATTGCTATTCTTTTCCTTAATCAATAGGAATAATATTGAGCCGCAATCTTGCCAACCACTTAAGGACGTCGTATGGACTTTCGTCTTGCGAAAAGTGCTGATCTCACTGCTCTTAATGCGTTAGAACAACAGCTGTTTGACGGAGATAAAATATCTCCACGTCAAATGAAGCGTTTTTTACATTCCAACCAAGCGGTGTTGTTTGTGGCCGATGCCGGCACAGAGCTGGCTGGATATGCATTGCTACTATTTCATCAAGGTACACAGCTATCAAGGTTGTATTCGATTGCCGTAAAACCTGATTTCAGAGGCCAGAGGATTGCTCAAAATTTGGTCGAGCAATGCGAGCGTGCTGCTCTTGATCAAGGTGCCACTACATTACGATTAGAAGTGCGTGAAGACAATACGGCAGCGATAAATTTATATGAAAAAATGGGCTATAAAACCCTGAAATTTCTTATCCATTATTACGATGATTTGTGTAATGGACGCCGGATGCAAAAACGCTTGTCGCCACAAGGGCCTAAGGTGCAATTGCCAATGCCACTTTATGTTCAGACTACGCCATTTACTTGCGGTGCGGCATGCTTGCTGATGAGCTTTTCTTGCTTGTCTAAATCGTTTGAGCCGAGTCGCACCGCTGAGCTGCAACTGTGGCGAGAAGCGACAACGATTTTTATGGCGGCAGGGCACGGTGGGTGTAGCGGCCAAGGGTTGGCATTGGCTGCTAGTCGACGCGGTTATCATGTGGAGCTGTGGAGCCAATCCAAAAGCACGCCTTTTATTGATAGCGTGCGAGATGCCAATAAAAAACAAGTTATCGAATTGGTTCATCTTGATTTTTGTGAGCAGCTTACTCATCAGGATGTGGCGATGATTGATGCACCACCGAGTCAAGAGCAACTGGAAGCGTGGGTGACGGAAGGAGCATGTGTGCTGCTACTCATCAGCACTTACCGTTTCGATGGTAAGAAAGAGCCGCATTGGATCGTACTCAGTGGTATGAGCGATAAATTCTTCTTCATTCACGATCCACATGCAGAAACAGAAGCGGATGCGATGGCTTCGGCCTTCATTCCGGTCGGCAAAAAAGCGCTGTCACAAATCATCGGTTTTGGTAAACAAAAACAGACGGCTTGTGTGGTGATTAGCTCGAACAGCAGTGCTATGCGTGTAACCACTGCTATGGGTGTAACCACTGGTTAGGATAGAGTTTAAGTGAATTCATTGAGTCATAATGACTGTTTTTTATTGAGTTGTTATGACTCTTTTTTTTGAGTTATGTTTCTTATTGCGTTGTTTTTATTTGGTATTTTTATTGGCTTGAATTGTGCTTGTGGTGTTGGTCGTCTGTCATGATATCCACCACCGCCGTAAGAGGTCACTGTGCTCAATATTACCGATATAAAAGTAGAACAACGCATACCCGCTTGGTTGCGCCTTGGTTTTCGTCCCTTTTTCCTACTCGGTAGCGCATATGCCGTTTTAGCGGTGACGTTATGGGTCTGGATGTTTCAAACAGGTCAACCATCGGCATTGCAAGTTCCTGCGCTGTGGTGGCATGTACATGAAATGCTGTTTGGTTTTGCTATGGCAATTGTGGTCGGTTTTCTATTGACTGCCGTACAGAACTGGACTGGCATTAATGGCACGAAACATTATCGCTTAGCCGTGTTAGTCGCCTTGTGGCTAGCGCCTCGAATCTTATTGTGGACGCCGACACCTTTGTGGGTCATCTCTTCTGTCGAAGCGCTTTTTTTGGCGGCTTCGGCCTATGAAATTGGCCGTCGAGTAGTGCAAGCGAAAGGCTGGAAAAATCTCTTTTTTGTGCCGCTGTTTATTTTAGCGATCGGCGCGAACTTTGCGAGTTATGCCACCATCAAAGGAATGCCGCCCTTTAGCTCAGCGGCGGTATGGCAGGCGATGTTGTGGTGGTTCACATTGTTGCTATCAGTCATGGGAGCACGCGTGATCCCTTTCTTCAGCGCAAGGCGTTTTAACTTTGAAAAAGAACAGCCATGGGTATGGCTTGATTGGTTAGCCAATGCACCCATTGCGGCCTTGTTTATTTTGAGTTTCTTCCCGCTGACGATGGTGCAGATTGGTCAGCCTATCATGTTACTGGCTGGGTTAGCGCAGTGGGTACGTTGGATGCGTTGGAAACCATGGCTAACATTGAGTGAGCCTCTGGTTTGGTCGCTGCACGCTGCGTATGCCTGTATTCCTTTGAGCTTATTACTGCGCGGGTTAATTGATGATGTATACGTCACTCATAACCTGATCCATCTCTTTGCCATTGGAGCCATCTCAGGCTTGATTTTATCGATGATTGCACGCGTGACCATGGGGCATACCGGCAGGGCGATTTATCAAGGGCCTAAAATGAGTATTGCATTTGCGGCTTTGATGATGTCGGCATTGGTACGCAGCCTCGGTGTAGCGTTTTTTCCAGCACAACTCTTTTTGATGGTGAATATCAGTGCCGCACTCTGGATATTGGCTTTTACTCTGTTTGTGTGGAGATTCGGCACGATGTTACTTACGCCGAGAGTCGATGGCCACCCGGGATAACGGTTTGGCTCGTCACGTGGAAGTAGCAAAATAAAAAAGTAGAAAGTAGCCTAGCAGTAGAGAGCGCATAACAAAAAGGCTTGGTGATGTGCCAAGCCTTTTTATCAGAAAAACTGGATCAGTTATGGCTATGCAGCATGCTATTCAGTTCAACGGCTGATTTATTGGCTAAGCACTCAATTTGACCTGTGATCGAGTTGCGACGGAAAAGTAGATCCGATACACCAGCTAAATCACGTGCTTTGACGATTTCCACTTCTTGGCCTTGGTTATCGAGCATACGCACTTTAGTGCCAGCAGTTACATACAAACCTGATTCTATCGTGCAGCGATCGCCGAGTGGGAAACCTAAGCCTGCATTTGCGCCAAGCAGTGAGTTTTCACCGATAGAGACCACGACCTTACCGCCGCCAGAAAGCGTACCCATGATAGAAGCGCCACCGCCGATGTCCGATCCATTACCAACAACCACACCAGCAGAAATACGCCCTTCAACCATGCTCACGCCTGTTGTACCAGCGTTGAAGTTGATAAAACCTTCATGCATCACAGTGGTACCTTCGCCCACGTGCGCGCCAAGGCGAACGCGCGAGGTATCCGCAATACGGATGCCCGCTGGGACAATGTAATCAACCATTTTCGGGAATTTATCGACACAATCTATCGTTAAAGCTCGGCCTGCAAGGCGAGCTTCAATTTGACGATCCGCTAGTTCAGGTAGATCGATAGGACCCTCATTGGTCCATGCGATGTTGTGCAGCAGGCCAAAAATACCATCAAGCACAGTACCGTGTGGTTTCACTAAACGGTGTGAAATCAGTTGTAGCTTCAAAAAGCCTTCAGCGACTGATTGAGGCTGTTCGTCGGAAGCTAAAATAACCAGCACCAGTGGTTGTGAGGCGTTAGCGGCTTTATCGGCAAAACTGGCATTGTTAGCCTGATCATGTCGAGCAAATATCGCGGCGAGTTGGGCGCTTTGCTCAGTTGAGATGTCGATATGCTGGTTGCCTTCGCCATAACCAGAGACTTGAGCAAGCTCGCTTACTAGTGCGTCACTTGGGTTGAGAATTGGCGCTGGAAAAAACGCTTCAATAATTTTTCCATCACGGTTTTTGGTTGCCGTGCCAAAGGCAAGTGCAAAGTAAGCCATTTTGATATCTCCATGTTGTCACTATTGATGCGCTCGCCAGCGTAGGTTGAGCATCATTGCGGCGCACTCGATTTATCAAGCATCATAAAGAGTGAGGCAGGGGTAGGAAAGGGCAAAAGAGGAGAAAGTCCGTAAAACGATACCTTTTGTCTTTTTAGCGATGTATTTCTTTAGACAGAAATATAAAACCGCTGACGAAGCAGCGGTCTTTTCACGTTCTATTATCTTAAGTTAAGCGTTTAATCGCCTTAAGCTGCATCTTCTTCTGGTGCTTCGTCTTTTACCGCTTTGGCTTTTTTAGGCTTAGCCGGTGCAGGCTTGCGCTTTGCGCCAAGTGCGTAAAGCACTTCTTCTTTGTTTTGCGCTAAGAACATCGCCAAAGCTTCTTGCTTGGCTTCATCTTCTAGCAACTCACTTTTCCCTAAAAGTTCGAAAAGCTCATCTGCCATATCGAGCATTTTGTCATAAGCGTCAGCGTCTGCTTTAGAGGTAAAAGTCATCTTTTCTTCTCCGTTGCGTTCCACCACGTACTTGACGATTACAGCCATGGTTAATCCTCTAACTTAGTCATTAATTCTACTGGCTGTTTATACAGTTTTTAAACCATGAAGTCTAGGTGAGCAGGAAAAAGTGAGAGGTGGATGGCTACTCTTTGTTCCATTGATAACAAAATTCAATAAAGTGTTTGAGCAGTGGGCTTTGGTATTTTTCTTTATGCACCAATAGCCAAAAACGGCGTTTCATGTCCAGCGGAACATCGAGTCTTTTAACCCGGCCATCTTGCAGTGCTGAATGCGCAGCAAGGGTGGATAAACAGCCCAAACCTAACCCTGCCGAAACACTGTTGATTAAGGCTTCAGTGGTATTCAATTCAAAGGCTTCATGCCACTGCTCAAGTCGTGGTGCGATAGCCCGTAAGAAAAACTCTCGCGAGCCAGAACCCGCTTCGCGCAATACCCATTGGCTCTGTTCGAAATCATTGAGGGTGAGCTGATTTATCATTGTGAGTGGATGTTCGGGTGCGCAAATAATACACATTTCATCGTGTGAAAAAGGCGTTGAAATCAGCTCTGGGTGCAGTGTTTTTCCTTCAATCAACGCAAGATCCAGTTCGTAATCGACCAACTTTTGGCAAATCAGCGCCGAGTTGGAAATAAACAAACTTTGCGAGATGTGTTGGGTTTGCTGGCGAAATTGACTGAGTAGATAAGGCGCAACATGGTTGCCAATCGTATCACTGGTACCAATGCGCAATTGGCCTGCGAGGGTTTGCTCACTGTCAAACAGTTGGTTGATGTTGCTCGCACGGCTTAGCAGTTCATCGGCGAGCGGCAACAGTTTTTGTCCCTCTTGATTGAGGATTAAACGGTTATTGACCCTATCGAACAGCGCATGCCCAAGCTGTTTTTCCAGTTCAGACAGTGACATGCTCACGGCCGCTTTTGACAAAAACAGCGCCTCTGCAGCTTGGGTCAAGGTTTTGTGTTGCGTAATTGAAGTGAATACTTTCAATTGCTTAAGAGAAATATTGGCAGCCATAATTTTGTTTAATTAATCTGAACGTGTGTTCTATATATTTAGATATATCAGAACAAAAGGCAAGCGTATGATAGCGACATTGAACAACTACTTTGTTAGTTCTGATGAGAGGTCAATATGATTCGAGCAGCAAAAGCGAAAGTTATGGGTGCGCCAACCCCTATGGCGGGTTTAGCTCTAGGCATCGCAAGCTTGGGTTGGAGTTGGGAAAACTTTGCACCATTACAAGGTTATGGACAATTAAGTGGGGCCGTTATTGCCAGCGTGTTGCTGGTGGTTCTTGCGTTTAAATTTCTCTTTCATGGCCACTTATTACGCCAAGATCTCGCTCATCCGGTTGTGGGCAGTGTTGTGCCTACTTTTGCGATGGGCACAATGGTGGTTTCCAATTCATTAGGCCATTTTTACCCAATGGCTGGTGATGCGTTATGGCTATTTGCTGTGGGTTTGCACATCATCTTCTTGGTCAGTTTTTTGTACCATCGCGCGCAGTCTTTTGAACTTCACCACATGGTGCCAAGTTGGTTCGTTCCACCTGTGGGTATTATTGTGGCCGATGTGGCATTTTCTGGAAACCCAGCACTTGCACCAATCGCAAATGCAACCATGATGTTCGGTTTAGTCGCTTATGCGGTGATGCTGCCGATGATGATTTACCGTTTCATGTTCACACATGAAGTTCCAGATGCAGCAAAACCAACTATGGCTATTTTGGCGGCGCCAGCGAGCCTCTCATTGGCTGGTTACTTAACTGTCACGGCTAACCCATCGCCAGTGATCATCGGCATTTTATTTGGTATTGCCGTGTTAATGACAACGATTATCTACTTAGCTTTCTTTAAATTATTACGCTTGCCTTTTAGCCCAGGCTACGCAGCGTTTACCTTCCCAATGGTGATTGGTGCAACGGCGCTATTTAAACTCACACATTGGATGGAAACCGTTGGGGTGAGTGCTGAGTATGTACAGCAAGTGCATTGGTTAGCTGGGTTAGAGTTAATTGTGGCAACTATTGTGGTGGGTTATGTTGCTATTCGTTACTTAAATTTCTATCAACCTCATCGCGTACTACTCAGCAGCATGAATGAGCTAGAAGAGCAAGACGAACACGCATTGAACTGTGAAATGAAATAGCCTGCAGTTTAGGCAATTCAAAACATAAAATTCTCAAGTATAGAATGCACTTATGCTAATCTCAGTCCTTATTGTGACAAGAAAAGCGTGAGTGCATTTTGTTTACTGTCTACCATTCCAATAAAGTCGATACCTTAAAGATCCTGCTCGTGCATTTGATCAAAAGTGCACCGTTAGCCAACCCCTTTGAGAAAGAGCAGATCTTGGTGCAAAGCCCGGGGATGTCGCAATGGCTCAAAATGGCCTTAGCGAAAGAGCTCGGTGTGGCGGCGAACCTTGAGTTTCCTCTACCGGCGACCTTTATCTGGGACATGTTCACTAAAGTGTTACCTGATGTACCTAAGCGCAGCGCTTTTAACAAAGAAGCGATGACGTGGAAACTGATGCATCTGTTGCCAACTTTGCTCACGCTCGACCCCTTTGCCCCTTTGCAGCGTTATCTTGAACAGGATGATGACCATTCCAAGCTCTATCAGTTGGCCGAGAAGATTGCCGATATTTTTGATGGTTATTTAGTCTACCGCCCCGATTGGATTGCCAAGTGGGAGGCGGGCGATGATGTGAGCGAGATTGGTGATGAGCACCCATGGCAGCCGATATTATGGCAAGCCTTATATCAATACACGCTAGATCAAGGCCAGTCGCACTACCATCGTGCCAATCTCTATCAAAGCTTTATTGATCAGCTTGCGCGTGGCTCGGTTGATTTAACCAAACTGCCCAAACGTTTGTTTATTTTCGGTATTTCGTCATTGCCGCCTCGTTATATGGATGCACTCAAAGCGTTGGGCGAGCAGATTGATGTTCACTTGATGTTTACCAACCCTTGTCAGCATTATTGGGGCGATCTTCGAGATAGAAAAACGCTCGCCAGACTGCACAGCCAGCAACGTAAAACGTTCGCCTTACAAGGTGATGAGATTCAGTTTGAAGGGCAACGCTCGCCGCTTAAAGGCGACATTGAAGCTAACCTCGTGGATGAATTGCATACCGAAGCTGCGGTTGGCAATGAGTTATTGGCCTCGATGGGAAAACTTGGGCGCGATAATCTTTTTTTACTCTCCCAAACGGAAAATGAAGAGCACGAATTTTTTATTGATCTGCCACGCGATAACTTATTGCATCAGTTGCAGGCCGACATCTTACATTTGCAAGAGCATCGAGATGATAGTCAACTGGACAGTAGCGACCACAAACAAGTGATTGCTTTGGATGATCCATCGCTCACTCTTCATGCTTGCCATAGCCCGATGC
Organism: Vibrio sp. 1151_11; assembly: GCF_029478525.1. NCBI lineage: Bacteria > Pseudomonadati > Pseudomonadota > Gammaproteobacteria > Vibrionales > Vibrionaceae > Vibrio > Vibrio sp. 1151_11. The sequence goes on along the minus strand of NZ_SHMN01000013.1, from coordinate 38,026 downwards.
GAGAAGTGGAAGTGTTGCACGATCAATTGTTGGCAATGTTTGATGCTGACCCTGAACTGAAACCGCGCGATATTATTGTGATGGTGGCGGACATCAATGCTTACAGCCCAGCCATTGCGGCAGTATTTGGTAACGCGCCGGGTGAGCGCTTTATTCCTTACTCCATTTCAGACCGTACGGCAGATCAAGAGAGCCCGATCTTAGCGGCATTTATGCAATTAGTGCATTTACCCGATTCTCGCTGCCTAGCGTCAGAGTTATTAGAGCTGCTTGAAACTCCTGCGATGATGGCAAAATTTGAGCTTAATGAGCAAGACTTTGCGCAAGCTAAATTGTGGGTAGAAGAGTCAGGCATTCGCTGGGGGCTTAATGCGAGCACCGCGCAACAATTTGAGTTGCCGCAGACCGAGCAAAATACTTGGCAATTCGGGATTGAGCGCATGTTACTTGGTTATGCCATGCCAGCCTCAGCAGGTTTATTTACGCAAGGCGAAGTGACGCTCGCTCCTTATAATGAAGTGCAAGGCATGAACGCTGAATTGGCGGGTAAATTAGCGCACTTTATTCAGCAAGTGAGCCATTACCGCGAGCAGTTAGCGCAGACCCAAAGCGTGGACGAGTGGCGTCGTTTGCTCGGTGAGATGCTTGGCGCTTTTTTCAAGGTTGAGCTGGAAGGAGAGCTCGCACTCAAGTCGATTCGCGACACCTTGTCTCAGTTAAAAGATCAACTGGCCGAGGCCGGTTATGAGCAAGCACTTGCGCCAAGTATTATTACTCAATATTTGCAAAACAAATTGTCAGGTACGCGCATCAGTCAGCGTTTTCTGGCGGGACAAGTCAATTTCTGTACTTTAATGCCAATGCGTTCCATCCCTTTTAAAACCGTTTGTTTACTAGGAATGAACGATGGCGTTTACCCGCGCACTATGCCAGCCGAAGGGTTTGATTTGATGAACGGTCGCACCCGCGCTGGCGATCGCTCGCGGCGTGACGATGACCGCTATTTGTTCTTAGAAGCGATGCTCTCGGCGCAGCAAACCTTGTACATCAGCTACGTCGGACGCTCAATTCAAGATAATACCGAACGCGTTCCTTCGGTGTTGGTCTCTGAGCTTTTAGAGTATTGCCAACAAAATTACTGTTTGGTCGGGGATGAAGCGCTTGGCAGCGATCAATCGGCCAAAAATTTAGCCTGTGCTTTAACGACCACTCACGCCATGGTGCCTTTTAGCCCTAATGCTTTTTTGAGTAAAGCTGGTAGCTATGCCAAAGAGTGGCTACCTGCCGCCAGTCGGCAAGGGCGAGCCAGTGGCGAGTTTAATCTCGCCCTGAGCGATTATTTACAAGGGGCGAGCTTTCCTGTCAGTTTAGATCTGGTTGAGCTGCAACGGTTTTGGCGTTTGCCTGTGCAATATTTCTTTAACCGTCGCCTTAAAGTGACGTTCGAGCCTCCGCTACCGGTAATGGAAGATGATGAACCCTTTGCCTTAAATGGCTTGGAGAGCTACCAGTTACGCGATGAACTACTAGAGTTGCTGCTTGAGCAACCCAATTCACCGTATGCCCTTGAGAGATTCATTGACCAGCAGCGCGCGCAAGGAAAGTTACCGATTGGTGCTTTTGGATCCTTGGAATTTGAAACTAATCGCGTGCAAGCACAAGAATTGGCGCAAAGAATCGCTTTCTTATGCCATTCGCCACTTGATGACCAAGAGATCGATCTAAAATTTGAATTGTTTGGTGAAGGCAAAAACGTACAACTGACGGGGTGGCTGACTAAGCGCTATCAATCCGGTTTAGTGCGCTACCGCAGTGGTTCGATTCGCGCGCAGGATTATTTAGCCGCGTGGATTGATCACCTCTCACTAGCGGCGATGGGCGAAAGTCAACCTACTCATTTGATGGGCTACGATCGTAAAGAAGGTGTGCAGCATTTTATTTATCCGCCCATGCCAGATACTGAACAAGCCAAAGCGTTGCTCGCAGAACTGGTGGATTTGTTTTATCAAGGCATGACAGCGCCGCTCGCTTACTTTCCAAAAACCGCGTTAGCCTGTGTGGAAGCTGGCTTCAGCCGTGGTCAATGGGTTGATGATCGCGACAAATCGCTCAAGAAAATGGCCGATACCTTTAATGAAAGTTACATGAGCCACGGTGAAGGAAGCAATGTTTACATCGCGCGGATCTGGCCACAGTGGAATGAAGCCTTAGCTGAGCAGGTGCGTTTATTGGCCACATTGGTGATGCAAGGGCCACGATTGTGGGTTCAAGTGGCGCAGGATGTTTAGCGATGGATAACTGCTTGGAAAGTAGAGTGGCCGCCAGTCAATCATTATTGTGTAGGGCGTTTTCTGTACGGCCACAGGTCAGAGGGACCATGATTTGGTTGGTTCGCATCATCGTGAGATTGACGAAACACGTGGCGCGGATAGTAAAGGCTGCCCGTTTGGCGAACCGTGAGAAAGATCTCACAACGTCTTAATTTATAAACTTATTTTGATTATTCATACCATTATTCAAGCGCGATCACATTCGCTTGCGTATTCAAAGGCTAACTGTTTATGAGTATGACCCCGGCTACGGTCACAACACCATTAAATACCCTTACGTTCCCGCTGCACGGAGCAAGGCTTATCGAAGCGTCGGCGGGCACGGGTAAAACCTTCACCATTGCAGGTTTGTATTTACGCCTGTTACTTGGGCATGGTGATGCAAAGTCACGTCATCAAGTGCCACTGACGGTCGATCAAATTCTAGTGGTTACTTTTACTGAAGCTGCCACAGCTGAGCTTCGCGACCGTATTCGGCGGCGCATTCATGAGGCGCGTATCGCTTTTTCGCGCGGTTTCAGTGATGACCCTGTTATCAAACCGCTACTTGAGCAAACCAGTCATCACAAGCAAGCGGCGCAAGTATTACTGCAAGCGGAACGGCAAATGGATGAAGCGGCAGTCTATACCATTCACGGCTTTTGCCAGCGTATGCTCACCCAAAATGCGTTTGAATCGGGAAGCCGTTTTAATAACGAATTTGTGACCGATGAAAGCCATCTAAAAGCGCAAGTGGTCGCGGATTATTGGCGTCGTCAGTTCTATCCGTTGTCGATTCAGCTTGCTGCGGAAGTGCGCCGTTTATGGTCATCACCAGCGGCGCTGCTTGAAAAAATCAGTGGCTATTTAACTGGCTCGGCGCTAACGCTCTCTGTTGAAGCGATGAGTGGCGATTTAAGCGCGCTTTATCAATCGTGCCTGTCACGCATAGAGTCGCTAAAAAAGCAGTGGCTTGATTCATGCGATGATTTACCGCTGTGCATTGAAGCTTCAGATTTGCATGCAGCAACCAAGAAAGCGTTACTGAAACGGCTAGAAGGGTTAGCGTTGTGGGCAAGCAACCCGCAGCATGAATTGAACCTACCGAGCGAATTACAAGAGTTTGCACAAAGCGCGTTGGAGGCTAAGTCGAAAAAAGGTCAACCCCCGCAACATGCGCTGTTCACGACCATTGAGCTCTTTTTGCAACAACCCATCAGCTTAGAAGCGCCGCTGCTAGCGCACGCTATTACTCATTGCCGAGCCATGCTTGCCAAAGCGAAAGCACAAAAGCAGTGGTTATCGTTTGATGATTTGCTCACTCAGCTTTCTGCCGCGATAGATAATGATGAGCTGGGCATACTGACTGAGCGGATTCGCAGCCTTTACCCCGTTGCGATGATCGATGAATTCCAAGATACCGATCCGCTGCAATACAGTATTTTTAGCCGCATTTATCTGCCTAAGGCTGAATGCGGTTTGTTTATGATTGGCGACCCAAAACAAGCGATTTACGCGTTTCGTGGTGCAGACATTTTTACCTACATCAAAGCGCGTAAACAGGTGAGCGCACACTACACCTTGGGGACCAACTGGCGTTCTAGCGCGAATATGGTCAATGCCGTCAATCAGATTTTTAGTACGCCTGACAGTGCTTTTATCTACGACCAAGACATTCCCTTTTTACCCGTTGAAGCCAGCCCAAATGCGCAGCAGCGTCAATGGTGGCTTAACGGAACCGTGCAACCAGCGCTTACCTATTGGCTGCAAGAAGCGCAAGACAGCCCGTTGCCAAAAGGCGAATACCTGCAATGCATGGCCAAAGCGTGCGCCAGCCAAATTCAGACAATTTTGAGCGCCGCGCAGCATCAACAAGCGTACTTTGATACTGCTAAAGGGCAAAAGAGCGTGCAAGCAGGCGACATCGCGGTCTTAGTTCGAACGGGTAATGAAGGTCGTATGGTGAAAGAGGCGCTCGCCACGCAAGGCATTGCCAGTGTTTATCTCTCGAACCGCGATAGTGTTTTTAGCAGCGAGGTAGCACAAGATGTACAGCGTCTATTGCAAGCAGTACTGACTCCTGAAAATGATCGCGCCTTGCGGGCTTGTTTGGCCTCACCACTTTTCGCGTTAGATGCTGCCAGCTTGGATGATTTAAACAACGACGAATCGGTATGGGAAAACGCGGTTAACGAATTTAAACAGTATCGCCAATTGTGGCTTGAGCGCGGCGTGCTTCCTATGTTGCGCAGTGTGATGAGTAAACGTCACGTCGCTGAACGTTGGTTGGAAGAGCCGCAAGGTGAGCGCTCACTGACCGATTTTATGCACATTGGTGAGCTACTACAGCAAGCGCGACAAGAGATTGATAGCGATCATGGTTTGCTGCGCTGGCTGGCACAAGCTATCAGTGACGCCGAGCATGGCCTAGGGGGCCGTGATGATCAAATTCAACGTTTGGAATCCGAACGCAACCTAGTGCAGATCGTTACTATTCACAAATCGAAAGGTTTGGAATACGACTTAGTGTTTCTGCCGTTTGTGGTCAGCTATCGCGAGGCAAGTGAAGGCAAATATCATGATGCCGTGAATGAGGAAACTGTGCTGGATATTACCGCCAGTGAAGCTTCTCTCAAGCAAGCAGATAAAGAGCGGCTTGCGGAAGATCTGCGCTTGATTTATGTAGCGCTGACTCGTGCTGTGTATGGCTGTTTTATCGGCATTGCGCCGCTGCGTAATGGCCGCTCCACCAAAGAGCCAACCGGTGTGCATTTAAGTGCCATTGGCTATCTGCTGCAAAATGGTCAAGCCGCAGGCATTGCCGATCTTAACGCTGCGTTGCACGCTCAATCTAATCAATACATTCGTATCTCTGAGCCACCAGCCGAGCAACCAGAGCCCTTTAAAGCGTTGAGCGTCGAGACGCCGGTATTGAGTGCCAAAACACTGCAAGCGCAGATTGACCGTTTTTGGCGAATGACCAGCTATTCTGGGTTGGTAAAACAAGGTGTGAAACACGCTAGCCACGACGCGAGTTTAGAAGTCTCAGGCTTTGATATCGACTCTGTTGATGAGCAAGCGGAAGCTTTACTGGTTGAGCCCGAACGTTCCATTTTTACTTTTCCACGCGGTGCAACGCCCGGTACTTTTTTGCACTCTCTCTTTGAGGAGGTCGAGTTTACTGAGCCTGCTAGCAGCGATGCTAACCAAAAAGTGATACTGGATTTACTGGTGCGAGAACAAATCGATATTGAATGGTTACCAGTATTACAAACGCTGGTCGATACCGTGTTACAGACACCTTTAGATGGCAAAACGTTGCGTTTGAACCAAAAAACCGCCACTCAGCGTTTGGTTGAAATGGAATTTCTATTACCGATAGAAGTACTGAGCGCTCCTGCATTGAACCGTGTCATTCAACGCCATGATCCACTGTCGGCCAAAGCCGGAGATCTTGGTTTTTACACTGTGCAGGGCATGCTGAAGGGCTTTATTGATTTGCTGTTTGAGCATCAAGGAAAGTATTACGTGCTGGACTGGAAATCGAATCATCTGGGGGATGATGTCAGCGCCTATCATGGCGAGCGTTTGAAAGCGGCGATGGCAGAGCATCGCTATGATTTACAATATCAACTCTACGCATTGGCGCTGCATCGATTCTTACGCAGCCGTTTAGCAAACTATGACTACCATCGCCATTTTGGCGGAGTCTATTATCTCTTTTTGCGCGGCATGGATGGCGAGTCTGAGCATGGGATTTTCTCAACCAAACCGAGTTTTGAACTGCTTGATGAGATGGACAGATTGATTGACGGAGAAACCGTAGATACTCGCGCGACCGATGCAGGGCAGATGGAGTTAGATTTATGAGCAGTACGCTAATGACAACGCTTAAGCAGTTAGCGGAAAAAGGTGCTATGCGTCAGTTAGATTACCAATTCGCGCGTTTTATCGAACAAAAAAGCCAGCAGCAACTTGGCGCTGAACATAGCCAAGCGCTCGGATTTATTGCCGCGGTGGTCAGTGCTGAATTGGCCAAGGGACATATCTGCTTACCTTTAGTGGATGCTTCAACGGCGCAGGGTGTTGATCTCGCGGCTAAGTTAGGCTTGTTTGGTGAGGCTGCATTGGCGGTCAATCAGCACCTATTTGCGATTGATTGGCCTTGGCTACTCAACCGTTCAGACTTAGTCGGACAACAAGGGGAAGCGGTGCCTTTAATGTTTGATGGGCAACGTTTATACCTACACCGTTATTGGTATTATGAAGTTACCTTAGCACAGCGTTTAATCAGCTTTGGGACACCCATGAGCCTAAAGCCTACTGATGTCCAAAAGCTAAAATTGCTGCTCGATACACTGTTTTCGCGTCAATACCACTTTCTGCTCCATGCGCTTCGCCAATTGCCAGAGACAGCCAATGCATCAGCACGCCAGCAACAAGTGTGTGATTTTCTGGATGTGGTCAACGCCGATGAACTTGATTGGAATGAGATTGATCAAGTCATTAGCCAAGCACGTACGGCGAAAGAACTCGAGGCATTAGAGACGCTTATCCCGCAAAGTGCTTGTATCAACTGGCAAAAAGTCGCAGCCGCAGTGGCACTGACACGCCGCTTTGCCGTGATTTCTGGCGGGCCGGGAACCGGTAAAACCACCACGGTTACCAAATTACTAGCCGCTTTGATTACTCAAGCCCAACAGCAAGGTGAGACGCCCACCATTAAATTGGTCGCACCAACGGGTAAAGCCGCGGCACGTTTAACGGAATCGATCGGTAAAGCGGTGGCTGAACTGGCGGTTGAGCCGGCGTTGAAAGCGGCGATTCCCACCGAGTCGAGCACTCTTCACCGTTTATTGGGCGTCATACCTAACAGTGTTGAGTTTCGTCACCATCAGCGTAACCCGCTGCATTTGGATATATTGGTGGTTGATGAAGCATCGATGGTCGATTTACCTATGATGGTCAAGTTAATCGAGGCATTACCCAAACACGCACGCTTGATTTTACTGGGTGATAAAGACCAACTCGCGTCAGTCGAAGCGGGCGCTGTGCTGGGGGACATTTGTTCATTTTTGACCTTAGGCTACAGCCGATCTCACAGCGAACACTTAGCCAAGTTAACGGGTTATCAAACCTTGATTACTCATTCACACCCTAACGCAAGCCCGATTTCAGACAGCTTATGCATGCTGCAAAAAAGCTACCGCTTTGATGTCCGATCAGGCATTGGTCAATTAGCAAAAGCGATCAATGCTGGGCAAGTGGCTATGGTGGATGAGGTGTTAAAACGTAATTATGCTGATATTACGCACCACTCACTCAGCAGTGAAAGCTATAACCTAATGCTGAAAACCTTAGTCAAGGAGTATGGCCGTTATCTCACGCGCATCGAGAGTTCTGGTGCTTATACTGCGGAAACTCAAGCCCAAAAAGCCAAAGCCGTATTGGATTGCTTTAATCAATGCCGTTTGCTTTGCGCTATTCGTGAAGGGGATTTTGGGGTAAGTGGTTTGAATCAACGTATTGAACGTGCGCTGGTCGCACGTAAGTTGATCAAGACTCAAGATGAGATTTGGTACCACGGCCGACCCGTGATGGTGGCGCGTAATGATCATGGGCTGGGTTTGTATAATGGTGATATCGGCATATGCATGCTTGATACGAGCGAGCAAGAACCGCGTTTGAAGGTGTATTTTGAGCTGCCAGATGGTAGCGTGAAAGCTATTTTACCAAGCCGCGTACCAGAGCACGAAACAGCCTATGCGATGACCATTCATAAATCACAAGGCAGTGAGTTTGATCTAACGCTGATGATTTTACCGCCTGATTTTAGCCCGATATTGACCAGAGAGCTTATCTATACTGGCATTACGCGCGCCAAGAAGCAGCTGATGCTTTTTGCTGACATGGGAACGATGAAACGAGGGCTCAAGATAAAAACGCAGCGAGCCAGCGGCTTAGTTACGAGATTAGACAAGAGACTAGCGTAAATCAGCAACTAGGATAAACGAGTTTGAGCAGTCCCCACACAGTTTGAAGTTTACATGGTATGTTGAATTCATTCCGTTGTTTGGGGGAAGCTCAATTACTGATTTGGTGTGCTGCTATGCGAAAGCATGAGTAAAAGAGATGTTTCTGATTTTATAACGATCTTGCGAGCTGAGTATAAAGACTCGTAGCTTGTCGTTAACGGGAAATACGCAATGCACATGTTGGCCTTCAAGGAATTGGTTATCAGCCATATCCCAAAAGCTTTGAAGTGAGTTACAAATAACAGTTTTCATAGAATTTTTGCTCTTAAGTACGTGTCGTAGTAAAAGCAATCCGTGCAAGCCGACCTACTGGTATCTGACCAATCGGTATAAAGCCAAGTTCCTGTGTTGTTCATTAAATGTACATCATTAATGATGTCGGCGGATTCTACACATAATATTAAGTTAAATAAAGCGCTTATTTTGTATACAAAATAATGAAAACGTTTGCACTTGAACAAAGATAAACTATTCACCATAACTTAACGAATAAATACAATATCCTGACGTTAGAGCGTCAGTACTAAAATTTTTGAACGGCGTTGATAGTTGTACAAACTCTGTTTAGTTATCGGTAACGATTCCACACCGACTTCATAAAAACCTTGTTCTCTAAACCAATGCAAACTGTGCGTTGTCAAAACAAAGAGGCGATCTAAACGCATCGATTTTGCTTGTTGCTTCATGTGATTGAGTAACAATAAACCGCGGTTGCCGTCCCGATACTCCTGGTGAATAGCGACACACGCCATTTCTGCCATGCCCTCTTCTGGGTAAGGGTAAAGTGCGGCGCAACCAATCAATAAGCCATCTTTATCAATAATCGTGAATTTGTGGATCTCTTGCTCTAACTGCTCACGTGAACGCCGTACTAATATTCCTTGTTCTTCTAACGGGCGGATTAAATCGAAAATTCCGCCGATATCATCGATCTGTGCCTGACGGACTTGTTCGGCACTTGCCATGACAATCTGAGTACCGATCCCGTCAAAAGAGAACAACTCTTGGATCAAAGCACCATCTTGTTTGTAACTGACTAAGTGACTACGTGGCACACCTGCGCGGCACGCTGAAACGGCGGCTCGCAGAAAGCGTGAGGTACCTGAGCTATTATCCTGAACTTGGTCGGTATCTGCTTCAATACGCTGCATTATCCGTTCAACATCAGATGGGAACAGTTCAGCAATTGCGTTGCCTTGCTCATCGATAATGCCTTGCTCTGAGCAAAAACCGATCAGCTTATCTGCTTTTAGGCGTATTGCGACTTGTGTGGCTACTTCTTCAGAGAGCAAATTAAAACATTCGCCAGTGACGGAACTCGCAATAGGCCCCAGTAGCACGATCGAACCTTGGTCAAGCATACGGTTGATGCCTTCAATATCAATACGGCGAATGCGGCCACTGTGGCAATAATCGACACCATCATCTATACCTAATGGTTGAGAGATAACAAAATTACCACTAACGATATTGAGCTGAGTTCCTGCCATTGGCGTGTTATTTAAGCTCATTGAAAGGCGTGCTGTGATAGCGAGTTGGAGCTGCCCCGCGGCTTGCATGACTAAGCTGAGCGCTTCCTCATCAGTGACCCGAATGCCTTTGTGATAAGGAGTGGAGCAATGATGTGTCGCCAGAATTTGATTGATTTGTGGGCGAGCACCGTGCACCAAAACAATTTTGACACCAAGGCTATGCAGCAGTGCGAGATCGCTGATGATATTAGCGAAATTTTTATCGGCAATCGCTTCACCGCCGAGCATGATCACCATGGTTTTACCACGGTGAGCGTTAACATAGGGAGCAGATTGTCTAAATCCTTTAACGAGAGCTGTACTGCGAATTTTCACTCTGAGAGCACCTTGGTGTTTAAATATGTTTAAATAATGACTTTTTATTCACGTGTCGGCAAGTGGTTTTTTGAGTTTGGTGCAATTATTCAATCGCCGATTTTATCTCTGATTTAGGACACGTTAGACTGCTTGCCAATAAAGGCGAAATATGGCCAAAACCAACGAGTTGAGTCGCATGAAAATGACAAAAAACGTAGGCCTTACGGCTACGCCTCAGTTCACAAACTTGCGAAGACGTAAGTACATTGAACGAGGCTTGATGCTGGTTGTGATGATTGGCTTGTTTTCCGTAGCGTCGCTATACGGTGATCTCTTTACTCGGTTGGAAAACTATTTTTCGCCAAAAGATGAGGTGTATGGGGTTTGGGTTGAGCAGTATGTTGCCCCTTATTCAGCCAAACGAATTGAATTGGGGAAAGCAGGCGTGATCAGTAGTGGCCGAGTACTCACCACTTCATTTGAGTTTGATGGTCATTTTTTAGAATACCAGATTGGTGATACGAGCTATCGTTACAAAATGCGTGATGATAACAATACCGAAATGACACAAATGTCGTCGTCGCACTACAATCCAACCTTCCGATTGTCAGGAAAATACCAAAAAAACCTCCGTTAACAATTCGCTGATTGCGGTTTAGGCGCGAGTTTGTCATGCTTTTAGCAACTCAAATAACGGATAACTTCTGTGATTAAGCAAATTTTTCCTCTTGCGGCAGTACTGCTGCTGTTTGGTTGTGCGCAACCAACCGACCGTGCTCAGCAATATTTGGATGGTGATTTCTCTAAAGCGCTCAACAAAGTAGACACGGTGCAGTCCAATACGCCACGTGACTTTACGCAATTTTCCAAACAGAGCGAACAAGTGGTGACTCGCTCGGCGTCGATGGCAGCGATTTATCAACCTTTGTATCAACAGATCAGTGAATGGATTTTGCAAAGTGGTGATCCACAAGATTTGGCGAATTTTGGAATACAAGCGGCGCAGCTTGGTGGTGGCGATAAAAAAGGTAATGTGCTTTTCACTGGCTATTTTTCTCCGGTAATGGAGCTTCGCCATCAACCGGATGAAATATTCAAATATCCCGTATTTGGTTTGCCTGAATGTTCGGCCGATTGCCCAACGCGTGCGCAAATTTATGATGGTGCGTTAGCTGAAAAAGGGCTTGAGTTAGGTTATGCGGCGAACCTGATTGACCCTTTCATTATGGAGGTGCAAGGCAGTGGTTTTGTGCATTTTGAAGATGACGATACGCTTGAGTACTTCGCTTACGCGGGTAAGAATAACAAAGCCTACATCAGTATTGGCAAAGTCTTGATTGAACGAGGTGAAGTGACACGAGAGAAAATGTCACTCAAAGCGATCAAGGAATGGGTGCTAGCCAATGATGAACCGACGGTGAGAGAGCTGCTAGAGCAAAATCCTTCCTATGTCTTTTTTGCGCCCAAAGCGGCAGCCCCTGTCACTGGCTCTGCCGGTATTCCACTACTGCCGATGGCATCGGTGGCCGGAGATCGTTCCATCTTTCCAATGGGCACACCTATTTTAGCAGAAGTGCCGCTGCTCAATGCAGATGGTACATGGAGTGGCGCTCATCAGTTGAGAATGTTGATTGTGCTAGATACGGGCGGCGCGGTAAAAGATAACCACCTCGATCTGTACCATGGCATGGGCGAGCGCGCCGGAACGGAAGCTGGGCATTACAAACATTTTGGTCGCGTTTGGAAACTGGGGTTAGAAAACTCAGCCACACAAGCGCCTTGGGCATTGCCGCCTGAAAAGCTACAATAGTGACACAGGTTTCGACCTAGACTTTTAAATAAAGAGTGCGTATAAATCGCACTCTTTATTTTTCTATCGCTTTCAATCGGACTTTTAATTATGCGTGAACTCGATACCCCCGCTTCAGATAGCTACAACCAACGCTTCGGAGGCACTCGTCGCCTTTATGGAAATCGTGAGGTTGAAATACTGCGTGCTGCGCATGTGTGTGTGATTGGTATCGGTGGCGTTGGCTCGTGGGCAGTCGAAGCATTGGCGCGCACCGGCATTGGCGAGTTAACGCTGATTGATATGGACGATGTGTGCGTCACCAACATCAACCGTCAAATCCATGCGATGAGCGGTACGGTTGGGCAAAGTAAGATTGAAGTGATGGCCGAGCGGGTCAAGCTCATCAACCCTGAGTGTGTGGTGCACTTAATTGATGACTTTATCACGCCAGATAACCAGCACCGCTATTTGAGTCAAACGTTCGATTACGTGCTCGATGCGATAGACAGTTTGAAAGCGAAAGCTTCACTACTGGCTTATTGCCGTAGCAATAAAATTAAAGTGATTACCGTTGGTGGTGCGGGTGGTCAAGTTGACCCAACTCAAATCAAGGTCGCGGATTTAACCAAAACGATTCAAGACCCATTGGCAAAAAAACTCAAAGATACGCTTCGTCATCGCCATAATTTCCCTGTAAACCCTGCGCGTAAGTTTGGTATTGATTGCGTGTTCTCGACAGAGCAGCTCAAATATCCGCAAGCCGATGGCAGTGTGTGCGCGGTGAAATCAACCGCAGAAGGGCCAAAGCGGATGGATTGCGCCAGCGGATTTGGCGCTGCGACGGTTGTTACCGCAACCTTTGGTTTTGTTGCCGTAGCGCGCATTGTTGAAAAGTTAATTCAGAAACATAAGGTGTAACGTTAATGACTCCTTTTCCTGCCTCCCCCTTTGGTCGTGAGATTAGCGCCGATGAGATTGTGGCAACCATGCAAAATTTTACTGGCTGGGAAGATCGCTACCGACAAGTGATCCAGTGGGGGAAGTTATTGCCCACGATGCCTGATGCTTTGAAATCGCAGCAAGTCAGTGTTGCAGGCTGCGAGAGTCAAGTATGGTTAGTGGGGCAGGAGTACCAAGGAATATGGTCTTTCTGTGCCGATTCGGATGCGCGGATTGTGCGTGGTTTAATTGCTTTAGTCCTTGCTGCGTACAACGGCAAGACCTACGCACAAATTCAAGCGTTTGATGTGGATGCTTATTTTGAAAAAATAGGCTTGATTGCTCATTTAAGTCCTTCACGTGGTAATGGCCTTAAAGCCATTGTCGATAAGATAAAAAATATCGATCCAAGCTGAGCATCTCCCCCTTTTGATGAAAGGGGGAATTATTACAACATATCAACCGCTTTAGTGATGGCGGCGATCAACTGTTCAACCTCTTGTTCGGTATTGTAAATACCAAACGAAATTCTCACGGTGCCAGTTAATCCGAGCGCATCCATTAATGGGTGAGCGCAGTGATGGCCAGAGCGAACCGCGATGCCTTGCTGATCGAGTAAGGTGGCTATGTCTTGATGATGAACGCCATCCATCACAAAACTGAGAATACTGGCATTCGGTTGATAGCCGATCACGCGAATATCATCGAGCTGCTGCAGAGCTTGATAAGTGCGTGCTTGCAATCTATGCAGGTGAGTTTCTACGGCCGTTCGATTGCAGTTTTGTAACCATTCGATTGCTTTGGCAAGGGCTATCGCCCCTGCGACATTCGGTGTGCCTGCTTCAAATTTCCCCGGCAGTTCGGCAAATGTTGTACCTTCAAACGAGACTTTTTCTACCATCTTGCCGCCGCCATGCCATGGAGGCATTGTTTCAAGCAGCGATAATTTTCCGTACAGAACGCCAATGCCAGCGGGAGCGTAAAGCTTGTGCCCAGAAAAGAGATAAAAGTCGGCGTCGAGTTCGCGCACGTTGACGGTTTCATGAACAATTCCTTGCGCGCCATCAATCACGACCACAGCGCCGACTTGGTGCGCCAGTTTAATCACAGTTTCAATCGGTTGGCGCGTGCCCGTCACGTTGGTGGTATGGGCTAGGGCGACAATTTTGGTTTTACTCGATAATCGTGCTTGAAAAGCCTCAAGATCAAAGTGGCACTCTGGCGTGATGGGGACTTTGACGACGCTTGCTCCGGTTTGCGCTGCGACGATTTGCCAAGGCACTATATTGGCGTGGTGTTCCATTTCACTGACCAGAATCTCATCACCGGCTTGCAATGTATTACGTGCGTAAGTCTGCGCGATCAGGTTGATAGCTTCGGTCGCTCCGCGAGTCCAAATAATTTCTTTACGAGATGATGCGCTAATAAATTGAGCCATAGCGTCACGCGCCGCTTCAAAATCGCTGGTCGCTTTTGCTGTCAAGCGATGGCTACCACGATGTACATTGGCATTTTGCGTGCTGTAGTAATGGCTAATGGCATCTATCACCACTTGTGGCTTTTGCGTGGTGGCCGCGCTGTCTAAATAGATGAGCGCTTCTTGGCCTTCATTTTGAGCTAAAGCCGGAAATTGACGGCGGATGTTTTGGATATTAAACATGATTGCTTACCCAACTCTGTTCCTGATGCTTGATTGCCAGATAAAGTTTATGGTTTTCCGGTGTTGCGAGCTGATGTTGCTCTGCTTTCTTCAGTAAATAGCCCGTAATAAAGTCTATCTCAGTCTTGCGTTGATAAAAAATATCTTGATGCATTGATGAATAATTCTCGGCTGTGGCTTGAATCACCTGCTTAACCTTAGCAAGCAGTGATGATTGAGTGATCGCAAAGCCTTCAGCGCTCATGACATCGGCTAGCTCTGCAACAATATTTGCCAGCGGCCGTTGGAAGCGTTCATCGGCTAAATCACCATTGCGACATTGCTCTAACGCGGTGAGCGGGTTAATCGCGCAGTTAATTGCAAGCTTATGCCATAGTGCTTCTTCAATCGTGTTATTCCACATTACGTCTGGCAATGCATGCTGAAGTACATCCACTAGAAATTGACACAGCTTGCCTTGGGCGTTGTAAGCCCCTAATTGAGTTACGCCTTTGCCAGTATGCAACACTTGATTCATTGACGGCTTGAGTGCACCGTGCGTGGTGGTTGAAAGCACAATAGGAAAGTCATTCAGTTGATCCTGCATCGAATCAAGCGCGCCCATGCCGTTGTGCATAAATAGCAAAATGGTGTCACGATTGAGTGTATTCAGCAGCGGAGTGAGCGCTTGCTCGACTTGCCAAGCCTTCACGGTAATCAGTAAGAGATCGGCATGGCAGAGCGCGCTGTGATCATTGCAGGGCAGGGTAATAGACGCCTGTTTATCTAAAGCAATAGAAAGTGAAGATTGAGCTTGTCTGCCCCATAATGAAACGCGGTGTCCAGCAGCATGCAGCTTTGTCGCCCAAAGCAACCCAATAGCGCCCGGCCCAAGCACGACGATATTCATAACACCTCTCCATATTTGACTTTGCGCCAAGGATAATGAGGTAGAAATGGAAAGCAATAAAAATGGCGCTCGAGAGCGCCATTTAGCCAAAACTTAGGTTCGATTAGAACTTGTAAGTCACAGCTAGGTAGTGACCAAAGCCAGTTGACTTGAAGCTATCAGTATCTTTGATACCGTAGATATCTTTGTAGCCTTTTAGGCCGTAACCCACAGCAAAGCGGTCTGAGTGCCAGTAGATACCGTTAAACATAGCGCCGCCATTGCTAGATGTTGCGTATCCTTTGTCTGTTTCCATACCAAATTGGTAATCGATGTAACCTTGGTAAGAGATAAATGAGCCGTTTTCAAAGAAGTAGAAAGGCTTGAACCAGTTGGTTGAGATTTGGAAACCATTCCAATCTTTCTTATTTGAATCGTAAGTACCGTACAGGTTTAAACCAACTTTACCGAACCAAGGCACATTCACATCAGAGCCAAGGCCCACTTTTTGAGTGTTAACGCCAGACTTACCACCCCATTCCATTAGCGTAGAGACATACAACTCTTGCACTGGCCCGAAAGACAAATCTTTACCTGTAAGTGCATCTAGTGACATACGAGGTGCAAATTTCATAAAGATTTTTTCTTTACCTTCTTTGTCACTGCTTGGGTTGCTTAGCAGGTTAAAGATATCAACGTAACCGTACAGATCAAAAATCCCTGAGCGGCCGCCAAATTCCATCTCTAAGTAATCATGTGATGACTCACCTGGTAATTCATCGATTGCAGCCATTAGGTTAAATTGCATCCATTTGTAATCGTTTTTATGGATGTCGCCATCTGAATAGTCAGCGGCCATAACTGGAGCAGAAGTTGCAGCCATTAGGCCTAGAGCTAGAAGTGATTTACGCATAAGGGGGACTCTCTATGTTTTGTCATAATTCAGCACACGTATATTTCTGATGTGCGTTCAATTGGCCCGAATAATAACGATAAAAATCTCAATTAAAAGTGATTGCGAATGCAAAAGTGAACAAATTTGGTGACCTAAGTCACGATAATGAATATTTGCGCGGAACTAAATTAATATTTCGTTCGTTTGCATCTTTAATGTGATTTTAATCACTTAAACGTTTGCTTTGGTATTGTTTTATGCAAATCGATAAACCAACATTTTTAGTTAGTGATCGTTTTGTAATCTTCAACGTATTTATTGACGGGCATGATGAAGAGTGATGAATGATGAAGAAATTGATGCTGTTTCCTTTAGCTTCAATCGTTTTACCAGAAGGGAAAATGAAGCTACGGATCTTTGAATCAAGGTATAAGAGGATGGTCACTCAATCCAGCCAGTCTGACTCTACATTTGGGATTTGTTTGATTGATAACAAAAAAGGCAATAAAGCAAATCAGTTATCTAAATTTGGGATGTTGGTTAAGATTGTTGATTTTGAAGCGCTCGACAATGGGATGTTAGGATTAACCGTGATGGGAATGGAGCGCTTTAAAATAGAGTCAGTAGTGAGCGAATTTGATGGCCTGCGAGTTGCTCAGGTCACGTCATTGCCCAGTTGGCCAGTAAGAGATTTAGAACCTCACGAATGGTATTTAAGCCACCAGCTACAAGCGGTTTATCAGCAATTCCCTCAGCTTGGCGAGCTCTATTCGCACTGTTTTTTTGATGATGCCAGTTGGGTGGCGCAGCGATGGCTAGAGCTGCTCCCTATCTCGATTCAACAATTTGATGATTTAATGAGGCAGGATGACGCGCACAGTGCGGTTGACTTTTTATTGCAGGTAATCGAAGTCTCACACTAACTTTGAAAGCGTGTAGTAAACTTAAACGAGAAGTCGCTCTGTAGTAGTGGCTCTGCATAAAAAAGAATACGACGAGTGATCGATGTATGCATTACTCACGTATAAAGGTTTATGGCTACTGTATGCCAATAACAACGGTTACTCCTAAAGGAAGAGCGCAGCATGAGCAGTGATTCTCAGCATAGTGTGTCGCTAAGCCCAAGCTACACCAAGCAAGACTGGGCTGAATGCATGGAACGTGTCAAGCAACGTGATAAGCAGGCGTTTGCCTTAGTGTTTCGTTATTTCTCTCCTCGCTTACAACAGTTTGCGTTTAAGCATGTAGGCAGTGAGCAAGTGGCGTTAGAAATGGTGCAAGAAACTATGACCACGGTGTGGCAGAAATCGCATCTATTCGATAACCGAAAAAGTTCGCTTTCGACGTGGGTTTACACGATTGCACGCAATTTGTGTTTTGATCTCCTGCGTAAGCAGCGCGGACGAGAGTTACATGTTTATGCCGATGATATTTGGCCAACTGACTACTGCCCACCTGATTTGGTTGAACATTATTGTCCTGAACATGACATGTTAAAAGAGCAAATATTAAAGTTTGTGGCGTTGTTGCCTGAAGCTCAGCAAGCCATCGTGAAGGCGGTGTATCTTGAAGAACTGCCCCAGCAGCAGGTTGCGGAGATGTTCAATATTCCTCTCGGTACTGTCAAATCGCGTTTACGACTAGCCGTTGAAAAACTTAGACATTCTATTCAAGCGGAGCAATTATGAGCCACCATCCAAGCAACGAAGTACTGCAGCAGTATGCCAATGGTTCAATTGATGCGGCGCATGGCATTATGATTGCCACTCACCTTGAACTTTGTACTCAGTGTCGTCAACAGGTTCAATACTTAGAAACTCGGGCCGCCGAAGCATTGCTGAGCCAATCGTTGCCGCAACAAAGAATAGCCGTTTCTAATGATGATCATTTAAACCAGATGTTTGAAACGATCACGGCGCTGGATACTCTACACCCATCGACCTTGCGTAAGCCTGAGCCGATAGAAATTAAAGTCAATGATCGCGTTGTGATGCTGCCTAGTACACTGAGCCAACTGATTCGTTTTAAAGGCGAGTGGCGCAGCTATGGTGGTAAAGTTTTTAGTGCCCATCTAGATATTGCTGAAGACTCTCGCATGAACCTGATGTACATCAATCACAACGTGCAGATCCCTCAGCATACACACAAAGGGGTTGAGTCGACCTTGGTGCTCCATGGTGGCTTCAGTGATGAAGATGGGCATTATAAAGTGGGTGATTTCATTCAAAGAGATGCGAGTATTAAACACAGCCCATTTACCAAAGTGGATGAAGATTGTTTATGCTTAACGGTGCTAACTGAGCCGATGCTGTTTACGCAAGGTGTTGCGAGAGTGTTTAACTTATTTGGTAAAGGTCTCTATCCGTAGTCTATAGCGGGCACATCAAATTAAAAAAGGTCGTACTGTACGACCTTTTTTTCATCTAACGCTTATCAATGCCTTGCTTGGCAATATCATCGATGTCTCTCTGCCGAGCTTTTTGCAGTAAATCAGCAAAATAATGGCGCAGTGAGTAGAGCATGATAAGGCTTGGTACTACCATCAGTGCAGTAATAATAAAGAACAGTGACCAATTATTGAGATAGTCGACCAGCTCTCCGCTAAAAGAGGCCAACGTGGTGCGGCCAAAGTTTCCTAGAGAGGCCAATAGCGCATATTGCGTTGCTGAAAATGCCTGCCCTGTTAACACAGTAAGAAACGAAACAAAGGCCACGGTGGAAAACGCAGTGGTAAAGTTATCGACAATAATGGTCGCCAAGAACAGATGCTCATTAGGGCCAACTTGAGCGATCCACGAAAACATCAAATTACTGGCAGACATCGCGATGCCACCAATCATCAAACCGCGAACAATACCAAATCGCACGTTAAATATACTGCCAATCAAAGTGAAGAATAGGGTTGCTCCCCAACCAATTAACTTCGAGTAGTGGCCAATTTGTTCGTTGCTAAAGCCAATTTCTTTGTAAAATGGAATCGACATTCGGCCAAGAAAAGCTTCGCCAATCTTGAATAAAAAGACAAACAACAGCAGGGTTAGTGCTACTTGCGCGCCATTGCGTTTGAAGAAATCGAGAAATGGTTCGATTACGGTAACGGTGAACCACGCGACGACTTTCGAACCAACTACTTGATTGTGTCGCAGCTCCGCTTGATGCTGTAGCGCTTCGCGATGTGTTTTTGGTTCGCCCACCAAGAGCGTGAAAAGCATTAACAGCCCGACACAGAGTGCCATGCCATAATAAACGGCATTCCAACCGATACTATCGGCGTTTACAAAAGCGAGATAGCCCGGCAGAGAATATCCAGTCCACCACCCCATGATGGCCATGGCGGAGGCTTGTGGCAGCTTATTGGCTTGTGATTTGGGGAAAGTATCGATACGAAAAGCATCAATCGCGATATCTTGAGTGGCAGAAGCGATCGCAATGCCCAAGGCAAGCATTGAGGTAAACATCAAATTTTGGGCTGGATTGACACCCGCAATCAGCAACGTACAGATCAAAATGATCGATTGGCACAAAAATACCCAACTGCGGCGTTGACCTAATAATGGCGTCAGAATGGGTAATTTGACGCGATCCACCAATGGGGCCCATAGAAAATTAATCGCGTAAACTGCGAAGACACTGCCAAAATAACCAATAGCAGCGGTGGTTAAGCCTGCATCTTTTAGCCATCCTGACATATTTGAACCAATCAAAACCCACGGAAAACCGCTCGAACACCCCATCATAAATACCCACAATAGGCGTTTATCAAGATAGCTACGGATAGTTTCCATCCAAGTGAGAGAGGAGGAGGTTGATGGCATACAGCGAATCCTTGTCAGTAAAGCAGCTTAGGTCGAAAGGCGACCCCATAAAATCAAACGCCGATAAATCGGCGTTGGTATGGTTATTGTTCTAGTGTGACATTCGTAATAACGATTGGTTCGATGGGGACGTCTTGCATTCGCCCTTTCGTGCTGGTCGGCTGTTGAGCCATTTTTTGCACAACATCAAACCCTTGCGTGACTTTACCAAAGACTGCATAACCCGGTGGGCGAGCGTTGTAGTTGAGAAAATCATTATCGACCAAGTTAATAAAGAATTGGCGAGTAGCCGAGTTAGGATCATTGGTCCGGGCCATTGCGATCGTTGCAGTGTCATTGGTCAACCCATTGCTCGCTTCATTTTTGATGGGAGCGTAAGTGGTGAGTTGTTTTAAATCTGCATCAAATCCGCCGCCTTGCGCCATAAATCCGGGAATAACGCGGTGAAATTGACTGCCGATATAACTGCCATCTTGAACATATTTTACGAAGTTTGCGACAGTCGTTGGCGCTTTCTCTGTATTTAGTTCAATAGTGAACGCCCCTAAGTTAGTTTCAATCAGGACGTTGGGCGCCGCAAACACAGTGCAACTAAAGAGCGCCAGTGTCGTAACGAGAGAACGTAACATTAAAAGCGCTCCTGTAAATAACCATTAAGTTCGCTGTCATTGGCAATTTCTTTGAGCACCAAATTCATCACATCGTTGAGTACCATCTCAATCTCATCATTTGAAGCGCTGAGTGTACCGGAGCGTTTTGCCGTCCCGTTGAACGTTTTCACTAATTTGCCTTTTGGTGTTTCAGCGGTGATTTCAAGCGTGACACTGCCATCCATTTCATTTGACATAACGCTGTGTTTTACTGTTACTAGTGCTTCTGAAATTTCAGCTGTGATATTGTTTTCGCTGTTCACTGTTAAGCGATAGCCTTGAGAGCTAAATTGTTCTGCCAACGCATTCTCAACCGCAATGCGAACATTTTGTTTGGCATGAATTGGCTCAATATTAGAGCGGCCACTATCCACTAAAGCCACATATTGCGCCGATCTAACATCTTTGCTGACCAGAGTAAAGGCTTTATTGTTGACGACCGTATTTTGGCTGGTCGTTGCAGTAGGCATAAAGTTGATTTGCTGTTGCTGAGGTGCGGCACAAGCGGTGAGTAATGCGATTGAGGCTGCGAGAACCAGTTTTTTCATGGTCATTTCCTTTCTTATCCTTGCCTATTTAGTTGCTTGTAAGATAACAAATTTATGGTTGGTCGCGACAGTTTTTACCTGCCCTTGGCCAAATAATCTTGCTAGTTTTACATCGTAGCCGAGGTGGCGATTGCCGATCACTAATAATCGTCCCCCTTTTTTAAGAACATGCTTTGCATCACAGAACATCTGCCAAGCAATGTGATCCGTGATAGCTTGTTGTTGATGGAATGGTGGGTTACACAATATTAAACAGGTACTCTCTTGTTCAAAACCATCTAAGCAGTTATTGGCAATGCATTGAATATTGCGATCTTCTCCCAAATTCTCCAGCAAATTTAGCTTTGCAGACTCGACGGCCATCAAGCTTTCATCAACGCAGGTCATGCGTACTTGAGGATTGAGTTGGCCCATCTTGATTGATAACACCCCGTTGCCGCATCCAAGGTCGATGATGCGCTGTAACTTAGGATCTTGTGGAAGATGCTGTAGAAAAAAGCGTGCGCCGAGATCCAATCCCTCACCTGAGTAGACATTCGGCAGGTTTTTTAGACGGATGGATTCGTTTTCTACGGCCCATTCAGTTATGGGTTCCACCGTTTCAATCGGTGATACGTTCGGTGCTGAAAAAACGAGGCGGTGTTTTTTCCATGCAAGAGAAGTGCTTGTTGAACCTAAATACTTTTCAAATAAGTTTAAGGTTGATGTGTGGATCTCCTTCGCTTTGTTGACCGCTATCACAGGGCAATCTTGGGCAAGGGACTGACGGAGTTGGCTTAATTGCCAAACCAAGTGGCGATTGCTCTTGGGCAATTGAAAAAGCACCAGATCGACCGATTCAGGGATGGCATCCATTGTTGAGAGCAATTGCACGTTGCGGCACTGATTGCGCTGAAGATTGTTTAACGTACCTTGTTGCGAAATAAAAGAGTCGCTCATCATGGTGACGTGATGCTTATCTGCAAACCAACACGATAGAGCGCCAAAGTGATCGTTTAAAATAAGGATGCGTTTGCCTATTGCTAAATTCAACGCTTCAATATGATTAATCACATATTCATCGCCCGCATCCCAAGCTTGTAATGTTTCGTTTGAACGATGTGGGAAACGGTGCAAGCTCAACGTTCGATCATGCAGTGCCAACTCTGTTTTCATAATTTTTTATAGGTCGTAGTGAGAATTACGGATGCATTGTCTCAAATGGCGTAGAAACAAGGAACCAAAACCTTTCGCTATTCTATAAGGCTAGTTAAACTTAAATCTCTTTACACTCGTATATGTTCTCATGCTCTTATTTGAGGAAGAAAGGCAACGGTATGATCCAACCCATAATCGAACAAAAATTGCATCAAGCATTTCACCCTGATTATTTGAAAGTCGAAAATGAAAGCTATATGCACAATGTGCCTTCAGGATCGGAAAGCCATTTTAAAGTCATTGTGGTGAGTGACCGTTTTGAAGGAATGCGTTTGATTGGCCGTCACCGACAGGTTAACCAAGTGTTGGCAGAAGAGTTAGCGAACCACATTCATGCACTCTCGATTCATACCTACACACCACAAGAGTGGCAGGCGCAAATTAGTGGCGTACCTGATAGTCCTATGTGTATGGGCGGTGGAAAATAACTCGTTCAGAATCGTCTGAATATGCCGTTCTCTTGTTCTGTTTTTGAGCGGAATGTTAACAGTATTTAAACAAATTGACGAGATGAACAAGTTGAGAGAAATTGTTTTAGGTAGTGAATAAAAATAAATACTCATAAGGGGTAAGGAATAGGTTATTTGTGCGATGCTTCAAAGTTATGACTATTCGCTAGCCTTTATGATTCAAATCCTTCCAAATAAAACGACTTATCAGAGGATTGGTCATGGCATCAGGTTCCGAAAAAATGCTAGACTATTGCACCTAATGGATCTCATACCATACTTGTGATGAGGTTATTAAAAGGATGTTGCGGTTCTGGCTTTTAAAACAAGCCAAAATCGGACACAGAAATGTCGTGTCTAAGGCTGGTTTAACTTTCATTTGGCCTCTTATCAAGAACGACCATGAAAGATAAACAAGCCTTGAACTTACGCAATTAAAAGAATCTTTTTCCCGATAAAATAGTGCAAGTGCGTATGATTACAATAAAAAGGGGTTTGGACCTTCCTATTGCAGGAACTCCTTCCCAGGTGATTAATGATGGTAAGACCATCACTAAAGTCGCCTTGCTTGGCGAAGAGTACGTTGGCATGCGTCCTACCATGCATGTTCGCGTAGGCGATGAAGTAAAGAAAGCTCAAATTCTTTTTGAAGATAAAAAGAATCCGGGTGTTAAATTTACTTCACCAGCAAGCGGTAAGGTTATCGAAGTCAATCGTGGCGCCAAACGTGTCCTACAATCCGTTGTGATTGAAGTGGCAGGTGATGAGCAAATCACGTTCGATAGCTTTGAAGCTAGCCAACTAGCAAGTATTGACCGTCAAACGGTTAAAACTCAGTTAGTTGAGTCTGGTCTTTGGACTGCGTTGCGTACTCGTCCGTTTAGCAAGGTTCCAGCAATTGAGTCTTCAACTCAGGCTATTTTTGTGACAGCAATGGATACCAATCCATTAGCGGCAAAACCTGAGACGATCATTAATGAGCAATCTGAAGCATTCGTCGCTGGTCTCGATATCCTTTCAACTCTGACTGATGGCAAGGTTTACGTCTGTAAATCTGGTACTAGCTTACCACGCTCTTCACAGCCAAACGTTGAAGAACATGTGTTTGATGGCCCACACCCTGCAGGTCTTGTAGGGACTCACATGCATTTCCTCTATCCAGTAAATGCAGTCAATGTGGCGTGGAGCATCAATTACCAAGACGTGATTGCGTTTGGTCAATTGTTCTTAACCGGTGAGCTATACACACAACGAGTGGTGTCGCTTGCAGGACCCGTAGTCAACAAACCTCGTCTTGTCCGTACTCAGATTGGTGCTAGCCTCGAAGAGTTAACGGATAACGAATTGATGCCGGGCGAAGTTCGTGTCATCTCTGGTTCTGTACTTTCTGGTGTGAAAGCGGCGGGGCCTGTAGCTTATCTTGGTCGTTACCACCTCCAAGTATCGGTTCTGCGTGAAGGTCGTGATAAAGATTTTCTTGGTTGGGCAATGCCTGGCAAGAACAAATTTTCAGTCACTCGCTCTTTCCTTGGTCATCTATTCACAGGTCAGTTGTTCAACATGACAACCACAACCAATGGTAGTGATCGTGCGATGGTACCTATTGGTAACTATGAAAAAGTGTTGCCACTAGATATGGAACCAACGCTCCTACTTCGTGACCTATGTGCAGGTGACATCGATAGCGCTCAACGTCTCGGTGCCCTTGAACTGGACGAAGAAGATCTCGCATTGTGTACCTTTGTATGTCCTGGTAAATACGAATATGGTCAGCTACTTCGTGAGTGCCTAGACAAGATTGAGAAGGAAGGGTAATTTTCATGGGCCTTAAAAAGTTTCTTGAAGACATCGAGCATCATTTTGAACCTGGCGGCAAACATGAAAAATGGTTTGCCTTGTATGAAGCAGCAGCAACGCTTTTTTATACGCCTGGTTTAGTTACAAAACGAAGCTCACACGTTCGTGATAGCGTTGACCTCAAACGCATCATGATCATGGTTTGGCTAGCGGTATTCCCAGCGATGTTCTGGGGTATGTATAACGTTGGTCACCAATCGATTACTGCACTTAACCATCTGTATTCTGGCGCTGAATTGGCGACAGTCATCAGTGGTAACTGGCACTATTGGCTAACTGAAATGCTTGGCGGTACATTAAGTACGCAAGCCGGTTGGGCAAGTATGATGCTGCTCGGTGCGACTTACTTCCTACCTATCTACGCCACGGTATTCTTGGTCGGTGGTTTTTGGGAAGTGCTGTTTTGTATGGTGCGTAAGCATGAAGTTAACGAAGGTTTCTTTGTAACTTCAATTTTGTTTGCTCTGATTGTTCCACCCACACTGCCTTTATGGCAAGCCGCTTTAGGGATTACCTTTGGCGTGGTTGTTGCCAAAGAAATCTTTGGTGGTACCGGGCGTAACTTCCTAAACCCAGCATTAGCCGGTCGTGCTTTTCTATTCTTCGCCTACCCAGCACAGATCTCTGGTGACGTTGTTTGGACAGCTGCAGATGGTTTTTCAGGTGCAACGGCGCTAAGCCAATGGGCTCAAGGTGGTAACGGTGCTCTGATCAATAAGGTCACTGGCGAAGCCATTACTTGGATGGACGCATTTGTTGGTAACATTCCTGGCTCTATCGGTGAAGTATCGACGTTAGCACTGGCGATTGGCGCGGCATTTATTGTCTACATGGGCATTGCTTCATGGCGCATTATTGCGGGTGTTATGGTAGGTATGATTGCCATATCAACGCTGTTCAATGTTATTGGTTCAGACACAAATGCAATGTTTAATATGCCTTGGCATTGGCACCTAGTACTTGGTGGCTTTGCGTTTGGTATGTTTTTCATGGCAACCGACCCAGTATCGGCTTCATTTACTAACAAAGGTAAATGGGCATACGGTATTTTGATTGGTGCAATGTGTGTGATGATTCGTGTGGTTAACCCAGCTTACCCAGAAGGTATGATGCTGGCGATCTTATTTGCGAACCTATTTGCACCTTTGTTTGACCATATTGTGATTGAGAAGAACATCAAGCGGAGACTAGCACGCTATGGCAAGTAATAACGATAGCATTAAAAAAACGCTGTTTGTTGTTATCGCATTGAGCTTAGTGTGCTCAATCATCGTATCGACAGCAGCGGTTGGCCTGCGTGACAAACAAAAAGTTAACGCAGTACTTGATAAGCAAAGCAAGATTGTTGAAGTTGCAGGCATTAACGAGTCTGGTAGCGTGCCAGAGCTTTTTGCTAAATACATTGAACCTCGTTTGATTGATTTTAAAACCGGGAACTTTGTTGATGGCGATGCAACAGCCTATGATCAACGCAAAGCTTCTAAAGACCCAGCTCAATCTATCAAGCTAACAGCGGAACAAGATAAAGCGAAGATTATTCGTCGTGCTAATACTGGGGTTGTTTACCTAGTGAAAAGTGGCGACGAGATTTCTAAAGTGATTGTTCCCGTTCACGGTAATGGTTTGTGGTCAATGATGTACGCATTTGTGGCTGTAGAAACCGATGGTAATACCGTTTCCGGCATTACTTACTACGAACAAGGTGAAACTCCTGGATTGGGTGGTGAAGTTGAAAACCCATCATGGCGAGCTCAATTTGTTGGCAAGAAATTGTTTGATGACAACCACCAACCTGCAATTAAAGTTGTGAAAGGTGGCGCTCCTGCCGGATCTGAGCATGGCGTTGATGGACTTTCTGGCGCAACACTAACCAGTAACGGTGTTCAACACACTTTCGACTTCTGGTTAGGTGATATGGGCTTTGGTCCATTCCTAGCAAAAGTTCGTGACGGAGGTTTGAACTAATGTCTAGCGCAAAAGAGATTAAAAAGAGCATTCTAGCGCCAGTGTTGGATAACAACCCAATCGCACTTCAAGTGCTTGGTGTCTGTTCTGCCCTTGCGGTAACCACTAAATTGGAAACGGCGTTTGTTATGACGCTAGCCGTTATGTTTGTAACGGCTTTCTCTAACTTATTCGTTTCGTTAATTCGTCACCACATACCTAACAGTGTGCGTATCATCGTTCAGATGGCGATCATTGCTTCATTGGTTATTGTTGTTGACCAGATCCTACGTGCTTACTTATACGATATCTCGAAACAGCTATCGGTGTTCGTAGGGTTGATCATTACTAACTGTATCGTAATGGGCCGTGCTGAAGCATTTGCAATGAAGTCGGCACCGATTCCTTCCTTTATCGATGGTATCGGTAATGGTTTGGGTTATGGTTTTGTCTTGATCACTGTTGGTTTCTTCCGCGAACTTCTTGGTTCAGGCAAGCTATTTGGAATGGAAGTTCTACCTCTTGTGAAAGATGGTGGCTGGTATCAACCTAACGGTTTGATGCTGCTAGCACCTTCGGCATTCTTCCTAATTGGCTTCATGATTTGGGCGATTCGCACGTTCAAACCTGAACAACTAGAAGCGAAGGAGTAAGGGCGTTATGGAACATTATATCAGTTTGCTTGTTCGATCGATTTTTATCGAAAACATGGCACTCTCTTTCTTCTTGGGTATGTGTACATTTCTTGCTGTATCTAAGAAAGTAAAGACATCGTTTGGTTTAGGGATTGCGGTTACTGTTGTTCTGACCATTTCAGTACCAGTGAATAACTTGGTTTATAACTTGTTACTTAAACCGGGTGCATTGGGTGAAAATATTGATCTTACATTTCTAAATTTCATTACCTTTATCGGTGTTATTGCCGCATTGGTACAGATCTTAGAGATGATATTGGATCGTTTTTTCCCACCTTTGTATAACGCGCTGGGCATTTTCTTACCTTTAATCACAGTGAACTGCGCCATTTTTGGTGGTGTATCTTTCATGGTTCAGCGTGATTATAACTTTGCTGAATCCGTCGTTTACGGTTTCGGTTCGGGTGTGGGTTGGATGTTAGCGATTGTCGCTCTTGCCGGTATCCGTGAGAAAATGAAATATTCAGATGTACCTCCGGGTTTACGTGGTTTAGGGATTACCTTCATCACGGCGGGTCTAATGGCGTTAGGCTTTATGTCTTTCTCTGGTGTTCAACTGTAAGTCGGGTAAACCGCAACAATTAAGGAATAGTCAATGGACATTATTCTTGGTGTAGTGATGTTTACCCTGATTGTTCTAGCACTCGTTTTGGTAATTTTATTTGCTAAATCTAAGCTAGTTCCAACAGGCGACATTACAATTTCAATTAACGGTGATGCAGATAAGTCTATTGTGACTAATCCAGGTGGTAAGCTACTGAGCGTACTTGCAGGTTCTGGTGTCTTTGTATCATCGGCGTGTGGTGGTGGCGGCTCTTGTGGTCAATGCCGTGTAAAAGTGAAATCTGGTGGTGGTGATATTCTTCCTACTGAACTTGATCACATTACTAAAGGTGAAGCTCGTGAGGGTGAACGTTTAGCGTGTCAAGTGGCTGTGAAAACAGACATGGATATTGAACTTCCTGAAGAAATTTTTGGTGTTAAAAAGTGGGAATGTACCGTTATCTCTAACGACAACAAAGCCACCTTCATTAAAGAGCTTAAACTTCAGATCCCTTATGGCGAGTCAGTACCTTTCCGTGCTGGTGGTTACATTCAGATCGAAGCGCCAGCACACCACATCAAATATTCAGATTTTGACGTGCCAGAAGAGTATCGTGGCGATTGGGACAAATTTAACCTGTTCCGCTACGAGTCAAAAGTTGATGAAGATATTATTCGTGCTTACTCAATGGCGAATTACCCTGAAGAGTTCGGTATTATTATGCTAAACGTGCGTATTGCTACGCCGCCGCCTAATAATCCCAATGTGCCACCGGGTCAGATGTCTTCTTACATTTGGTCACTGAAAGAAGGTGATAAATGTACTATTTCTGGTCCATTTGGTGAGTTCTTTGCCAAAGATACTGATGCAGAAATGGTCTTTATCGGTGGTGGTGCGGGCATGGCTCCAATGCGCTCACACATCTTCGATCAGCTTAAGCGTTTAAAATCTACCCGTAAGATGTCTTATTGGTATGGTGCGCGCTCTAAGCGTGAGATGTTCTACGTTGAAGATTTTGACGGCCTTGCAGCTGAAAACTCGAATTTCGTATGGCATTGTGCGCTTTCTGATCCAATGCCTGAAGATAACTGGGATGGATACACAGGTTTCATCCACAATGTATTGTATGAAAACTATCTGAAAGACCATGAAGCGCCTGAAGATTGTGAATACTACATGTGTGGTCCACCGATGATGAATGCGGCTGTGATTGGCATGCTGAAGAACCTTGGTGTAGAAGATGAGAACATCCTTCTTGATGACTTCGGTGGTTAATTCACTGAAGTAAGTAAAACCTATGGCTGGCTCTGATGAGTCAGCCATTGTTTTTTTAGTTTTAGTTTTGCCTTGTGGCTTTGAATTCCAACTCAGTTAACATAGAAAATAGGTGTAGGAATTTCTTTTCTATAACCACTTCTTTTCTATATTCACTTTCATTTTTAGGAGTAAACAAGTGAAAAAATGGCTTGTTGCGTTAGCTTCTCTATTCATCTTAGCGGGTTGTGAAAAATCGGTTGAGCAAGTTCATCTCAGTGGCCCTACTATGGGCACGACTTACAATATTAAGTACCTGAAAGCTGAAGGTATCCCTAGCTCGGAGGCTCTCCAAAAGGAAGTTGATCGGTTATTGGAAGAAGTGAACGATCAAATGTCGACCTATCGTAAAGATTCTGAGCTCAGCCGTTTTAATCAATATCAAGGAACGGAACCTTTTACGGTTTCTTCTCAAACCGCAACCGTGGTGAAAGAAGCGCTGCGTCTTAACGGTCTTACTTTAGGTGCATTGGATGTCACTGTTGGTCCTTTGGTTAACCTATGGGGTTTTGGCCCTGAAGCTCGTCCTGATGTGGTGCCAAGCGATGCAGAATTGGCTGAGCGTAAAACCAACATAGGCATTGAGCATCTTAGCGCAACCGACACTACGTTAAGTAAAGATCTTCCTAATCTCTATGTGGACCTTTCAACTATTGCGAAAGGATGGGGAGTCGACGTGGTCGCTGACTACATTCAATCACAAGGCATTGCCAATTACATGGTTGAAGTCGGTGGTGAGATGCGCTTAAAAGGCGTAAATCGAGAAGGCGTAGCTTGGCGAATCGCCATAGAAAAACCGACAGTTGATGAACGTACCGCTCAAGAGATCATTGAACCTGGAGATCTGGCAATTGCCACTTCAGGTGATTACCGCAATTATTTTGAGCAAGATGGTGTGCGTTATTCTCACATTATCAATCCAATCACTGGAAAACCCATCCATAATAAAGTGGTATCAGTTACCGTTTTGGATGCATCTTCAATGACGGCAGATGGCCTAGCGACTGGATTAATGGTACTAGGAGAGACGAAAGGTATTGAGGTTGCAGAGCAATACAATATTCCTGTGTTCATGATTGTGAAAACAGAACAAGGTTTTGAAGAGATTGCCTCCAGCGCATTTAAGCCATTTCTAAATAAAAAGTGAGTTAAGTTATGAATACTTTTTTCATTACATTCAGTGTATTTCTGTGTGTCATTGCCGCGATGGCGGTTGGCTATGTCTTTCAAAAGAAAGTAGTCAAAGGCAGCTGTGGTGGATTAGGTGCTGTTGGCATTGAAAAAGTGTGCAATTGCCCAGAGCCTTGTGATGCACGTAAAAAACGCGAAGCTAAGGCCGCAGCAAGAGCTGAAAAGTTAGCGCATTGGGAAAAAGATCGTATCGCCTGAGCTACGATTAAAGAGCCTGTTTTGTGCAGGCTCTTTAATTTTTAAAAGCAATTCATTTCAATCCATAGAAACCAAGAATACACTGTTCATGTATACAGTTCTTTGATGGTTTTGAATTGGAAAATAAAATCAAAAAAATTATCCATATTGATATGGATTGTTTCTAAACTCGCAGGTGTTAATTTTAGGCGAAGTTTGTAAGTTAAATAATGTCTACTACATTTAAACCATAGAGCGACAATCTATGGGTGGGAATGTATGCAGCGCATTTGCGATAAATTATATAACGGTCATTGGATTTATCTTTATGATGACGATGTTCCTATTCTTCTACCTTGTCTCTATTGTCGATACACTCATGTGACAGGCCTTTCTGTAGTTAGTGAAAAAAAACGAGTTGAAATAACTGGTGCTTTTGAGTTCTTACTCAAAGAGGTGGAAATTGGAGATTATGCTCAATACGAACGTGGTCAACAACTTGGCCTGTTCTTAGAGTGGGTAGAAAATTACGACCATCCTCCAGTCACCCTTGCTTGGCACACCGCTCTCCCTGCCGAGTTAATCAATGAATACATTAATGAATACCTAATTGTAAAACTGCAAAAAAGTGAAGTTGTTGTGAATAAGGCACTCAATTCTTTGTGTAGCTATTACAATTGGCTGACCTGCTTTTTTGATGCAAACTATAAAAAGATATTTGTGTTTGCTGAATACAGGACGTTAGCTAGAGCAAATAATAAATCTAACCTCATTGTGAAATACCTTCTTCCGGCGACAAGGGAACTTCTCTATCGACATGCGGACAGTTTGTTAGAAGAGATTGTTCTTAGAAATGGTGGTGAGCTAGGCTGTCGAACCTCCGAGAACCAAGGGTTTTATCTAGGTAACTTTCAGGCTGACAAAAAAATGCAAGAGGGTTTGTGGAGCTTATTTAAGAAGGCGAAAGAATCCCCTGAAAAAGAAGAATTTGAGTATCACCTTCCTTCTTTTTGTGCAAAATATGGCTCCGCTCGAACACTCTATATCTCTCGTGAACATCTGCAATTGATGGAGCGTTACTATAATACGGAACGCCCAGATTCAGCGTCGAATCATTTGCTTATTTCTAACTCAAGCAATCATACAAAAGGGGAAGTGATTAGCAAAAGGTACGGAAGTGCTACGTTCTCTAAGACCCTTAAGAAGCTGTTAAAGGTGATGAATGAAAACCCAGAGGCTTACTCAGGTTACCAAACTTTAGATGAGGCGAATGTTTACCACCATTTAAGGCATTCGTTTGGGACAGATATATTTTATGACTTATGTGTTGCTGCAAAAAAGAATTACGAGTCAATCACTACAGAATCAAGAGTTTATATTGAAACTGCTCGGCGGCTTGGTCACAAGGTCGACGGTAAGTATGCCAACCAGACAACAAAAGTATATATCCATGCCTGTGGGGAGCGAGAAGCATTACTAAGAGAGGCTGTCGATGCGTAATATTGAATCAGACAGTCATAAACAATCACTAACTAGCGCCGAAATCGAGGCGTTACTTTTAAATGACTTTAAGAAAAACAAGCCAGTCGAGCAACTAAAACAGCCGTTTAGTGCAACATCTCTTTTTATACCGAGAAGTAGACGCTACCCATGACGGACTGGTCTCACCCAGATAAGGTTGTGCTATACAAGGCGATAATTGCCGCTTATAACTATGCCTTCTTTGATAAAGAAGCCGCTATAAGTGCAAAAAGTACTTTTTCTGTGACGGTCCGGCCTTTTATCGAATGGCTGAATGTATACCCCATTGAAAATCGCTATGAAATTCTAAAACGATACGAAACCGAGCGGATGGATGCTATGGGGAATCATGGTGGCCGAAGTCCGTTAAACAGGTTAATTACAGTCCTGAACTATGCGATAGACTCGGCAGATTTCCAAGCTAGGGTTAGTATCGATGACTATAGTTTTATAACTGAACTGAGTAAAACTAAGGTCAGCCCAAATCTCAATAAAACGCAAAAATCCCTTGCTAGTTATTTTGGTGCGCTGGATTGGTTAAGAAGGGATGATATTGGCATTGGTAGAGAACTGTACTCTACGCTCGCGTCGCCTAAGTTAACGGTAAATTCCCTTAGTTTGACAGCTGCAACTGTTATTTTGGAATTGAGTAAATACAAGTCGGAGTTAATAGCCTTAATTAAAGAGGCGCCCCCCGAGCTATCACAGTGGATAGAGACTGATTTTTCATCTATGTCAAAGCATAAAAAAATCGAATATATCGGAAATGTCCTTTATCACATAATTAGTGCTTACCATCAAAGAGGTGACAATTTTACACATCTAAAAGGTGCATTAGATGTGCTGCTATTATCGAATGCTTCTAATGAAGATGCATACTGTTTACTGTTAGACACACTAACTTCCCAAGAGGCCTGTGATGCCCTATTTCTAAACAAAGCGGTTAACAAAGAAAAGGTAAACAATGCATTTTGTAAAAAAAACATCACATCTCTTGCCACTGGCTGTCTATTCTCATGGGATATATTACGCTCATTGTCGCGTGGTGAGACTCAAGTAATCACCAGTGTGGATGTTTGGATGTTTGGATGGCTCATGGCAACTCTGACGGTTCAACCTTATGATGTTCCAAAATTGACCTCCAAATCATTTAGAAAAATGCGTGTAGGCGGGCGAGTGACTCATATTGAATGTGAGTATTTTAAAGGGCGAGCAAGAGTTTTTCATACAACTCGCTCTCTTTCTGCTAAAGAAGCTGAGGGGCAGGCATTGCTGGCCTATCTTTCTTTAATGGGAAAGAGAACAATGTGTTACACTCATTTTCAAACTAGGATTGGTCATCAAATACGATCAATTACTGGTACATTCAGTCTTTTACTTCAATCTGATGGCATTAACACCTCTTTAAGATCTGCGCATAATAAAAGGAATATTCCCTATATACTTCCCTCTGCATATTGCGCATTGATTAAAAGGGGCGTTCATCTACAGAATATCGTTTCAAACCCAGCGAAAATGTCCCAAAAGGATAGGCTTGATTTAGTCAGGAAATCTGAATCATCTTGCTCAGCAAGTTTATTTAATCTTCAGGCGATAAAAAATAGTGCCGTGCACGCTTTTAGTGATCCTTATACTTACCATTACCTGATTAATCGCAACTCACATACCAATCAAACTGAAAAAAGCAGTTATTTTACGGAAGATAATGAAGAGTGGATGAACAGCGCAGGGCGAATTACTCGTGAGGTGATGCAGGACTTAATCCAAAATGTATTCGATTTAAACTTTAATCGAGAGCAGACAAAACGGGTCGAGGCGTTTAATTGTGAGTTCATGGCGGTGTCGGAAGGCATTTCATACAAAAGTGAGGAGATGAATAAAAGACTGCGTCTTGTGACAGGGCAAGTCCGAGGAAAGGTCAATGAAGTTGGGGTGCTCTCCCTTAGTGATAGCAATGATGACGAGTCTCTATCCCCTATTTATGTCCTAGATAGTCCGCTAACTGTACTCAGAATGTACAATTACCTCCATGAGTTTAGAAAAAACTATAAAAAGCTGCTTGCAACCAACCCTGATTTTCTCTTTAAAACGGTAATGCCTACAGTGGAATGGATGGAAAGCACATTAGGTAAAATGAGCAAAAAGTATCAGCAGCTAGGTAGAGAGCAGTTTGACGAGATGATAGAAAATGGTGTGGTGATGAGCGTATTTCATTCACTATGATAGGGGAGAAAAATGGCATTAACAGTATTTAACAATCCAGTTGATTACTTTTGGCACGACCAGAATCAGAAATTGCTGGCTAATCCATTATTCATGGGTGAACTGGGTGATTATTATGATGATGTATGGCATTTCTCCTATGGAAATAAAATCACTCCAATTGACTTCTCGGTTTTTGATTTGCCAATTTTTAAACTTGAGTCTCCTGCCATCTTAAAAAAGAACGAAAGCGAATGTGCGTTGAGTAGTAAAGAATATGCAAAACTATTCTGCTCAGCCGCGTTGACACCTAGAAGTTCACAAGGGGTACAGCCCGTTTATCAAATGGCGATGCAGATTTTCGCCTACCTTAATGAGCGCCATGAAGTAGCGTTGAGCGCCTCTTTGCTAGATAACTTCTGGACATCGTTCCTGGTGAGGTTAGCCAATAAGAATGGGCTATTTAATCGAGTGTCAGCTCCTTCGTATAATAGTTTCATAAAACCTGTGTCTTTGCCAAGATTGAGAAATCAATTATTGGCTTTAGGTGTTACAGGGGTGATTGAGCAGAAGCTAACACAAAAGCAAATTGAAAAGAGCCTTGATGAGGTGTGCCAATCGCAGTACAGCATGGCATTAACAGAGTTCAAAAAAGGTGGCAGCTTTAACTTCTTGGGGCTGGAGTTAGGGCAATATTATGTGGACTACCTGAATTATGTTTATCAGACCAATTTTCTTTATGCAGCAGTCTGTAAAAAGGCTGTGAGCGTAGTTATAGAAAAAATAGATACAACTGATGTCACGGTTGAAAGTGATAGGGCCCGCCTCTTCAATGCCATGCTTGCTGGCTTATTAGGTGGAGGACTAGATGAGACACAATCTAAAACGAAGGGTATTAATCATCAAGACTTAAAACGGATAACAGAAGAGGCGCTTCTTGCCGAGTACAATCAGCGCTTCGAAGCCGTTTGTTCATTGAGATATGATAATATTGAATGGCTAGTGATTGAACTAGGGTTAAGCGAACGATTTGATGCGGTGGAGGTGATTCGAGTCCTGATGTTGCAAAAGTATCTAGGGTTGCAAGGGCACAAATCGGCAGACGATGTCTGGAGTGGGTATCTTTCCTCGTTAGATAAATCATTTTTATACACTCAGTTGTTGAGTGCTCTTTGCGTGGATGATGTTTACGCTAAGATGCAATCAAGGGTGAGACAGCAAAAAATGAATGGCAAGAAATGCTTAACCACAATCCAAGAGTGGGCTTTAGGATTGATGGCGACCTCAACCTCTAATACCTATAAATCGTTTAAGGCTCTGCTAGACACGCAAATTCACGCCATGACGGCGCTTGTGGTCGCATGGACAGGTTATAGACAATCTGAGTATGGGTTTCCCTTGAGCGCCATACGGACTGAGCCGAATTTAGATGTTTTAGACAATGCCTATGTCCCCTTTCGATTTAAGTTAAAATGGCTTGTTCCGAAAATTAATGGTGACACAAAAATCGATAGAGAAGTTACATCGCAGTGTTATCAGGTAGCGGCGCAGCTAAATGAATTATTTGAACATAAACATGATGAACCTTGTCTTTATGCTCTGACAGGTAATAAAACTAATAAACAAAGTGCTTATCAATCGGTAGCGTTCATAGAAAGCAGGCTTGCGGTAAATTGGGCTGGGTTTATCAATAATTATCGGCCATTTAATGAGGTGGTTCGATTAAGTGGACTGTTGCAAAAAAGCGGTGAATTGACACGTTTAGAGCAAAATGAGGTTGATGCTTTATCGTTGAAATACCCAGTTGGAAGTGCACGCTATCGACATTTATTGACTTCTGCAAATGAGGTTAAGAGTGATTGGCTTCGTTTATCCCATACATCTTTTTCTGGAAGTAAAGCTCAAAAAAAATTCAAACGATCTCTAGTGGCATACTCTCAAGGTGACCCTGTTCAGAATGATTAGCACCAAGCACTTATCGACAGGTTTTTATCGAGCGGAACGAAGGCGCTGCTTAAGTCAGGTACCGTTAGTCTAGAAGATCCTAAAACGAAACGAGATATAAACTCTGAGATATTGGAGGGAGTGCGTTACCCATCGCCTCACGCTTTTCGTCATATTTGGGCAGAGGCTGTTTTAACTCGCTATCAAGGCGATGTCGGGGCTGTCATACGTCACCAATTTTGCCACTTGGATAACTCGTTTTTCATGGCGTACCTACGGGATAAAGACGTCAGAGGTCTTATGGCATCGGCAAAGCAACGCTACTTAAACTCAATTGTGGAGCTGTTAATCATTGAGTCGATACAGTTTGATGAACAGCACTCAGGAGGGTTCTCTCGGTTTGTCCAAAAGGCCACTCAACTGACTCAGGTTAAAACAGAGAGTGAGTTGCTAGTTTTAAGAGAGACGATTGCAGGTCGAATTATAGATATCCAGCCGAGCCGGTTTGCAGTGTGTATTCCTCGTGATGGTGGGGAGAGTCGTGCCAAGTGCGCCAAAATGGGGAGTTTAAATCCACAGGATGCAAAACTTGAATTTTGTTTAAATTGTACTAATGCATGGATTACAGAAGGGAATATCCGAGGAATTTGGCAAACGATTCAACCAATGGTTAAAGAGGCAATGCACCCAAAGGGGATCGGCTTTTTACTGGAAGCTCACCTTCCTGCTTTAACATCGAGTTGGAGGCGAATTAAAGAGCTTCGAAATAGTAAGAATGGGGAAAGTGTAGATAAAATATTGTCAGCGATAGACAGCGCAGTTGATTCAATAAAGCGCAAAATAGCAGTGGAGGCAGAACAGTATGGCTACGAATGAACTTGATGACCTGCTCACTGATGATTTTCTTGATTCGTTGGATGATGATGCAACGGCTGAGCAGAGCACTCCGCCATTTTGGGTGGTTGATGACAAAGAGCATACAACCTACGGAGCCTATCATGCGATCCTAGAGCTGAAGGCGCAGACTGAGACTGCAATTAAAAATTTTGGTGAAGTCGAAACAAAAAAAACGCCGAAATTCTACAAGTTGAAAAAATCGGATATAGCTAAAAAAGTGGGTGTATCAGCACAAAGTATCTTTAACACATCTTCTTTTAGCCCTCATATTCGAGATTTCTTCGATGATGTTAAAGATGAGCTTTTAAGGAAGCATCAAGCTGAACAAAAGAAACAAGTACGACGAAAAAAAACTGGGCTCAGGAGAAAAAATAAAGAGCAGATAGTGGTGAGCCACCAAAGCATTGAAAAGAGATACAACGACCTCAAGGCACTCAAAACCCAAGAGGTGCTAAACCTATTAATTGAGACGATGCCAATTGATCTTAAGGCTAAGCTGGGTTTGTAAATAAATCGCACATTCGCAACCGAAAATACGCTTTTAAAATGTGTAGTGGATAAATGAATTTGGCCTGCCATTTGTAGGTGGCTACGAGATTTGAAGTACAAAAACTTATTCGAAATTGCGTATGCGCCCCATAATCCCACGGGGCGTTTTAATTTCAGTGTGAGACGTTCCAAGGCAGAAGAGAGTTAATATCAGGCTCTGGCTTTGCCAGTTCTTTCATACATTTGACCATGTAATCGTAGAGTA
>NZ_SHMN01000139.1:0-255 GCF_029478525.1 Vibrio sp. 1151_11 | reverse complement strand
TGATAACAACAAACACGTTCGTTGTTATCAGTCAGCTTTCCAAATTGTTAAAGAGCGAGTGGTATTCCTAACGGAACAAATCACTTTCTAATGACTTTCAGAGTCAAACAGACCAACCAGTTCAATTACTTAATCTGGTTTGGCAATGTGCATCCAAAAATCCTTAGAGAGTGGTGGGCGATACCGGGTTCGAACCAGTGACCCCCTGCTTGTAAGGCAGGTGCTCTCCCAACTGAGCTAATCGCCCACATGTTT
>NZ_SHMN01000138.1:0-255 GCF_029478525.1 Vibrio sp. 1151_11 | reverse complement strand
CTGGCAAACAAGGATAAGGGTTGCGCTCGTTGCGGGACTTAACCCAACATTTCACAACACGAGCTGACGACAGCCATGCAGCACCTGTCTTACAGTTCCCGAAGGCACTCCCGCGTCTCCGCAGGATCCTGTAGATGTCAAGAGTAGGTAAGGTTCTTCGCGTTGCATCGAATTAAACCACATGCTCCACCGCTTGTGCGGGCCCCCGTCAATTCATTTGAGTTTTAATCTTGCGACCGTACTCCCCAGGCGGTC
>NZ_SHMN01000137.1:0-255 GCF_029478525.1 Vibrio sp. 1151_11 | reverse complement strand
ACTGGTCGAGTCGGCCTGCGCGGAAGATGTAACGGGGCTAAGTAGTAAACCGAAGCTGCGGCAATACAGTTTACTGTATTGGGTAGGGGAGCGTTCTGTAAGCCGTTGAAGGTGTGTTGTAAAGCATGCTGGAGGTATCAGAAGTGCGAATGCTGACATGAGTAACGATAAGGGGGGTGAAAAACCTCCCCGCCGGAAGACCAAGGGTTCCTGTCCAACGTTAATCGGGGCAGGGTAAGTCGACCCCTAAGGCGA
>NZ_SHMN01000136.1:0-255 GCF_029478525.1 Vibrio sp. 1151_11 | reverse complement strand
TACTTGATTTTGGCACAGTCAATTCATTGTTGTTCTGTTGGAACAACAATAGCTTTAAAATTACTTTTTTACTTTCGAGTAAGAGCAGTTTTGAAGTCAGTATTCATTGAGCCGGTCTTAGGACCAACAAAACTTTAATTGAAGAGTTTGATCATGGCTCAGATTGAACGCTGGCGGCAGGCCTAACACATGCAAGTCGAGCGGCAGCACAGAGGAACTTGTTCCTTGGGTGGCGAGCGGCGGACGGGTGAGTAA
>NZ_SHMN01000135.1:0-255 GCF_029478525.1 Vibrio sp. 1151_11 | reverse complement strand
ACTGGTCGAGTCGGCCTGCGCGGAAGATGTAACGGGGCTAAGTAGTAAACCGAAGCTGCGGCAATACAGTTTACTGTATTGGGTAGGGGAGCGTTCTGTAAGCCGTTGAAGGTGTGTTGTAAAGCATACTGGAGGTATCAGAAGTGCGAATGCTGACATGAGTAACGATAAGGGGGGTGAAAAACCTCCCCGCCGGAAGACCAAGGGTTCCTGTCCAACGTTAATCGGGGCAGGGTAAGTCGACCCCTAAGGCGA
>NZ_SHMN01000134.1:0-255 GCF_029478525.1 Vibrio sp. 1151_11 | reverse complement strand
ATTGATACCAAACACATTCAAGTGTTCTTGGGAAAGCTTACTTCGGTAAGTTTTCAAAATTGAGTCCGGCAAAATCAAACGTCTCTCGCTCATTCAAATAATGAGAGACAACCTTGGTGACTTGTCTACAACACGAAACTTCTTCGGGTTGTATGGTTAAGTGACTAAGCGTACACGGTGGATGCCTTGGCAGTCAGAGGCGATGAAGGACGTAGTAACTTGCGATAAGCGTAGATTAGGCAGTAACAGCCACTT
>NZ_SHMN01000133.1:0-256 GCF_029478525.1 Vibrio sp. 1151_11 | reverse complement strand
CCCACATGTTTTTTCACATTTCTTGTGGAAGAAATGGTGGGTCGTGCAGGATTCGAACCTGCGACCAATTGATTAAAAGTCAACTGCTCTACCAACTGAGCTAACGACCCCTTTACTTCACAACGGAAGTGGTATCCCGTAGGGGAGTCGAACCCCTGTTACCGCCGTGAAAGGGCGGTGTCCTAGGCCTCTAGACGAACGGGACACTAAGTAAGAATGTTTGGGAACATCCTCGTCTCTTAAACTGTATAAACCA
>NZ_SHMN01000132.1:0-262 GCF_029478525.1 Vibrio sp. 1151_11 | reverse complement strand
TCGGCGCTGTTGTGTTTCACTTCTGAGTTCGGCATGGAATCAGGTGGGTCCACAACGCTATGGTCGCCAAGCAAATTTCTTAATTCGGAAAGCTGTTTCGTTCTCATTCACACATTCAATGTTCTTCAATTGAGCCCACAAAACCCCTTCGGTGTTGTATGGTTAAGCCTCACGGGCAATTAGTATTGGTTAGCTCAACGCCTCGCAGCGCTTACACACCCAACCTATCAACGTTCTAGTCTCGAACAACCCTTTAGGACAC
>NZ_SHMN01000131.1:0-278 GCF_029478525.1 Vibrio sp. 1151_11 | reverse complement strand
GAAGCCATCTTATTTTCTATTTTACGTGGCTTTTTCAGTGCCGCAGAAATCCAATGGGACAACACTGTGAAAAATTGGATGGAATCTGTGAGTAACAAAACCCAAGTACCACTACTTAAGTAAGGAATCGATCATGAGCAAACTATACCGATGATCATTGAAGATGCTTGATTTCTCATAAAATCAGGATCATGCTACGCACCATGAAAATAATACTGACTCCTCAACAGAAACAACAACTCGAAGAGATGCACGATTCAACTCGTGATGGTCGAGTG
>NZ_SHMN01000130.1:0-296 GCF_029478525.1 Vibrio sp. 1151_11 | reverse complement strand
TGTATTTGGCGGTCCTCTACTCACAATTTACTTAGCACGCTTTAATAAGAAAGCCGTACTGGCTGGGCTAATGGTGTTGTTTATCCTCGGCAACATATTGTCTGCTTTCGCACCAAACTACTTTGTGTTGATGGTAAGCCGAGTGATCACTGGCTTGGTTCAAGGTCCTTTCTACGGCATCGGTGCCGTGGTAGCGACCAGTTTGGTTTCAGAAAAAATGGCAGGTCGCGCGGTCGGACAGATGTTCGCGGGCTTAACACTGGCTAACGTTTTAGGTGTGCCTAGCGGTACTTGGA
>NZ_SHMN01000012.1:0-117217 GCF_029478525.1 Vibrio sp. 1151_11 | reverse complement strand
CAGTGCGTTCAATGAGATGAATGTTGGCGACAGCAAAGTAGAAAGCTTCACGGTGACGTCGGTAGACGGCACACCGCAAGTCGTGAAAGTGACCATCAATGGCACGAACGATGCGGCGACGATCGCAGGCGACACAGCGGTCGTGGCGGATGAAACCGATGCGGCGTTGACCTTGAGCGGCACCTTGACCTCAGAAGATGTGGACAACACCGACAACCGCTTCACAGCGAAGACCATCGAAGGCACCAACGGCACGTTCAGCATCGACGCCAATGGCGCGTGGACGTTCGTGGCGAACAGTGCGTTCAATGAGATGAATGTTGGCGACAGCAAAGTAGAAAGCTTCACGGTGACGTCGGTAGACGGCACACCGCAAGTCGTGAAAGTGACCATCAATGGCACGAACGATGCGGCGACGATCGCAATCTCAAGCATTGCTCCTCTCTCCGAGGAAGGCTTATCTGGTGGACTTCAAGATGATATTGGATCCTCAGATACAAGCGACGCAGTTAAGGCATCTGGCACCATCACAATTGATGATGTAGATAGCGATTCCGTAGAGATCACTCTTTCGGGCCCGGTGGGCATCACGTCGGGAGGTATGGAAGTCGTTTGGGAATGGGATGCTCAAAATCACAAGCTGATAGGCTCTACATCTGGGAGTGATTCTAAATCCGTGATTGAAATCGAGCTTACTGCTCCTAATGCAAGTGGCAAGGGCGAGTGGAACTATACAGTCACTTTACTCAACCCTGTCGACCATCCAGATGGCTCACAAGAAGATACACTGAGTTTAGATCTCGGCGTATTTGTTTCAGATGGGCAAGCCACAACGGAAAGCAAATTATCGATCATCATTGAAGACGATGCACCTAGTGACCATGCGATGGATCCAGTTGCTGTCACAGCAACTGACATCCCTGATGTGTTAACTGGCCAGTTTGATCTAACGAGTTACCGTGGTAATAGGACCACGATTGACGGTGGTCAATTTACTATTACTGCAAAAGGATTCTCTTCAGCTTTATCATCCACGTTAGTTGGTGCAAATATTAATGGTGACAACGAAGGTATCGGCGTTAGTAGTAAGGATTCTCCGTACCATAACCTTGCTAATGAAGTTGATTTTCGTAAGTTTTCAGATGGCAGTTCTGCATCCGAAGAGTTGGTTATTAAACTCGATCCTAACACGGTAGCTTATGGTGCGAAAATTGAGTTCAGCAAAATGTTTGGCGGTGAGGGCGAAAGCGGGATTGTTGAGTTTTGGCGAGATGGAAAGCTGATTGCAACTCAAAGTTTTACCTCTGATGAAAACCGTGGAGATTACGCTAAAGACTTTTCTGTGCAGCAGGGTGGCTTTGATACGATGGTTATCAAAGCTACTGATAATGGTAACTCGTTCAACCATAAAGATAATAGTGACTTTACCGTTAAAAATATCGAGTTTCTTGGTTCGGATGCGCCGCAGCCAATTGCTTATGGTTCTGGTGTCGTTGAACCGCAATGGGGGGGCGATGGCCGAGGGGCACTGCAATTAGTTGGCCTAGATGAATCTGCGACACTCAAAACGGTTACTGGCTCTGACATTACTGTTGGGTTAGTAGGAGCAAATACTCTTACTGGTAAAGATGC
This sequence comes from Vibrio sp. 1151_11, assembly GCF_029478525.1. Taxonomy (NCBI): domain Bacteria; kingdom Pseudomonadati; phylum Pseudomonadota; class Gammaproteobacteria; order Vibrionales; family Vibrionaceae; genus Vibrio; species Vibrio sp. 1151_11. The sequence goes on along the minus strand of NZ_SHMN01000012.1, from coordinate 115,585 downwards.
AGAAGGGCATTTAGTCTTCAAACTCGAGTTTACACCGACAACGGGAAAATGGGAGTTTTACCAGTATCAAAATATACAATCGCCGTTAGGTGATGGAGACATTGATTTCCAAGTGAAAGTTACTGATGCCGATGGTGACAGTGCTGTGCTTGGTTTTGCGGTTAAGCCTGTGTCTCCACCGGTTATTGGTGAATTGACGCTCAATGTTTCTGAAGAAGGATTACAAGGCGGTATAGTAGATGACGAATCCGTCACTGGTTCACAAGACACGACTAACCAAGCTTCAGTTGATGGTCAGTTAAGTCTTTCCAACGTTACTCAATTGTCCATTGGTCTACCGAGTGATCGATACACATCTAATGGTGTCGCGATCACTTGGTCATTATCGCCAGATGAACAGATGCTCACTGGTTCTGCAAATGGTAATAAGGTTGTCGAGTTTGCGTTAGATGATCAAGGTAAAGTAAATAGTGTGTTACATGCACCTATCGATCATCCAGATAAGGCAGGTGAAGATCATTTAGCTATCGAGATCCCACTTGAAGCGAAAAATGCGGCAGGAGCAATCGGTACTGGTGTTGTTACTCTCGTCATTGAAGATGATGCGCCGTTAGCAAGAGACATTTTGCATGTCTTAGAATCAGAGACTAAACAAGGCGCCAATGTTCAGTTGATTTTAGACGTGTCGGGTTCTATGGCTTGGGAGGCTGGCAACGGTAAAACTCGTCTTCAAGTGATGAAAGAATCAGCGGTACAGTTATTAGATCAATATCAAGCTATTGGTCAGACTCAGGTCCAATTACTGTTATTTAATGCAACAGCTTCTCCTTACCATAATGGTTCTTTTTACTGGATGACGGTTGAACAAGCCAAAAACTACATAATGGGCCTAACGGCTTCTGGAGGTACAGATTATGATCACGCTATTGAATTGGCACAGAATCAATGGTCTGGTCTCGGTTATGGTGAGCCATTAAGTGGCGCTAGCAATGTGAGTTATTTCTTATCTGATGGTGTACCCGAAGGATACGATTGGAAAAATGGTGTGAAAAACTTTAACACCATAGAGAAAGATGAGCTTGATAGTTGGGTTAGTCATTTACAAGAAAACAAAATCACCTCTCTTGCTTATGGTATGGGGAATAATGTTCCGCAAGGAGAATTAGATAAGGTTGCTTATGATGGCCACTTAAATGTAGATACAGGCTCTATAGTAGTGTCTGATGTGACTCAGCTTCCCCCTATTTTATTACAATCTGTCATTCAACCTATCGGCGGGAATATTCTTGTACCTGTTGATGGTTATGGGATGGGAGCTGATGGGGGAGTGATAGCGAGTATTACTATCAGCGATGTTACCTATTTATTCGATGGCCAATCGATGTCAGTTATGGGGACATCTTCATCTCTGACCCATAGTTTTGATCCTACAACCAATACTTTGTCAATTTATATTAATGATAAACACTCATTAATTATTGATTTAGATGATGGCAGTTACCAGTTCTTTGGGGCAACTATTTCATCAGATACCCAATTGGTTTTCGACTATACATTAAAAGATAACGATGGGGATACAAGCTCAAGTTCACTAACATTTGTTGTTGGGCACGACATTAAAGCTGAAGGAAATAGCATTGATTCGATACAGCTATACGATACCACTACGTCAAATCAAAAAGTGCAGTGGTCAACATCGGGTGTCGGTTCATCGTCGGTGACTTATCACGATCATGTTGAAAAAGGTTTAGTCGTGGATGTAGGCGATGGTGGTGATTATGTCTATCTCGGAAAAGGAGATGACATTATTTATCTTGGTGATAGTCATGTTGATGGCTTGGATAATCATACACAGGCTCATCTAAAAGAGATGGCGGCTTCCGATCTTTTGGATCGTTTTGGGACTGGGCTTGATGGCTCTTGGCTACAAGATGCCAATAACGAAGACAGCGCACTCAATATCCCGGGAGCCAGTAATGCTTACGTCGATATAGCTCATGGCGGTGGTGGCGATGATCGTATATTCGGCCAAGGAGGTACAGATCTCCTCTTTGGAGGCTCGGGTAATGACCATATCTACGGTGGCGAAGGGAACGATGGCCTTCGCGGTGGTACTGGTAATGATATTCTAGATGGTGGTGCTGGGAATGATGTTCTAATTGGCGGCTTAGGCAATGATATCCTTACTGGTGGTGATGGTGCAGATATCTTCAAATGGGTTGAGATGGAAACCGCGACTGACCGCGTTACTGACTTTCATCGTTCGGAAGGGGATTCGTTAGATTTTTCCGACTTGTTTGAAGACATGACCAAAGATGAGATCACAGCATTGCTTGATGGGCTGAGTAGTGCAGATCATCAAGGTGTTGCAGACGATGTATCTATCCGTGTTACAGGAAATGAACATGAATCGCACCTAACGATTGTCAAGTCGGGTCAAACATTGACCGTGGACTTTGATGGTGCGTCAGCTGCGGATATCACTAGTAGTTTGATGGATAATCTAAACCATTTAAAGGATTAAAATAACGACAACCGGAGCTTGATTAGAGCTCCGGTTTTTCTTGCTGCCTATAAAATACGGCTTACAACACCTTACAGGCGAACCCTTTTAGATAAAACCCTTCAGGGTAGGCTGAATCTGTTAAGTGGTCAGCGGCTTGCTCGAACCTTTCAACAAATTTAACGCTACGACCTGCATCAAGTGCCGCATCTGCAATGATTTTTTGGAAGAGATCGGTGCCCATAAGGCCAGAGCATGAATAGGTGAGTAAAGTGCCACCCGGTTTTAAAATTTGCATTGCCAACATATTGATGTCTTTATAACCGTTTGCACCGGAGGTCAGGTTATTTTTACTCGAGACAAACTTAGGTGGATCCATGATCACCACATCAAACAGCGTTCCTTGATCACGGTATTCTCGCAATAATTTAAAAACATCGGCATTTAAAAATACAGCGCGTTTTTTGGAGATATCGAATTGATTGATCTCTGCATTGTATTTGGCGGTATCTAATGCAGGTTGTGAGACGTCGGCGTTAATTACGCGTTTGGCACCGCCTTTAAGAGCGTACAAACCGAAGCCTCCGGTATAACAAAAGCAGTTAAGGACATCTTTATCCTTCACATATTTTATTGATTTCTGGCGGCTGTCACGTTGGTCTAGGTAAAAGCCTGTTTTGTGTCCACCAACAATATCGACGCTAATTTTTACGCCATTTTCTTCGATAATGACTGATTTTGGCGGCTCATCGCCATGCAGCACGCCCATGCGCTCTTCCAAACCTTCTTTTTTACGAACGGCAACATCTGAACGTTCGTAAACATGGCACTCTGGGAAAACGATTGTCAGCGCTTTAACAATATTCGTTTTATGGTATTCAGCCCCTGCGCTAAGCAGTTGGCATACTAGATAATCTTGATACTTATCGATAGTAATACCTGGCAACCCATCTGATTCTGCTGCAATCAGCCTAAAGCCTGTAAGACCATCTCGTTCAATAATCTCCTGGCGAACTAACAGTGCATCTTCGAGCCGTTTCACAAAAAAATCGACATTGATCTCCTGCTTCTCAAAGCTCCAGACGCGAGCTCGAATTTGAGAAGTAGGGGAATAGGCTGCTTTTGCTAACCACTGATTATCATGAGTATAAACGTCGACGGTCTCTCCAAGGCTAGGCTCACCTTCTACCTTGCTGATCCCTCGGGAAAAGACCCATGGATGTTTACGGCGCAAAGATTTTTCACGGCCTTTGACTAGATAGATTGCAGCTGTCATACATTACTCGATGAATATTCAAAATGGGGGCGTATTTTCATAGAAAAGGTAATGGAAAGCAAACAAAGAGCGAGCGTCATACGTAAATAAAGGAAATTGTTTGGGGAGAGTGTCTATGGGATGTACATCAAATTAACCCATTGTCATTTCTTTCATTATAGTGAACGACGCATTTTAGTAGATAAATGATTGAGTATTTAAACATAAAGAGAGGGATCCAAATGGCTCAACAGTGCGACAAGTTTATCGTGACAGGCAGGGTCCAAGGGGTTGGTTTTCGTTATCACACCGCTCATCAAGGACTAAAGCTAGGCTTAACAGGCTATGCTAAAAATTTACATAACGGCGAGGTTGAAGTCATCGCCATTGGGAATAGTGAAAATTTGGAGCAGTTTTATCAGTGGCTTCAACAAGGCCCCAAAACGGCGAAAGTAATGTTGGTGTCGCGTGAGTCACTTCTTTCTTATACTGAAAAATATAGCGGATTCGAAATACTTTAAAAGTAGCACCGCTTTGTATTTTGTATGGTTAAGTTGCTTGGGGGCTTAGTTTCGCACTACAAGCATTTGGCAGGTTTTGGTAACCCAGCAAGTTTAGTTGCTTGTTTGGCCGGGCCTTTTTTAAAGAGTTTGAACAGATATTTGCTATTGCCTTTTTCCGGACCATGCGCTTTTTCCATCGCTTTGACTAACATACGCACTGCGGGTGAAGTATTAAACTCTTCATAAAAGTGGCGCACGAACAAAATGACTTCTAGATGAGCGTCTGTTAACTCGATATCTTCCTGACTGGCCAGTGTCTGGATCATTCCTTCTTCCCATTCGGTATGGTCTAGGAGGTAACCCTGAGCATCAGTTTCGACGGTTTTACCATTGTATTCAAACATCTTTATTACTCGATTAAAAATCCGCGTTTAGGGTAGCGTAGTGAATGTGTGATCTCAACTGTTTAGAAAGCAAAAAGCCCGCAAGCTGTGGCTTGCGGGCTCGTTTGGACAAAATGTCGACGTGAATTAGTCGTCGTTCATAATGCCTAGAATAGCCAATAAGCTTGTGAACAAGTTCAGGATATTTAGATACATTGAGATGGTAGCACTAATGTAGTTTGTCTCTTCACCTCGTACGATGCGGCTTGTGTCAAATAGGATAAAACCAGAAAACACGAGCGCCGCGATGCTGCTGATCGCAAGTTGGCCAACGGTAGAACCAACAAAAATATTAATAATCGCCGCAACGATGACAATAATGAGGCCTGCCATTAAAAAACTTCTCATGAACGAAAAGTCTTTTTTAGTCGTAATGGTATAAGCGGATAAGCCCATAAAAACAAGGCCAGTAAGACCGAGTGCCTGAGCAATAATGCTAGAGCCATTCGGGATTGCCGCATAGTGATTAAGCATTGGGCCCAGAGCACCGCCCATTAATGTGGTGAACACAAATGTCCACACTATACCAGAAGAAGAGTTAATGGCTTTAGGCATCACGAAGAATAGAATACCGATTGCTCCCAACTGCATAGCGAGTGCCATGAATGGTGAAATCTGCATTGCCATTGTTGCCATCGCAGCAATAGCACTAGTGATAAGAGTCATTGAAAGCAAGAAGTAAGTATTCTTCAACACTTTATTAGTTTGTAGTGTGCTCTCTAAGCTAGCTGAGCGAGTAAACATAGGGCTGTTCATAATCTTCCTCGTAAGGGTTTATGTTTGTTTGTACATTTATGGGGCTGAATGAGCTAAAAAGCAAGCCCTGTATCGTATTTGTTTTGTGTAAATTTTAATAAAAATAGTCACTTAGATGTTAAAGAATGTGTAACACCATGTGTCTATGCTCATAAACAAAGAGAGAGGTGATGTTCACCTCTCTCTTTGTTGGTCGTTAATCCATTAATGATGGAGAATTTGAGAGAGAAAATTGCGCGTTCTATCGGATTGAGGATTTTCAAAAAATTCAACAGGGTTATTTTCTTCAATGATCTCACCAGCATCCATGAAAATAACGCGATCGGCCACTTCTTTAGCAAAGCCCATCTCATGGGTAACACAAAGCATCGTCATGCCTTCTCCTGCGAGTTCAACCATAACATCTAATACTTCCCGTACCATTTCCGGGTCAAGTGCAGATGTTGGTTCATCAAATAACATAATCTGTGGGTTCATGCACAATGAGCGTGCAATCGCAACTCGTTGCTGCTGACCGCCAGAAAGTTGACCGGGATATTTGTCGGCTTGATCAGGAATCTTTACGCGTTCCAAATACTTCATCGCAACCGCTTCAGCTTCTCCTTTAGGCATCTTTTTTACCCAAATTGGAGCGAGTGTACAGTTTTCTAACACGGTTAAATGTGGAAAAAGATTGAAATGTTGGAAGCACATACCGACCTCGCGTCGCACGGCTTCAATATTTTTAAGATCTTCCGTCAGTTCGTTGCCCGCGACGACGATTTGTCCTTTTTGGTGCTCTTCCAAGCGGTTAATACAGCGAATCATGGTCGATTTTCCTGAGCCTGAAGGGCCACAAATAACGATCTTTTCGCCTTTTTTAACGGTAAGATTGATGTTCTTTAGTACATGAAATTCACCGTACCATTTATTCATATCATTAATCTGAATCATGATTTCTTCAGAAGGTGCGAGGTTGCGTTGCTGCGTCATAATACGTCCTTGATTTGTAGTTATCGTTTGTGACCAGTATGGAGTTTGTTTTCAAGCCATATCGAATATCTAGACATAGAAAAGCAGAACACCCAGAACACTAACGCGACAAATATATAACTTTCAGTAGAAAAGCCTAACCAATCCGGATCGGTATTGGCAGCTTGTCCAATACCGAGCACGTCAAACATCCCGATAATGAGTACTAAGCTGGTATCTTTAAATAGGCCAATGAAGGTATTAACGATAGATGGGATCGTGATCTTCAGTGCTTGCGGCAAAATAATCAAACCGACTTTTTTCCAGTAACTTAAACCTAACGCATCGGCGGCTTCGTATTGACCTTTAGGTATCGCTTGTAAACCACCACGAACCACTTCTGCCATATAAGCCGAACTGAACATGACCACCCCAATCAATGCTCTAACCAATTTATCCGTTTCCGAGCCTTGCGAGAGGAACAGAGGCAGCATAACGGATGCCATAAACAAAACTGTAATCAGTGGCACACCTCTCCAAACCTCGATGTAAACGGTACATAGGCTGCGAATAATGGGCATCTCGGAACGTCGGCCCAACGCCAGTACAACGCCAATCGGTAACGAAACAACAATCCCAACTAAGGCAATAATCAGCGTAACTAATAAGCCTCCCCACTTATGCGTTTCAACCACTTCTAGGCCGAAAAAGCCTCCATAGAGTAACGCCGCGATAAGAAATGGGTAGATGTTGACAAAAAACAACCAAATCCACGTTTTTTTCGGTGTATTTTCATAGGCGAGCAACGCACTAAAAATAGCAAGAGTGAAATAGAAGAGGCGAGGTCGCCAGAGCTCAGCTTCTGGATAAAATCCATACATAAACTGATCCCAGCGTACGCTAATAAACACCCAACACGCCCCCTCCCGGGTGCAATCACTACGTTGTGTGCCTACCCAATCGGCATTAATAATCGCCCAATCGACAGTATGCCAAACAAGCCAGAAGGCGAAATACCCTAAGATCAGTGTAACGATGGAATTGAGTGCGTTATTAAAAAGATTTTTGCGCAGCCACCCAATGAAGCCAACGGTATTGGCTGGCGGTGGCAAGTTAGGTTGAAACTGATGTACTTTCATCTTATCTCTCCACCAAAGCAACTTTACGGTTATAGATATTCATTAATGCCGATGTCGTTAAACTGAGAGTGAGGTAAACACCCATAGTCATCGCAATAATTTCAATCGCTTGACCCGTTTGATTGAGCGTTGTGCCGGCAAAAACAGAAACCAAATCAGGGTAGCCAATCGCCATCGCTAATGATGAGTTTTTGGTTAAGTTCAGATATTGGCTGGTGAGTGGTGGAATGATGATGCGCAGCGCTTGAGGAATGACCACGAGTTTTAATGTTTTTGAACGAGATAATCCTAATGACATTGCTGCTTCGGATTGACCATGGCTCACCGCATTAATGCCAGAACGGACAATTTCGGCAATAAATGCGGCCGTATAAATACTTAGTGCAATCAGCAGTGCGGCTAACTCAGGGATAATACTGATGCCACCTTGGAAGTTGAATCCTTGCAGTTGTGGATACTCTGCTGACACTGGACGGCCCATAGCAAAGTACACAATGACAGGAAGTAGAATGCACAAGATAGCCGCAATTCTACCCATAGGCGTCTGCTGACCTGTTAAACGCTGTTTGTTTCGAGCCCAAATGCCAATAATTAAGGTGGTTAGTAAGCCAGCAAGAAAGGCAATAAAGATAAATGTGCTGCCACTTTCGAAAATGGGAGCAGGGAAGAACAGACCACGTACATTGAGAAAAATAGAATCCCCTAACTGCATGCTTTGCCTAGGCGATGGTAGAGCCTGTAACACGGCAAAATACCAAAAGAAAATTTGCAGTAATAAAGGAATATTACGGAAGATTTCTATATACACAGCAGCAAGTCGACTGACTAACCAGTTAGAAGAGAGACGGGCAATACCGATAAAAAAACCTAAAAGGGTGGCAAATACAACGCCTAAAAAAGAAACTAGCGCGGTATTGAGCAAACCTATGATAAAAGTTCGTCCATAACTAAAGGTTTCATTGTATTCGATCAAAGTAAGGCCAATCCCAAAGCCAGCTTCTTGATCTAGGAAGTCAAACCCCGTGGCAATGCCTCGAGAACTTAAGTTAGAAAGTGCATTGGTCACAATGGTGTAAAAGAAAAAAAACAGAACGAGAACAGCAATAATTTGAAAGGCGACTGAACGAAAAGTAGGATTGTAGAACAAATTTGCGCTTTTAGCCGAGGGAGCCCCTGAGCTAGCCGCAATAGTTTTAGTAGGTTTCATACAACTATAACCTCAAATCCATTTTTCCAAAAAGGCGGTTAAAACCGCCTATTTGGGATTGTGTGACTATTAACGAAGTGGTGGAGCGTACATAAAGCCGCCAGCATTCCACAACGCATTCGCACCTCGTGCGATTTGTAGTGGAGAACCTTTACCTACAGTGCGTTCAAAACTTTCACCATAGTTACCGACTTGTTTTACAATTTGGTATCCCCAATCATCGCGAATGCCCAAACCTTTACCCTTAGGACCGTCCAGGCCAAGTATGCGTTTGATATTAGGATCGCTAGATTTAAGCATTTCATCTGCATTTTTTGAGGTAATACCGTACTCTTCTGCGTTAACCATCGCATTGAGAGTCCATTTCGCCACGTTAAACCACTTGTCATCATCTTGACGAACAACGGGCCCAAGTGGTTCTTTAGAAATGATTTCAGGTAATACAACCGCGACGTTAGGATCAGTTAAGTTCAAACGTAGCGCATACAAACCGGATTGGTCGGTTGTTAGAGCATCGCAACGGCCCGCGTCAAAACCTTTTGAGGTTTGCGCTGCTGTATCGAATACCACAGGTTTGTATTTCATGCCCGTGTTGCGGAAGTAGTCCGCCAAGTTCAACTCAGTAGTTGTACCGGATTGGACACAAACCGATGCCCCATCAAGCTCTTTTGCACTTTTCACTCCTAGGTCTTTTTTCACCATGAACCCTTGACCGTCATAATAGTTTACGCCGACAAAATTAAGGCCGAGTGCTGCGTCGCGTTGGAGCGTCCAGGTTGTATTGCGCGAAAGAACATCGATTTCACCTGATTGTAGGGCGGTAAACCGTTCTTTTGCTGTGAGTGGAACATATTTTACTTTCGATTTGTCACCAAGAACTGCTGCGGCAAGTGCCTGGCAATATTCAACATCAATGCCTTCCCATTCCCCTTTTGAGTTCGGGTTGGAAAAGCCTGGTAGACCAGTGCTCACACCACAAGTAATAAAACCTTGCGAAAGTACTTTATCTAAAGTGCTATCTGCTGCTGAAGCTGTCGTCGCCATCATGGCAGTAGAAGCTGCTACAACAGAAGCAAGAACAGTGAGTTTATTCGCCATTTGTATCCTTCCTGTATGATCCATGTTAAACCAGGTGACACCTGATACAACGTACTAAAAATGTTGTTGTGTAGCTTTCCAAGTTGTATTTGCATGCAATCGCACATTTACAAATCAACCGTTTATAAGCGTAGGTAATGATTTGTATTTTCTCAAATTAGTCATTTGAAAGATTTTTGATTAGATTCACAAACCTAGGCTGCAGCTAGAATGAACAAATGTTGCACGATTGTAAATAGTGCAACCGTGTTCAATAGTAGGGCAACAGAATAGAAGCAGTATATTTCTCTTTTAACGTAAAATTAACAATTGTGTCATTAGTATGTTGTCAGGATTTTCAACTGTCCAATGGCGAAAATTTGGTTGATAATTATTTGGCTGCATTTAATTAGTGTCGCAGATGCCCTATTTTTGGTAGCATCAAGCGAATAGTTATCTAGATTATTCATGGAATGAAATGCAGTATTTTCCTCTGTTTTTGAATTTATTGGGCAAACCAGTGCTGGTTGTGGGTGGGGGCGAAGTCGCCTGTCGAAAAGTAGAAGCATTGATTCGAGCTGGGGCTCAAGTCACCGTCGTATCACCTAAGATTGAACGTTATCTTTTGGAACTGGTAGAGCAGAATCGTTGCCAATGGCTTCAAAACTTTTATTCATCAGAACTATTAACGAAAGAATACTGGCAGGTATGGGCCACAACGGATAATCCGTCGCTTAACCACCAAGTGCATAAAGATGCAAGAAAGACAGGTGTTTTGGTCAATGTTGTCGATGATCAACCATACTGTGATTTTATCACGCCATCGATGGTCAACCGTGGGCGAATTCAGATCGCAATATCCAGTGGTGGTGCATCACCAGTGTTGGTGAGAAATATCCGAGAAACATTGGAAGCGGTTCTTCCGCAAAATCTCTCGTTGCTTGCTGATTTCGCTGCCTCCAAGAGAAATTCAATTAAACAATCACTCAATTCTGTCAGTGCTAGAAGAAAGTTTTGGGAAGCCTTTTTAAGTGATTCCAAAACAGAAAATGCAGTAAGCCGTGAAGAATTAGAGCGTTTATACCAACAAGCTCTCTTAGTACCTATAGAAGAATCAGCACAATGTACATGGATAAGCTGTGGCGATGATGTTGAAATGTTGCCGATTAAAGCGCTGCGTTACATGCAAAGGGCAGAGGTGGTTTTTTATGAACAACATTCTCCTTTTGAATTGATTGATCTTGTTCGCCGTGATGCTGAAAGGGAAAGTTTTAAGAATGCCGCGCAACTTGCAGAAAAGCTTGAGCAAGCAAAGTCTGATCGCAAAAGAATATGTATTTTGTTACCTAGAAACAGAGCAGAGTACGCTTTGCTTGTGGGGAAAGACTTAATGTTGTAAAAATAGTGCCATAGGTTATTGTTTTATCGGATTATGTTGCAGACCGAGCCTGATAAAACGAAGATGACTCAAAACTGAAGAGCTTATGTACTATGTATAAATCGATGCCACGTTCGTTCAAATCCTTCCTTGTGGTTAGCATTGTGAGTTTGGTTTCTATTTTTATGTCGTTACAATGTCACTCAAAGCTGCAAGAAGCTGAGTTCTGTGCAGATGATTATTTGAGCTGTAATATTAATAAAAGCGATGCCTCATTTCTCAATTTATATTATGATTCTTTTGAGCGTCCTGAAGTTATCAAAAACTCTTTTACGGATTGGCGACAGTGGTGGTCACCTCAGGCAAAAGCTCTCTATATATTTTCACAAAATAATTTAATACAATTTGCGGGAATTACTCCTCTAGTTACTGAGGAAGCATTGGCTATTGGTCGTCAATACAATATAGACTGGATTATTGCGGAGGCTTATTTTTATGAAGCACAGGAATTATATTCATCACAACAATTAATTCAATCTGAATCCTTACTCAATGATGTTCTAGAGATGGTTGAGCGTATTGGATATAATGGGTTGAAAGGGCGAGTTTATAATTTATTGGGTAATATTTCATTTGATCAAACCAATTTAAAGAAAGCCTTAAAATATTATCAAATTGCTTATCAATTATTTGATAGGAATAAATATGCTATACAAATGTGCATAATTCTAAACAATATATCGACTGTGTATATTCATACGGAGGATTGGAAAAATGCTGATATATATAGTAAGAGATCTTTGAAAGTATACCAGAATAATAATTTCTCTAACTCACTCACCGAAGCTATTTTATATACTAATGCCAGTGTGATAGATACAGCGCTAGGACGTGAAGAATCTCAGCAGCGCAATGTTGAACTTGCTTTTGATAGAGCGATGAAAACAGGTTCTAAACAGTTGCAGTTTAAGACTATGGTTAACTTAGCCGATAATTTATTAAATCAAGGTGAGACAGAAGATGCCTTAGATATTATGATTCGATGTTTATCTCTTGCTAGGGAAGAGTCTAATCCCTTATTTACCGCATACTGTCAAGAGAGTTTAGCGGAAGTCTACCTTGCAAAAACTCAGTTAGAATTGGCTATCTTGAGCGCCAAAGAAGCGGTAGGAATTTATACAGATCACAATAATGTGCCAAGGATAATATATGCTACTGATATTATTTCAAGAATTTATGAACAAAAAGGTCGGTATGATGAAGCATTGTTTGAATATAAGAAAATGGCAACATTAGAAAAAAAACTTATCCTTCAGTCTAGAGAAAAAGAGGCATTGAGTCTAAAAAATCAATTTGACAGAAAACTCGACGAACAAGAATTATTGCTATTAAGTGCTAAGAACGATATACAGAAGCTGCAGATACAAGCTCAGGAATTTAGGGAATGGTTGTATTTTTTGTTATTTATTATTATTAGCTTTTTATCTTTAATTAGTTATCGGAAGTATAAAAAATTTAAAATCAAACACTCAACTTTACAGCAGGATCATGCAAAGTTAGAAGTTGAATCTACACATGACCCACTCACGGATTTGTATAACCGAAGATATCTTGATACTTGGTTTTCTTATCAGGAAGAAACAACTAATAATAAACCACATTTATTAGCCATAATTGATGTCGACTATTTCAAAAAAATAAATGATCAGTATGGTCATGAAGCGGGGGATGAAGTGTTAAGGGAATTATCTACCATTCTGAAACAGCAGCTTCGACCTGAAGATCTACTTATGAGGTGGGGAGGTGAAGAGTTTGTGATGATCATTAGTGCACCAGAAGCTCATATTAAAGAAGTCTTGGAGAGAATTCGTGCTCAAGTCGAACAAACATCATTTTACTGGGCAGGGCAGCGGGTTCCTGTAACTGTTTCCATTGGAGCAATTGCTGAGAAGTCGGTGTCTAAGTTGGCGTTGTCGTGGCAGAGTGCAATGGAGAGTGCAGACCAAGCGTTATACCAAGCGAAGTCAGAAGGAAGGAATCGATTCATTGTAAATGACAGTTATCAGTGATTGAAAAGCCACCTAATGAGGTGGCTTTGATATTTTATTCGTGGTGCTGTTAGTCTCGGAAATTGTCATACTGGAATGGCTGGCCCATATCCGATTCACGCATTAGAGCGATCACTGATTGTAAATCATCCCTCTTTTTACCCGTTACTCTTACTTTTTCACCTTGAATGGATGCTTGGACTTTGAGCTTGGCATCCTTAATGGCTTTTACCACTTTCTTGGAGGTTAACGAGTCCAGTCCTTGTTTAAATTGGACATCTTTAAACCAGCGCTTGCCGGAATGTACGGAATCTTTCGCTTCCATCGCTTTGGCATCAACACCTCGTTTCGCGAGGTTGCCACGTAAAATATCCATCATTTGACCCAATTGAAAATCATCTTCTGCAGACAGTTTTACAACTTCATCTTTGAGTTCAAATCCAGCTTCTACATTACGAAAATCAAAACGAGTAGAAAGCTCTCGGTTTGCATTATCGACAGCATTACGAAGTTCAACAGTATCGACTTCTGAAACGATATCAAAAGAAGGCATGGTGTTTCCTTATCTATTGCTTAGTATTTACTTTAAGTTACGGCGGTCAGTGATCGCTTGTGCCAGCATATCCAGCATAGTTGCTGTGTCATCCCATCCTAAGCATGGATCGGTAATCGATTGACCATAGGTGAGGTTCTTTAAGTCATGCATTGGCTGGTTACCTTCGATAATGAAGCTTTCAGCCATAATACCAGCAACGAAATCCTTACCTGTACGTATTTGTGTGCAGATGTCGGCCGTTACATCTATCTGTTTTCTATGCTGCTTTTGGCAATTCGCGTGGCTAAAATCTACGATGAGGCGCGGGGCTAAGCCGAATTCGATCAGTTGCTCGCAGGCTGCAGATACGGAGTCAGCGTCATAGTTTGTCCCTGTATCACCACCGCGTAAAATAACATGGCCAAAGGGGTTACCACTGGTACGATAAACGGTCATACGGCCATTTTTATCCGGTGAGTAAAAATAATGCGATGCTTGGGCCGCTCGAATGGCATCAATAGCAATTTTGATGTTGCCATTCGTGCCATTTTTAAAACCGACAGGGCACGACAGTGCAGACGCCATTTCTCGGTGTATCTGAGATTCCGTAGTACGCGCACCAATAGCTCCCCACGTGATGAGATCTGCGATGTATTGCCCGGTAATCATGTCTAAAAATTCAGTCGCAGTAGCAAGGCCTAGCTTGTTGATATCTAATAATAATTTCCGTGCTTTATTGAGCCCTGTTTCCAGTGCATATGAACCATCCAGATTGGGATCCGTAATCAAACCTTTCCAGCCCACAACGGTGCGTGGTTTCTCGAAATAGGTACGCATGACGATAAACAGTTCATTTTTATATTGGTCTTGGATCGCACTCAAACGTTGAGCGTAATCCATTGCTGCTTCAGTGTCGTGTACCGAACACGGACCGACAATGACTAACAAGCGATCATCGTGACCAGTCAGAATATTTTCAATTTGACGGCGTGAGTTTGCGATGCGCTCTGCTACGTCGTCTGTGATCGGATGCGCATTTCCAAGCTCTGCCGGAGTCGGCATTGGGCCCAAGGCTTGAGTTCTTAATTCATCTGTTTTTAATGGCATGGTAAAGCCTGTACTCTTATTGCGAAGCGGTAAAGATAACGGAATTGGCAATAGGAATAAACTCCAAAACGGAAAACTTATTGCTTATCATCCGTAAGGTGAAATTTTATTCATAAATTCGCCATAAATATTTACTTTTACTTGAATTAATACTCGGCTATGGGTATTTTCCTGAGCAAGATAATTAAAAATGTAGGGAGTAATGAATGAGTTTGGCACAACATGATACGATCCACCCTCAGTTGATCTTAGGTGATGCCCTTCCAGCGGCAATTGAATCAAGTGGAAATGCCCAGCATTTGTATGTATCGCTGTCCGACATTATTTTAGATTCGTTGTTTTATCATCCTTCGATTGAGCAACATTTTGCGAATCTAACTGAACTTGAGCAAGGCTCTTTGCAATCCATTCTTGATGACAAAGCGGTGGCGGAGCATTTTACGTCAACTATCGTCGATAGAGTCGTGGCAGCGGTTCAAAAAAATCACACTACGATTCGTGTCTGTTTGAGTGATGCAGATAGTTACACTTATAAAGCGTTGATCGGTGGAAGTGTTGAAACGGATGAAATTAACCCAGCGATGGGAGTGCGTGGCGTATCGCGTTTTTCTTCCAACCAGTATGCGAAAGCGTTTAGTTATGAATGCGCTGTGATCAAAGCATTGCGCAAGCAAGGATTGAACATCGAAATTGTGGTGCCATTTGTTCGAACATTAAGTGATGCGGCGACGATCATTGATCGTCTGGCAGAGCAGTCTTTACCTCGGAGTTTAGATGGTTTGAAAGTGCTTTATTCTTGCGATGTTCCATCAGCGGCATTGTTGGCAGAGCGTTTGATGCACTATTTTGATGGTGTGGTGATCAACATCGATAACTTAACACAATATACCTTAGGCATTGATAAAGAGAATCCCGAACTTTCCCATTTGTTTAATCCAGAGAGTGAGGCGGTCATCACGCTGCTCGATTTAGCATCAAAAGCGGCACGTCATGCGAATAAGCCGATTTTGGTCGTTACCCAAGCACTCGCAAGCTATCCAAAGCTACAGGAGCACTTAGCTGAAAGTGTTCAGGCTGATGTTGTGGTAAAAATGTAATGATCTGATTTGGGCGCAGAATAGCTGCGCTCAACCCTAACTTTTTGTAACAACTCATTGACATTTCGCGGCGTATACCTTGAACTGGTCCGACAACCATATTGAAAAGGTCAAGCCTCATGCTCTCCCCATTAACAAAAGCGAATCTTTACTTAAATCTGTTTGGTTTTTTAAAAGTGCCACTGATTTGGTCCTGCAGGCCAAAGATTTTAGTGTTAAACGAACGCTCTGTAGAAATTCGAATTCCACTTAAACGTCGCAATAAAAATCATTTAAATAGTATGTATTTTGGTGTGTTAGCCGTTGGTGCAGACGTAGCGGGCGGTTTTATGGCAATGCATAAAGCACAACAGCGTGGATCCAAAGTATCGTTGGCGTTTAAAGCGGTTAGTGCGGAGTTTTTAAAAAGGCCGGAGGCGGATGTTCATTTTCATTGCCATGATGGTCAGCTAATAGACAGTATGCTTGATGAAACTATCGCAACCGGAGAGCGAGTCAATCAGACAGTAAAGATCATTGCAACCTGTCCTTCGCTGCATGGTGACGAGCCTATGGCGGAGTTTCATCTTACTTTATCGTTAAAGCGTATTGGTAAATAAGGCCGAATTAGAGACTACTCGCTTAATTCTATCGGTTCAATGTCGACAATCTTATTTCTATTTAAAACAATTTTCCAACGGTAGTAGCGGGGCTCTTCTTTATGGTTATCTTCTTTGATAATCAAGTTGAGCAAGTGCCGTTTTTCTACGGTTTCTCGACTCACTTGACCACCACTTAACTGATAAATGCGATTAGAGCCTTTGTCCATCAAACGGGTAATCGGGCGTAGATCAATGTGTAAAGTTTCGCGTGTTTCCTCATAGCCACTCATGAAGCGTGAGGTTGACATGGCCGTTTCTGAGCGATAGTGAAGTACCTGTTCCTCCCTTTGAACAATGCGTTTCTTTCGAATTGTTTTGATTCGGTCTGGTAATTTACTCAGGTTGGTATAATCAAGCCATTCAATTTTGTAACCCACAGATTTTCCGGTCGTTGGGTCTATGTAACGACGCTTCCATTTAGGTTTTCCTTTACGGATCCAGCGCCACAGCATATCGCGTAAGTCATCTTTAAAGATCTCGCGTAATGCATAAACAAACGACATAGCGATGATAAAAGAGGCGGTGATTTCCCCCCAATAGTCGCGAGCTGTAATGGCGATGACGGTGACAAACAGCATCACAAGCCCAGTCGCGATGCCTTTTACGGCACGCTTCATGTTATTACCTAAAGAGGTGACGTGTTCATTAAGCACAATGGGATGCTCGATTAAACGGCGTAGTAGGCGCATCTTGTTACTCAGCCGAGTGATGTCTTCCCCTGCCTTTGCCGAGTTGTAATTGTTAAGTTTACGATGTGCCTGTTCTTTTTCAACCAGTGTAATTAGACGCTCTTTGATGGTTTTATATTCACCATCGCGGTTCATGTGTGCGACTAGGGAAAGAAACTTTTGCTCAGTATACCAAGATAAATAGTTATCAATATTGGCGTAATAGCGTTTTAAGCTCTCTTCATAAGGAATGCTGCGGCGCAATCTTTTCAAAATATCTAAAGAGAGTTCAATGACACTATCAACTTCATCTGATGTGACGGTGTCACTCGTCGTGTTGAGTTGCACTACAGCTTTATCTAAAGCGATAACATACTGATAAGCAAATAAACTCAAACTGACTCGATACTGAGTAGAAGAGAGATGGCCTCGTTGTGCAAGTCGGCTGTGCACTAAGGGCAGTAACGTTTTATCACTGTAATACGCACGCTCTTGGTGGATGAAGCTATAGTAAAAGTCAGATTCAGGAAGTATTTCGGGTGTTAGACCTAAATCACCGGGAATGAATAGGTAAATGTCTAGATCAAGTTCTTTGCTCTGAGACATGGCATGTGAAATTTTAAGCGTGATGGTATCTTGCTTATCGACATTAACCAAAGAAAGCTCCTGAAAAAATGCTTATTTTTCCCTTGAATGCAGGAAAGGATAACAGAGATCACGTATAATCTCTGCAAAATTGAGGTGAGACATAGTAAATGATTAACGTTGGTCAAATAAACAGTTTAGAAGTCGTGAAGATTGCTGATTTCGGCGTGTTTTTGGATGCTGAAGATTTTGGAACCACTTTGCTGCCTAAACGATTTACCCCAGATGGGGTTGAATTGGGGCAGAAAATAGACGTATTTTTGTATTTCGATTCAGACAATCAACTTGCCGCGACGACTGAAAAACCGATTGCAAAAGTAGGTGAGTGGGGATTGATGAAAGTTCAGGGTGTGAATAGCACTGGTGTTTTTGTTGATTGGGGTCTGAAGGGTAAAGATTTATTGGTGCCTTACAGCGAACAGCGTGCTCGTTTTAAAGAAGGACAAATGATTTTAGTGTATGTCTACACCGATAAGGCTTCCGGCCGAATCGTAGGCACAACAAAATTCAACAAGTGGCTGGACAAAACCCCTGCAAACTATACGCAGAATCAGCAAGTCGATCTGCTAATTGCAGAACACTCAGAACTCGGATATAAGGCCATCATCAATGGCGAGCACTGGGGGATGATTTTCCCATCAGATGTGTTTGGTAAGTTGTTTATTGGTAAGACCTTAAAAGGCTACATCAAAAATATCCGTGAAGATGGAAAAATTGACCTAGCTCTGCAAAAAATTGGCGTAGCAAAAATGGATGAACTAAGCACTAAGATCATCGAGTTACTTGAGAAAAAGGGTGGTTTTCTTCCATTAAGTGATAAATCGACACCAGAAGTCATTTTTTCGATGTTCCGTACCAGTAAAGGAACCTTTAAGAAGAGTATTGGTGGTTTGTACAAGCAGGGAAAAATTACCATTGGGGAAGATGGAATTCATCTTGTATAACTGAGGCGTTCACCTCCTGTTGCAATCTATTTCCTTTAACAATTAAAAAAAGGCCCAAAACTTTTCCGTTTCTGGGCCTAGGGGGGAAATGGCCCTTTCGAGCCTGCACTAATCATTTAAATAGTCGTATTTGTGCTTCCCTATAATTATAGTTGTTATTGCTGGAATTGTGCGTAATTTCTAGATTTTTGTCCTATTTTGGGGCGTGTTAAAACAAATTTTTATCTTTAACGAGATCTCTTGGTAAACCATTTTTTATGCGGTTTCCTACCCATTTTCCTAGGCCAATCACATCGTTACCGAGTTTAACCAGCACTTCGCCAGTACCAGTTTGTAGTGCTGGTCTGACATCTCTGCCCATGTACCAATCTCGTGCTTCTTCAATCGATAGTGTGATGCAGTTTGATTCGTTACCAGTCGCTAACGATGTAGCGACTTGATGTTGCCAGCGATAACCTTTTTTATGTGTTTCAGCGATTTTTATCCCCATGCGAGAGAAGCGGAATTTGCCGAGCATAGGTTCCAGTGCGTTTGGAAATAACCATACATCATTATCACGTAGCCAGACACTGGTATTATCGGGGATCACAACTTCAAACGTTTTCATGAGTTGATCCGCGATCTCTTGTGTGAGTTTAAGGTTGGCTTTCGCAAAAGGAAATTGACCTAAGCGTTTGTTGACTTCAGGGTGGGGTACAGAGCTAAGTTTACGGATTTTTGCAACAAAAAAACCTTCACAATCATAAGTTTGAGGGAATATATGCAAGAACCCTTCGTCTGTAATAGCTGCTTTTGCATCCTCAAACAATGAAATAAGGGAAACAAATTCAACTGATTGTGGATATTTTTCTTGTAGATGCAAGCACACTTGTTGGTTCTCTTCTGTACTCAATGTACAGGTTGAGTAGACCATCACACCGCCGGGCTTTAAAGCTTGAAACGCACTTTCAATCAAATCTTTTTGTGTTGTGGAAATCGACAATACAGATTCTTTACTCCAGTTTTTCATCGCATCAGGATCTTTACGGATGGTACCTTCTCCTGAGCATGGAGCATCTATTAACACCGCATCAAATTGTTCCGGTAACCAACCGCCAAAGACTCGACCATCAAAATTGCTCAGTGCACTGTTACGTACACCGCAGCGTTCGATATTAGCATGCAGTACTTTAACACGGCTGGCTGAAAATTCGTTGGCGACTAATACGCCTTCATTTTCCATACACGCCGCAATTTGCGTTGTTTTTGAGCCCGGAGCCGCCGCCATGTCGAGTACTGAATTGAACGATTCGCCGCCAGTGAAAAGAGCGGACACTGGCATCATAGAACTGGCTTCTTGAATGTAAAAAAGCCCTGCCATATGTTCGGCGGTATTACCTAAAGGTACGACAGACTCATCGGCTTCAATCCAAAAACCCGTATTACACCAAGGCACTGGTGATAAAGCCCACCCTTTTTCTATGGCGCGTTGACAAAAGCTATCGACAGAGATTTTTAGCGTGTTGACTCGGATACTTTTACGCAAAGGACGCTGGCAAGCTGCAATAAAATCACTCATCGTTAAATGTGTGGGCAGTATCGCTTCAATTGTCGCAAGAAAAGGTTCAGGTAGGGTTATATTGGCGTGCAAAGCAGTATCTCGTCTGGGAGTTGAGGCCGGATTATATAAGAATCGTGATGAGATCAAAATAATAAAAAATGCAGCCGATCAGCTGCATTTTACAAGAATCAAGGTTAACCCTTTAAGGTTTTGGTATGGCTGTTCGCCATTGGCGCCATTCTGGTTTGGCTTCAGGGTATAAGTAAAATGCTTGGCCTTGTTTAGCGATAGGTTGTAGCTGTTTTTGCTCTGGAGTGGCAAATGTAATTCCGCCTTTCATGATGCTATCTAACGTGCCTGCTTTTATATTCGCACCAGATAAACCGATGGATACATCGACGCCAGAAGTGTTCCAAAATACGCTATTGCTACGAACCAGATAAGCGAACTCTTTTTGGATTTCAATGGTAAACATGACGCGGTCTGCAAAGTCTCCTAGAGCAACATGGGTTACTTTGCCCACTTCCATTTCACGGTAGAGAACCGGGCTGTCTTCAGTCACTGATCCTCGTGTTTCACTTTGTAAGGTGAATTCAATACCGAGTGCTTGTTGTGGCTGTTTTTCTAGTTCAAATTGATACTGCACATCGCCAAACCCAGGTTGGACCTCAATGCTGGAACTGAGTAAGTTTTGCAGATTTTCAACACCATTGAAGCCAATCTTAGTTTTCGCTACCCAAAAGTGAGAGCCATTTCTGGCAATCCCTAATGCGTAGCTAGGTTCAATTCTCGCTTGGAGTGTAACTTGGTTTGTCTTGAAATTAGGTGTTACAGAAACAACCTCTCCCACAGTGATATTGTTATATTTGATGGATGTTCCTAGCGTAACGCCAAAGGATGAATCGGCCGTTAAGATGATTTCTTGGCCCGCCTTACGTGCTTGATCGTAGCTGTCATAGAGCTTCCACAAATTCTGATCTTTGTTATCAATACCTTGCAACGAATCAAATGCAATGCCTCCTTGAATTAAGGTTTTTAAAGGAGCGGCTTTGACTTTTACGCCTGCAAGTGTTGCATTAATTTCGACGCCAGAACGGTTCCAAAAAACAGTTTGATTCGTAATCAGATGACGATATTGATTCTCTATTTTGACCTCGATTTTCACACCTTCTTTAGTGAGCTTAAAGCCAAAAACGCTGCCGACTTGAAGGTTACGGTATAGGAGCGGGCTACCCGGATTGATGGGAGGAAGCTCGTCGGCAAAAAGAGTCAGTGTCTGTGAGCCGCTTTGATTATATTTGGCAAGCTCAGCTAAGGATTTACTTTGATATAGCGGGTATTCATTATTCGCATTTTCAGCGCCTTCGCTGATGAAGCTGATTGAGCCGGCGAGCAGTTGTTTGGCAGGAGGGATCGAAACATTAAGGCCTGATTCGGTGAGCTCTGCGGTGGCAGAGCCTGTAATGTAAAAACGATTCTGTGAGCGTATGAGTGATGAGTACTCTTCATCAATCAGCGTATTGAGCACAACACTGTCTTGCTGCAACTTTACGTCAATTACTGAACCTACCGCGATGCCTCGATACAAAATCTGGCTGCCCACATCTAAGCCATATGAGCTTTCCGCTGTAAGTTTGATAGCAATCGATTTTGCTTGTGACTGATTAAATTCAAATTGGCGAATTGCAGTGAAACTTCTGGCCTTTTCGCCCTTACCAGGAATGAGTGTCAAGTAATTCCCTTTGATCAAATTACCGATGTTCTCAACTCCAGAGAGTGAGACTTTGGCCTCTTCCAACACAAAACGGCTTCCCGAATTGAGCATATCGCTAAAAGCCGGTTGGATAGCGGCAGAGGCGATGATCTGTTGGTGACTTTTACTGAGCTGCAATTCCGTGATTTGGCCGACTTCTATTCCTCGGTAAATGATGGGGGCACCAGTTTGGTTAATATTATGCTGATCGGGTAGGGTGATTTTCACAGGGATACCACGCCCTGCGGTTTTTAAATCGCGATAGAGACTAAATTGGGTATTTTGTTCAACAGGCTCCCCACCGTCCGGTGAATCGACGGCAATTGAACCACCGATTAATGCACTTAAACTTTCTAAGCGGACGTCAACACCTTCAAAGCCAATGCTTGCACCAACACCGCTGACATTCCAAAAACGGCTTTCATTGGTAATAATGTGGCGATACTCGTCTTTTATCGAGGCTTGAATGAGTACCGACTTTGCATCGTCATCGAGTTTGTAGTTAAACACTTCACCAATCGGAATTTTTTTATAGACGATTTGTGAGCCAACAGAAATACCTCCGAGATCGCGAGCCTTTAGCGAAATGATAAGCCCTTGATTAGGCAGTAGATCAGAAGGTGCACCATCTAAAGCACTAAACACTTTATCGTGTTCAGCTGAACTATTTTCGTTACCCGGTTGAATCGCAATATAGTTTCCTGAAACCAATGCATCTAAACCTGAAACGCCAGATAAACTGGCCGTTGGCTTCACTAACCAAAATCGGGTATTGTCATTGAGTAATTGAGTAGCTTCTGGATAAATATCGGCTTCCACATAGATGTTTTCTAATCCTTCGGACAGTTTAATCTCTCTTACCATGCCGACTTCGAGCCCTTGGTAGCGAATTGTTGTTCGCCCTGCGACTAAGCCTTGTGCGTCCGAAAAATAGATCTGGATTCGTTCGCCAGCATCGTGAATGGCTTTAACGACTAACCAACCTGCGAGCGCCATGGTGAGTATGGGCAGTATCCACAAAGGTGAGATGCCCCTGTTTCGCTTAACATCGGGAGTGTATGAGGGCTGGCTTGAAATTTGTTTACTCATGTGAAGGCTCGTTTTGGTCTGCGATTTCTGGGTAATTATCCCAGATGAGTCTTGGGTCCATACTTTCCGTGGCGAGCATGGTGAGTACAACCACCAAGCCAAAGGCAACGGCTCCATAACCGGGAGTGAAGTCGAGAATTTGACCGCGATCAACCAGTGTCAACATAATTGAGATGACAAACAGATCCATTACCGACCATTTGCCGATCCATTTAATCGCGAAGTAAATGTTCATTCTCTGACGGTGGTAAACCGTTCGCTTAAATTTAATCGCCAGTAATAGATAGGTCAGGCCGAATATTTTCACAATAGGCACGATTATACTGGCCACAAAAATGATGATTGCAATTCCGACCATACCACTATTAATCAGTGACGCAACACCAGAGAAGATGGTGTCTTCTAATCGCTGTCCGTTGGTAATTAAAATCGATATTGGAATCAGGTTCGCGGGGAAAATAGCGACACTTGCTGCAATTAAATAGGCCCAAGTTCGTTGTATCGAGTTGGGTTTCCGGTGATATAATTTTTGCGCGCAACGCACGCAGTGCGTATTTTCGGGTTGTGAAAGATGGCAATGGTGGCAATGCACCTCTTTACGCTCGAAGGCATATTGATTCTCTGGCTGCCACGCTTGCCAATAGCGCCTTACGCTAACTCGAGTCGCTAACAATACGGTTGCCAGTTGCAGAAAGACTAAACCATACAACCCCACACCGATAAAAATGTCGGAATAATCTTGAAGTTTAAAACAAGATACCGCCACGCTGACTAAAAAAACATCGAGCATTACCCACGCTTTTAATCGCTGAATAATGATCAGTGAGCCACGCAGTAGATAAAACCATCGATAACGCAAGGCGATATGAGCGGTCACTACGGAACCACACACTAAAAGTGGCGCAATAGAGCTGCAAAATAGCACCAATAAAGCGAGCGCTCCAAAGCCCTCTTCAGCCAGCGCAAAGACACCGGATGGCAAGGTGGCGGGGATCATCACCCCAACCAAGCGAATACTGATGAATTCAAAAAAATGAGAGGGGATAAACAGTAACAAGCAAGTGATAGCAACGGCTAAATCCCCAGACAAAGAGGGAGACCCACCGCGGTACAGTTGGGTGCCGCAGCGTGGACAATAGGCACTTTTTCCATGCTCAACCTCGACGAGATCAACGGCCAATTCACAGCCGTGACACAACCTCACGCCGTTAGGTGATTGTGGATGTTGAATAAGCGCTGAATGTTGAGACAAACAATCATCCTAATTTATTGTTACCCAATCACTAAACGTATGATTGGAGATTTCCATAAAGGGTCTGATATAACCCATCTTGCTCGACTAATTCTCGATGCGTACCCATTTGACTAACTTGACCATCTTCCAGCACGTAAATTATATCGGCTTGTTTCACTGCCGAAAGGCGGTGCGCAACAATTAAAGTAGTTCGACCTTTCAAAAATCCAGTCAGAGCATTGTGCAATGCCGCTTCAGTTACCGTATCTAACGCGGATGTTGCTTCATCCAAAATAACAAATTTAGGATTGCTCAGTACCATCCGAGCGATGGCTAAACGTTGACGTTGTCCGCCCGACAAGCGAATACCATTTCGGCCAACTAGCGTTTCTAAACCGTCACTGAGATTCGCAGTCACATCATCCAGTTGTGCAATATGCAGCGCTTGCCATAATTCCTCTTCTGCATATTGACCGCCGAGGGTCAAATTATGCCTTAAGGTGTCGTTGAATAGTATAGGTTGTTGTAATACCACGGCAATGTTATCGCGAATAATATCAAAACTTATCTCTTCAGTGGTCGCACCATTAAAACGGATCTGCCCGGAATTGGGCTGATACACACCAATTAACAGTTGGATCAACGTGGATTTCCCACCACCACTTGCGCCAACCAACGCAACTTTTTTACCCGCCGGAATCGTGAGCGAGAGATCGTTGAGCACACTCTTTTCACTATCGTAGGCAAAATTAACGTGAGAAACCTCAACATCGACCTGGCGGTTATCCGTGAATGGGTTAATTTTGCAAATAGGGCGAGGCTCTTCCTCCAGTGCAAGCAGATCATTAATGCGATGGAAGGCCGCCTTTGCACTGTACCAAGAAAATTGAATACTCAGCAGCTCTTGCACTGGGCTTAACATAAACCACAAATAACCGAAAACGGCGAAAATTTGCCCTATGGTCAAGTCGCTAAAGACCACCATCAGCATCGCGACCGCTCTAAATAGCTCAAAACCAAGTAAAAACAGGAGAAATGAGACGCGCCCTGCAGCCTCTGATTGCCATGCATATTTGTCTGCATTCTCTCGGACTTGGTTGGCTTGCTGTTTGAGTTCATTGAGAAACTCTCGCTCTTTATTAGCGGCACGCAATTGATAAATGCCATCTAATGTTTCGACTAGCCGATTTTGAAAGCGTTCATACGCTTGGTTTTCTCGCTTTTTCAGATGTTTGACTTTGCTTCCGAGTTTACGTGAAAAGTAAATTACAATCGGGTTGACCAATAAAATAAACAGCCCTAAACGCCACTCAAGCCAGAGTAGAACACCCGCTGTGCCTAACACGGTCAGTAGGCTGATGATAAATTTACTGAGTGTGCTACCTATGAATTGATCAATGGTTTCGATGTCGGTGATTAAGTGAGCATTAATACCACCACTGCCTTTGGTTTCGTACTGCCTGATACTGATCCGTCCTAATTTATCAATCATTTTGCAGCGCATTTGGTAAGTGATGGTTTTGGACACCAAAGTAAATTGACGGCTTTGAAGTATGTTGAGCGCTTGGCTGACGCTACGCATCAAGACCACTAGTAATAACGTGAGCGCAATATAGCCTGTTGGGTTTTGCATCGACGTCGGTAGAATAGTATTCATCATCGCCAAACCAGAAGCGGGTTTATTCAGCAGAACTTCGTCGACCATTAATGGCATTAATAGTGGAATAGGGACACTAACCAGCGTTGCAATAACCGCGATCGCATTGGCAAATAGAAGTGTAGGTCGATGTTTTTTTACTTGTTTTATTACCCAAGAGCGGCTAATAGTGTCATTGGAATTAGTCATTATGATGAGAATGCATCCTATTTATCGTGTGAGAAATTGTACGCTGTTCAAAAATAGATGTCTTCCGTTTTCAAAAGGTCGTTGAGTTTATATGAACATAGAAGAATACCGCCGTCTTACCAAGCAGGCGGTGGCACTGGTTGAATCTGAAACGGATTTAATCGCTAATCTTGCCAATTTGAGCGCCTTATTTAACATGGAGCTTGAAGATCTTAACTGGGTGGGTTTTTACCTAATAAAAGAAGAGCAACTGGTTCTCGGTCCCTTTCAAGGAAAACCAGCTTGTGTACGCATCCCCTTAGGAAAAGGTGTGTGTGGTACAGCGGCGGCGACTAACCGTATACAACGTGTTTATGATGTCCATGAGTTTGCTGGTCACATTGCTTGCGATGCTGCGAGTAATTCTGAGTTGGTGGTGCCATTTTCTATCAATGGTCAAGTGGTGGGAGTATTGGATATTGATAGCCCAACAATTGGCCGTTTTTCTGAAATTGATGAGAAAGGGATGGCAGAATTAATGATTGAGATAGAAAAGCTGCTCAATTCACACGCTAACAAGGCATAAATTGGTCATTGCCTGTGGTTTTTCGCATTTAGGTCACTATAATACCGAACATATTTATCTTAATGCCTCGCGGAAAGACCGCATAAACCAGGAATCCTCATGGAAAACACTGAAAAGTTAAAAAACAGCAAAGAAGTTATTGCGTACATTGCTGAATGTTTCCCTAAGTGCTTTACTTTAGAAGGTGAAGCAAAGCCTTTGAAAATTGGTATTTTTCAAGATCTTGCTGAACGCCTAAACGAAGACTCAAAAGTAAGTAAAACACAGCTGCGTGCTGCGTTAAGACAATACACGTCGTCATGGCGTTATCTACATGGTGTTAAACTAGGTGCAACTCGTGTTGACCTTGATGGCAACCCATGTGGAGAGTTAGAAGAAGAACATGTAGAGCACGCACAAGCCGCATTGGCAGAAAGTAAAGCTCGAGTACAGGCTCGTCGTAAAGAGCAAGGACAAAAAGCACGCGAAGAGGCAAAAGCGAAGCAGCCAAAAGCGAAAAAGCCTCAAGCACAAGCTCGTCGTCCTCAAGCGAAAGCGCCAAAATCTGAAAAACCTGTCGAGACGCGCGCTTTAAATGCTGATGAAATGATCACTGGTAAACAAGTGAACGTAAACATGGGTAAAGGAAACATGGCTGCGACCATTGTTGAAGTTAATAAGGAAGATGTGCGCGTTCAACTTGTCAACGGCCTACAAATGGTTGTGAAAGCGGAGCACTTGCGCGCATAAAGGAGAAATTCCTACGCATGAAATGCCGTTCAAAATTAACGTTGATCGCTGCTGGCCTATGGCTAGCAGCGTCATCCGTTCAGGCCTTAGAAGCCACACTTAGCAAAGAAGATTTACCTCTTCTTGCCCCAGAAATGCAGCATGAAACGGCGAGTAAGCGTGTGACTTCCCGTTTTACTCGTTCTCATTACAAACACTTCAACTTGAATGACGATTTCTCGCAAGCTATCTTCAATCGTTATCTCGAACTGCTCGACTACAACCGCAATATCTTTACTCAGAGCGATATTGATTCCTTTCATACGTGGTCGACACAACTTGATGATCAACTCAAGGCTGGCAATAACCAAATTGCATTTGATGTTTATAACTTATCAATGCAAAAGCGCTTTGAGCGTTTTCAATATGCGCTTTCTCTGCTCGACAAAGAAATTACATTTGAAGCCGATGAATCGATGGAACTTGATCGCTCAAAAGCAGCTTGGCCGAAAGATAAAACCGAGCTCGATAAGTTATGGCAGCAACGTGTCAAATATGATGCACTGAACTTAAAGCTTACGGGTAAAGAGTGGCCGGAAATTAAAGAAACGCTAGGCAAGCGTTATAATAACGCGATCAAACGTCTGTCTCAGACCCACAGCGAAGATGTATTTCAGCTTTATATGAATGCTTTCGCGCGTGAAGTTGATCCGCATACTAGTTATCTCTCTCCACGTAATGCCGAGCAGTTCCAATCAGAAATGAATCTTTCATTGGAAGGGATTGGTGCTGTACTGCAAATGACCGACGACTACACCATCATTCGTTCGTTAGTTGCGGGTGGTCCTGCCTCAAATAGCAAGCAGTTGGGTGAAGGCGATCGTATTATTGGTGTGGGCCAAGATGGCAAAGAGATGGTTGATGTTATCGGCTGGCGTTTAGATGATGTCGTACAACTGATCAAAGGCCCGAAAGGCACTAAGGTGAAGTTGCAAGTTTTGCCGGAAGGTAAAGACGCTAAAAGTCACGTTGTCACTATTGTTCGAGACAAAATTCGTTTAGAAGATCGAGCGGTTAAATCAAAAATCATCGAGAAAAATGGCAAGAAAATCGGCGTGCTTGAAGTCCCTAGCTTCTATGTCGGTTTAGCGCAAGACACGGACAAATTGCTGACTGAACTGAAGCAGAAAAAAGTGGATGGCGTGATCGTCGATTTGCGTAATAACGGTGGGGGTGCATTAACGGAAGCGACGGCATTATCCGGCTTATTTATTGAAAGCGGTCCGGTTGTGCAAGTTCGCGATAGCTATGGACGAGTAAACGTTAATAGTGACACGGATGGAAAAATCAGTTATCAGGGTCCTATGACGGTATTGGTGAATCGCTACAGCGCATCAGCCTCAGAAATTTTTGCAGCGGCAATGCAAGATTATGGACGAGCGATCATTGTTGGCGAAAACTCATTCGGTAAGGGAACGGTTCAACAGCATCGCTCGTTGAATCATATCTACGACTTGTTTGATAAAGAATTAGGCTACGTTCAATATACGATTCAGAAATTTTATCGTATTGATGGTGGTAGTACGCAGAATAAAGGTGTTGTGCCTGATATTGCGTTACCCACTGCGATTGAAGCAAAAGATACCGGTGAGAGCGTTGAACCTAATGCACTTCCTTGGGATCAAATTGAGCGAGCTAAATACGACAAGTTACAAGCTAATGAAAAACTGATTGCTAAGCTATCTGCGCAGCATCAAGCTCGTATTGCCAATGATATGGAGTTCGGCTTCATTAACGAGGATATTGCAAAGTATAAAGCGGAGAAAGATGACAACACAATTTCTCTCAATGAATCTGTGCGTAAGCAAGAAAGTGACAAGGCAGATGAATTGCGTTTGGCGCGGATTAACATGCGACAAGTCGCCAATGGTTTGAAGCCCTATGAAACCTTGCAAGATGTACCTAAAGATTATGAAGCTCCAGATGTTTATTTAGAAGAAGCAGTGGCGATCACTGTTGATATGCTAAATTAGCAACCAGTAGCAATGAAAAGCGAGTCTTAGTGCTCGCTTTTTTTGATCTTATTTAAACCAAATAAATAACGTGATACAGATCAAACATTTCGCTTTATCGTACAACCGGTTCTAAGCTTAAGAAAAAAGCGAGGAGCGTGTTATGAAATGGATAAGCATCATTTTTACCTGCATTGTTCTTATCAGCACCAGTGCGGCACAAAGTCAAAGTAGTGGTACGCAGACTCATCAAGACTTAACTCAGTTTGATCTCCCTTTTTTACTTGGTGATTGGTACCTACTTAACCCCAATCCTGACACTTCTTCCGATGATTTTCGTTCTATTAAACTGACCTTAGAATCGAATTATCGTTTTAAGATCGATATTCAAAAGAAAAATTACAATGTGGAGCACTGGGAAGGTGAATTTGACGCTAGCGATAACAGCTTGATTTTGGGGCTTAATTCATCGCAACCTCAAGTTTATCAATACCAAGTGAACCACAACATGCTCAACTTAAACGGCATTATGTTCACTAAAGCTTTACCAAATGCGTTGGCAGGGGTGTGGTCTAGCAAACAGATATTTGGTGAAGATGCGATAGCAACCGACATTAACCAACTTGATCTCGTTTTACAGCCGGATTTTTTATTTATGTTCAGAGTAAGTGGTGCTAATGGTAACGAATCGATCCATAAAGGGGTGTACTACACAGAAGGTGATCATTTGGTGCTTCTTTATGAAGACGGAGAACATGATACCCGCTATACGCTTGTTAGCGATATGTTAACGTTAGAGGTGGAAAATGGTTCCATGTCGGCTGTTTTAGCGCGAGTAAATCCGTAGTATTGCAATCTTCTATCATAAGAAAGGCAATGAGTGAAATCTGTTGATATATGGGTAAATTGTCAGCGAAATAACGGGGTATTTGTCTAAAATGCCTCGTTTTTCGGTTTGAGGGGTTGTTATTAATGATAACAAGCCTTAGATCTATAGCCATCTTACTGAATGTTTATCAAAAACGTCACATTTCACTCCGTCAACAAGGATTACGACATGGCTCATACACCCCAAGCCAAGTATCGCAAAGATTATCAATCTCCATCACATACCATTACGGATCTCGAATTAACATTCGATCTCTTTGATACCAACACCACCGTGACTGCCGTTTCTCACGTTAAGCAGCAAAAAGAGAGTAACCAATTGGTGCTGGATGGTGAAAACCTTGAGCTGAAATCGCTCAAAGTAAATGGCACCGAATGGCAAGATTTTCAGCTGCTTGAAAGCGGGCTCTCGATCTCATCATTACCTCAAGAGTTTGAATTGGAGATCGTGACACTGATTAACCCTGAAGCGAATACCGCACTAGAAGGGTTATACAAATCGGGTGGTGCGTTCTGTACTCAGTGTGAAGCAGAAGGTTTCCGTCGCATCACTTATTTCCTCGATCGTCCAGACGTTCTTGCAAAATACACAACGACCGTGATTGCTGACAAAAAAGATTACCCATTTTTATTAAGTAACGGTAACCGTATCGAACATGGCGATCTTACAGAAGGGCGTCATTGGGTGAAGTGGCAAGATCCACATCCGAAACCTGCTTACTTATTTGCTCTCGTTGCGGGTGATTTTGACGTATTACGTGATCAATATAAAACCAAGTCCGGCCGTGATGTTGCCCTCGAGATTTTTGTTGATAAAGGTAACCTCGACCGAGCTTCTCATGCGATGACATCACTTATCAACGCAATGAAGTGGGACGAAGAACGCTTCGGCTTAGAGTATGATCTCGACATCTACATGATCGTTGCCGTTGACTTTTTCAACATGGGTGCGATGGAGAATAAAGGGCTCAACATTTTTAACTCTAAGTTTGTGTTAGCCAATGAAAAAACCGCTACCGATACTGATTATTTAGGTATTGAAGCGGTGATTGGCCACGAATATTTCCATAACTGGACTGGTAACCGCGTCACTTGTCGTGATTGGTTCCAATTAAGCTTAAAAGAAGGCCTAACGGTATTCCGTGACCAAGAATTTTCGTCTGATTTAGGGTCGAGAGCCGTGAATCGCATTAATAATGTGCGCATTATTCGCGGGCCACAATTTGCTGAAGATGCCAGCCCAATGTCACACCCAATTCGTCCCGATAAAGTGATAGAAATGAATAACTTCTATACATTAACTGTCTATGAAAAAGGCAGTGAAGTGATTCGTATGATGCATACGTTATTGGGTGAAACGAATTTCCAAAAAGGGATGAAGCTCTATTTTGAGCGTCATGACGGCACTGCCGCTACCTGCGAAGATTTCGTAGCAGCGATGGAAGATGCTTCTGGCGTCGATCTTACCCAATTCCGTTTATGGTATAGCCAATCTGGTACACCGATTGTTTCAGTGAGCACTGAATATGACGCACAACAGAAAACCTATGCCTTAACCGTAGAGCAAACAACCGAACCAACGCACGAGCAAAAAGAGAAAGCAGCGCTGCATATTCCTTTTGATGTTGAGTTATACACCGCTCATGGTGATGTAATTGAGTTACAATGTAACGGAAAGCGAATCTCTAATGTACTGAACGTAACACAGGCTAAGCAGACCTTCGTGTTTGAAAATGTGCCAGAGAAACCGATCCCTTCCTTGTTGCGCGAATTTTCAGCACCAGTGAAACTGGAGTATGACTACAGTGATGATGAGCTGATCTTCTTGATGGTCAATGCTCGTAACGAATTTGCTCGCTGGGATGCAGGCCAAATGTTGTTAGCCAAATATATCCGTAGCAATGTGTTTGGAGTGCAGTCGGGTAAGGCGGCGGATTTGCCTGAATCGGTAGTTGATGCATTCCGTGGTGTGTTACTGAGTGAGGCTCTAGAGCCTGCTTTTATTGCGGAAATGCTCTCATTGCCTAGCCATAATGAGGTTTCAGGTTGGTATAAACGTGTGGATGTTGATGCAATAGCGACCGTACTTAAAGCGATGAAAGTACAGCTTGCTAACGCATTGCAAGATGAGCTCAATGCGGTTTACCACAGTTTAAAACAGACACAATACAGCATTGAACACAGTGCAATTGGTGAACGAGCATTGCGCAATACTTGCCTTGCTTATTTAGCTTATACCGACCAAGGCAATGATTTGGTGCTGGCTCAGTATCACAGCGCCAACAACATGACTGACACCATCGCCGCTATGAGCGCTGCGAATAGTGCACAGCTTATGTGCCGTCAAGCACTGATGGATGATTACAGCAATAAATGGAAACACGATGGATTGGTGATGGATAAATGGTTTGCACTGCAAGGGACTAACCCCGCGCCAAGTGTTTTGGATACTATTCAACAAACCATGAAACATGAAGCATTTAGCTTAAAAAATCCAAATCGTACCCGCAGTTTAATTGGTTCATTCCTCAGTGCAAACCCAGTTAACTTCCATGCAAAATCGGGTGAGGGATACCGTTTTGCAGGGCAGATACTGCGTGAACTCAATGATAGTAACCCCCAAGTTGCGTCGCGTTTAATTGATCCTTTACTTAAATTCAGGCTCTACGATGAAACTCGTCAAGCAATGATGAAATCGGAGTTGGAGACTTTGAAGTCAATGGATAATTTAGCTCGAGATCTCTTTGAAAAAGTAACAAAAGCGCTCGAATCTTAAGGATCTTAACTCTACTAAGAGCGAGGTGATAGATACGTCTCCTCGCTCTATTTTGGTTAACGGCTATGAAGCAATACTATTTTACTCTCAATATTTCTTATCAAACTTACTTAGCGCACTATTCTGGTGTAGCAAGCTCTGTACAAGTCTACACAGATCAAGGTTTACGCCTTCAGCTACCCGCGTCTCGATTTCGTCCATTTCTTAGCCAAATTGGAGTAAAAGGTCGATTTCGGCTGACAACTGACCAAAATAACAAGTTTGTAAAGTTAGAAACTCTGTGAGCCGCTGATTTTCTAGATATTTAAATAGGAATCTTAATCACATTCTCAAACATTTCACCTCAGACCTGCCCTAAAACTGTTAACTATTTGTCAATAAAGCTTTTACAATAAAGCAAGCATTACCAATGGTAAGCGCTATGCTTACCGCATACCCTACAAAAATAATAATCTTGGAGTCTACTATGACTGCGCGTGAAACTTTAGTGCCAGTTCTGCTTGAAAAAGTGTACAAACTGATTCAAGACAAACTCGATCTTGCTCATCAACCGCTCGTGACCCAACTTGCTCAACATCTATTTAGTAACATTTCGAAAGATGATCTGACTGAACGTAATGAATCTGACTTATATGGTGCGATAGTTAGCCTATGGCACCATATTAACGAGAAAAACCCAGAGGAGCGTTCAGTGCGGGTATTTAACCCGACAGTAAGCCGCCAAGGTTGGCAGTCAACGCACACGATTGTTGAAATAGTAATCCCTGATAGTCCGTTTCTTGTGGACTCCATTAAAATGGCGCTCAGCCGTTTGGATTTATCGTCACACCTCATGCTCAATGGTCCAACGCAAATCTCGCGCACCGATAACGGTGTTATTACTTCGGTAAACCAAGGTGAGGGTGTTCTGCAATCTCTTTTTCATATTGAAGTCGACCGCCTTAGCAGCAAAGAAGCGATGACACAGTTGAAAAATGAGTTGCTTAGTATTCTGAGCGATACAGCTTTAGTGGTGCAAGACTGGCAACCAATGTCAGAAAAACTGGTGCAAGTGATTGCGCAATTGGAGACACAAAAAGAGTTCATTCCTGTAGAAAGTGATCGTTACGAAGAAACCATCAAATTCTTAAAGTGGATGGGAAATCATAATTTCACTTTCATGGGGTACAAAGAATACGACCTCGTGACGGTCGAAGGCGATACTGAACTGAGACCAACAGCAGAAAAAGGGTTGGGTTTATTTTCTGATTCAAAACGTGTGCGCAGCGTAAAATTATCTGACTTTCCTGATTCCGCGCGCCTTGAAGCCAAAAAGCCTTTTTTATTGATTGTCACTAAAGGCAATACCCAATCACGTATCCACCGCCCAGCTTATACCGATTATATCGGCGTTAAAAAGTTCGACAAAGCAGGTAAAGTGATCGGTGAACATCGTTTCACTGGTCTATATACCTCGGCAGTGTATAACCAAAGTGTCGAAACTATTCCGCTGATCCGCGAAAAAGTAGAACGTATTCTAAAAGCCAGCGGTTATCGTGCAGGCTCCTATTCCTATAAAGCGCTGCACAATATTCTAGAAAACTATCCTCGTGATGAGTTACTGCAAGCACGTGAAGAAGAGATGTTAGAAGTTGGGATGGGCGTAGTGCAAATGCAAGATAGGGATTTGCTGCGTCTGTTTGTTCGTAAAGACCCGTTTGGTCGTTTCTTCAGCTGTATGGTCTATGTGACCAAAGAGCGCTATAACACCGAGCTTCGCCGCCAAACGCAACGAATTTTCAAACAGTACTTTGGTTGTGAGCAAGATGTTGAGTTCACCACTTATTTTTCAGAAAGCCCATTGGCAAGAACACACTACATCGTACGTGTTGATAATAACAACATGGATGTCGATGTAAAAACGGTAGAGCAAAATTTAATGGAAGCATCATCAACTTGGGATGATCGTTTATCAGATGCGATCGTAGCAAACTTTGGAGAGAGTAAAGGGCTGCCATTATCGAAAGAATACATGCGTGCATTCCCTCGCTCTTACAAAGAAGACATGATGCCGGGTTCAGCGGTGGATGATATCCAGCGATTGGAAGCATTAGATGAAGAGCACAAACTCGGCATGTTGTTCTATCGCCCACAAGAAGAAGCGGCCGATTCAAAAGCGGTGCGGTTAAAACTCTATCACCGTGACGAGCCAATCCATCTTTCTGATGTGATGCCGATGTTGGAAAACTTAGGGCTGAGGGTGATCGGAGAGTCACCTTATGAAGTACGCAAGTTAAATGGTCAAACGTATTGGATCTTAGATTTCTCAATGCTGCATAAGAGCGATAAGAGTGTCGATCTTCGAGAAGCGAGAGATCGTTTTCAACAAGCATTTGCGGCTATTTGGGCTGGTGAATTAGAGAGTGATAGCTTCAACCGACTAGTACTCGGTGCTTCATTAACGGGGCGCGAAGTCTCGATTCTTCGTGCTTATGCGCGTTACATGCGCCAAGTGGGTTTCCCATTCAGTCAACAATATATTGAAGATACACTCAGCCATTATCCAGATGTAGCAAAAGGGCTGGTGGAACTATTCTTAAAGCGGTTTGATCCTAAACACAAAGGGGCTCAAAAAGGGCAAACGGATCTTATTAACGCTATTACTGAAGAGTTAGATCGTGTTGATAGCTTGGATGATGATCGTATTATTCGTCGTTATATGGAGATGATCAGTGCAACGATCCGTACTAACTACTTCCAGCTGGATGAAAACAATCAGATCAAACCTTGGCTTTCTTTAAAAATGAAACCGAAAGAGATTTCTGAAATTCCAGCTCCTGTGCCGGCTTTCGAAATCTTCGTTTATGCGCCTGATATTGAAGGTGTTCATTTACGTGGTGGTAAAGTAGCACGTGGCGGATTACGTTGGTCTGATCGCCAAGAAGATTTCCGTACCGAGATTCTAGGGTTAGTGAAAGCGCAACAGGTAAAAAATACCGTTATTGTTCCTGTGGGGGCAAAAGGTGGCTTTGTGTGTAAGAAACAACACATGTTTACCACGCGTGATGAGATCTTTGCCGAGGGACAACGCTGCTATAAACGTTTTATTCGTGCATTACTCGATGTTTCCGACAATATTATTGAAGGTGAAGTCGTTCCACCTAAGAATGTCGTTCGTCATGATGAAGATGACCCTTACTTAGTTGTAGCCGCGGATAAAGGGACAGCAACATTTTCCGATTT
Organism: Vibrio sp. 1151_11; assembly: GCF_029478525.1. Classification (NCBI taxonomy): domain Bacteria; kingdom Pseudomonadati; phylum Pseudomonadota; class Gammaproteobacteria; order Vibrionales; family Vibrionaceae; genus Vibrio; species Vibrio sp. 1151_11. Next base: position 79,055 of record NZ_SHMN01000012.1, on the reverse strand, counting down.
GGCTAACTCAGTGTCAGCAGAATACAATTTCTGGCTAGGTGACGCTTTTGCTTCTGGTGGTTCAAATGGTTACGACCATAAAGCCATGGGGATTACAGCAAAAGGGGGATGGGAGTCAGTCAAGCGCCACTTCCGTGAAATGGGCATTAACTGCCAAACCACAGATTTCACAGCGATTGGCATCGGCGATATGGCTGGAGATGTGTTCGGTAATGGTATGCTGCTGTCTAAACACATTTGTTTGCAAGCAGCGTTTAACCATTTGCATATTTTCATCGATCCAACACCAAATTCAGCAAAAAGTTGGGAAGAGCGCAATCGCTTATTCAACACGCCACGATCTAGCTGGGAAGATTACAACGCAAAGTTGATCTCAAAAGGTGGTGGTATCTTCTCTCGCAAAGCGAAATCGATCACCTTAACGCCTGAAATTCAAAAAATGATCGGCACTAAGAAGGCTTCTGTTGCGCCTAATGAGCTGATTAAAATGATCTTGAAAATGGAAGTGGATCTTCTGTGGAACGGAGGAATCGGCACCTATGTTAAATCATCGAAAGAGAGCCATTCTGATGTAGGTGACCGTGCTAACGATGCTCTAAGAATTGATGGACGCGATCTTCGCACAAAAGTGATCGGTGAAGGTGGTAACTTAGGTATGACTCAACTTGGACGTGTTGAGTATGCATTAACTGGTGGTCGTGTTAATACCGACTTTGTTGATAACGTTGGTGGCGTCGATTGCTCGGATAATGAAGTTAATATTAAGATCTTCTTGAATGGCTTGGTGGCGAATGGTGATCTTACCGTCAAACAACGTAATCAGATCTTAGAGTCGATGGAAGACGAAGTAGGAGGCATCGTTATTGAAGATGCTTACGCTCAATCTGAAGCTATTTCTGTCACTGAGCAACAGGGTGTATCGTTAGTTAAAGAGCAGATTCGTTTCATCCATGCTATGGAAAAAGCAGGGCACCTTGACCGAGCATTGGAATACATTCCAGATGATGAAACTTTGCTTGAGCGTGAGAAGCAGGGATTTGCATTAACCCGTCCGGAGCTATCGGTATTAGTGGCATACGGCAAAATGGTGTTGAAAGAGGAATTGGCTTGTGAAGAGATTTCACACGATGAATTCCATTCACAGCAGTTGATCAACTATTTCCCTACTGAGTTACGTCGTAACTATTCTCAGCACATGCAACAGCATCCACTTCGTGCAGAGATCATTGCTACGGCTCTGGCCAATCAGATGGTGAACGAAATGGGATGTAATTTCGTGACCCGTCTGCAAGAAGAAACTGGTGCGAATGTTGTCGATATTGCCAATGCTTACACTGCGGCAAGAGAAATCTATGGTTTAGGCCGTGTTCTTGAGCAGGTTCGTTTACTCGACAATAAAGCAGAAGCCGATGCACAGTACGATGTGATTTTCTTAGTACGCCGAACCTTACGCCGCTTATCTCGTTGGTTGCTGCGTAATCGTTCAGGCAAACAATCGGTCAAAGATTTGATTGCGCTTTATCAAACTGACGTCAATGCCGTTTCCGCTGAACTAGATAATATGCTCGTTGCTGAAGAGGTTGCAGAGCATAATGCCATGGCTCAAGTCTGGATTGATAAAGGCATTAACTCAGAACTGGCGAATTACGTTGCTCGTTTATCAAGCCTGTACTCAGCACTGGATATATCTACAGTGGCACGTGATAAAGGTAAGACCGTTGCTCAGACAGCTAAGCTTTACTTTAACTTAGGTGATCGTTTATCACTGCACTGGTTCTTAAAACAGATTAACGGTCAAGCGGTGGATAACAACTGGCAAGCACTAGCTCGCGCTGCATTCCGTGAAGATTTAGACTGGCAGCAGCGTCAACTCACTGCGCAAGTATTGAATTGTACTTGTGCGCCAGAAGAACTCGATGTAATGAAAGCACTGGATGAATGGATTGCTAGTAATGAAGTGTCCTTAATGCGCTGGGAGAGTATCCTCAACGAATTTAAAGTTGGTGCAGTACATGAATTTGCAAAATTCTCAGTAGCATTAAGAGAATTAGTACTTTTAAATTTGAATTGTGCGGCAAATGAGTAAATAATAACGCCCCGTTTATACGGGGCTTTTTATTTCGGAGGCACAATGCTCTACCGCTTAGCCAGGACTGGCTTTTTTCAACTTGATGCCGAAAAGGCACATGATCTCGCCATTGAAAACTTTAAACGTTTCACAGGCACTCCTCTTGATCTCTTCTATCGTCAACACTTACCCAATCGCCCAGTCGAATGCATGGGTTTAACTTTTAAAAACCCTGTAGGTTTGGCCGCTGGCCTAGATAAAAATGGGGAATGCATAGAAGCTTTTGGTGCAATGGGGTTTGGTTTTGTCGAAGTTGGTACCGTGACTCCACGTCCTCAATCTGGTAACGATAAACCGCGTTTATTCCGTTTGATCCAAGCGGAAGGTATTATCAATCGAATGGGCTTTAACAACTTAGGTGTCGACAACCTGGTTGAGAACGTTAAGAAAGCCAAATATGACGGCATTATCGGTATCAACATTGGAAAGAATAAAGATACACCGATTGAAAATGGGGCAGATGACTATCTTATTTGTATGGAGAAAGTTTACCCATATGCTGGTTACATAGCGGTGAACATTTCATCCCCCAACACTCCTGGGTTACGAACGTTACAATATGGTGAGGCATTGGATGATTTGCTTGCCGTACTGAAAGCGAAGCAATCTGAATTGGCTAAGCTGCATAATAAATACGTTCCGCTAACATTAAAGATCGCTCCCGATCTTTCTGATGACGAACTTAAACAAATTTGCCAATCGTTACTCAAGCATAATATTGATGGCGTTATCGCGACTAATACCACATTGGATCGGTCGCTGGTGGAAGGTATGAAATTCGCGAATGAAGCGGGTGGGTTAAGTGGCCGTCCTGTTCAATCAAGAAGTACTGAAGTGATTAAGTGCTTGTACCAAGAGTTGGGTGATAAGCTGCCCATTATTGGAGTGGGTGGTATTGATTCTTGTATCGCTGCAAAAGAAAAAATGTTGGCGGGCGCGAAACTGGTACAAGTCTATTCAGGATTCATTTATCACGGCCCAGGTTTAGTGAGAGATATTGTCAAGAACCTGTAAATAAGTGCGATTTAAAGGTATTTACTCAGAAAAATAAAAAGTGACTGGGTCAAAGTAAGAGGGAATGAGTTATTCATTTCCTCTTTTTTTTTATATTTCTGTTCTTAAAATTACATTCACTAGCTGGCAAAGGTAATTAAGCGTTTTACCTAATAGTTTGATAATTTGTTAAAATTAGAGAGTGGAACGATGCTTAAACCAAGTGACAAATGGAGTTGGTATTATTCAGATAGCGAAAGCTGCCTGATGTTGTACCTTGGTGATGAGATGGTTTTTAAGACCAATCTTTACCGTAATCTGCTCGTCGATTGTGCTTTTGCTGAGAATCATTTTTCAGTCGATGATGCGAGTGCTTTCCAAACCTACAAAGAGCAAATTGCCTATTTAGGTTTAAGTGAGCCAAGACAAGCCGAATTAGCACTCTATTGTGTTGCCGCTAAGCGTTTTCATAAACCTGTCCAGCCTAAAAGTTGGTTTTTTGATCATCAAGGCTACGGTTTTGAACCGAGTGAAGGTGACATTGTTCGGTTGGTCAACGGCTACAGCCAAGGTTATTTCATCGTACTTGAGGTAGGGGACTGCGCTAGTCTTTGCGCCTTAGTCGATTTGGATGCGTTTATACTGAATGGTTCCAAACAGCTGGAATTCGGACAGGTCATTAAGGTTATGCATGACCGTATGGCTTGCGCTAATCATATTTTGCTCGAAGAGCACGTTGCTCTTGTGAGTTAACTTTTCCCTAATAGCACAACGTTTCGTTCCTTTGTTTCATTTCCCATCGGCTTAATAGCCGATTTTTTTTGCCTAGAGCTTTTCCCCAACTCAATCCTATCCGTCTGAATTCGATCTTAAATGTGAGATTTGTTCAGGATTCTGATGTTTTTTTCTTCAAAAGTGACGTTATAAACAGTGTCTACATCACTAGAAATGGCCGACATATTCCCATTTTTAGCTAATTTGTAATTAATTTACACTGTAAAAAGCGATCTGGTATAGTCCAATTTTGCGGTGAATAAATACTCACTCATCCCGTAGGCCTTGCTATATCTAGTGAGATATTTTTGCAATGCTCGAAGCTTGTCTATTTGTAAAATTGGCGAGTAGTTAAGCAATTGAATGGTTGAGAAGGTGAAAGAGACACTTTGTTTTACTCAAGCGTGGGATTGTCAGGTATAATGCGTGGTCATTTTTATCAGTAAAAGAGCAGTATGAATCAATATCTAGCGGTTACCTCAAACGGTCTTGAGAACCTATTAGTTGAAGAACTAACCAAATTAGGGATTACGGACGCAAAACCCGTGCAGGCCGGGGTAAAATTTAAAGCGTCGAAAGAGCAGATTTATCGCTGTTGTTTGTGGAGCCGTCTAGCATCAAGATTTGTTCGCGTCCTCTCTGAATTTACCTGCCAAAATGATATGGATCTTTACTTGTCAGCAAGTTCAGTGAACTGGGTTAATCATTTTCATAGTTCGAAAAAGTTTGTTGTCGACTTCAACGGCACAAATCACGAAATCCGCAACAGTCAGTACGGTGCGATGAAAGTAAAGGATGCGGTTGTCGACTGTTTCACCAAAAAGAACTTACCGCGCCCTTCGATCGATAAAGATCATGCAGATCTTCGTGTCCATGTACGCTTGCATAAAGATAAAGCCATTTTAGGGATTGATATGGTGGGCGGTGGTTTACATCAGCGCGGTTACCGTACCGAAGCGGGGCGAGCACCACTTCGTGAAACATTAGCAGCGGCTATTATTTTGCGTAGTGGATGGAGTGAAACGAAGCCACTGCTCGACCCAATGTGTGGTTCTGGTACTTTGCTCATTGAGGCGGCCATGATGGCTGCTGGTATGGCTCCTAGTCTCAAGCGTCCAAAGTGGAGTTTTGAAGCTTTAGAGGATTTTGATGCAGAACTGTGGGCGCAAATAAAATCAGAAGCTAATGTTCAAGCAAGGCGTGGTGTCAAGAAAGTTGACTGTAAGTTCTTTGGTTTTGATAACGATGCACGAGTGCTGCAGACCGCGAAAGATAACGCTCGCCGCGCAGGGGTTGAAGAACTGATTATCTTCCAGCTAGGTGATGCGGCACTGATCAAGCGTCCTGAAGGGTTTGAGGATGGTGTGGTTATCTGTAATCCACCCTATGGTGAACGTCTAGGTACCCATCCTGGTTTGATTGCTTTATACACGGCATTTGGTGGTCAATTAAAGGCTGAATTTGGCGGTTGCCAAGCGTCGATTTTCTCTAGCTCTGACGAATTACTCAGTTGTTTGCGTATGCGCGCTGAAAAGCAGTTTAAGTTAAATAACGGCGCGTTACCTTGTCACCAAAAGAACTACTCAATTTCATTGCGCACGGTAGAGCCAGGAGCGTCTATTTCTCAAGAATCGGTGATCGCTCCTGATTTTTCGAATCGTTTAAAGAAAAATATTGCGAAAATTGGTAAGTGGGCGAAACGTGAATCACTCGATTGCTATCGTATTTATGATGCTGATTTGCCTGAATACAATGTTGCGATCGATGTTTATCTCGACCACCTAGTGATCCAAGAATACGCCGCACCTAAAGATATTCCAGAAGAAAAGGCGAAACGCCGTTTAACAGATATCATTCGTGCCGCGATTCAAGTCACCGGAACAGAAGCAAATAAAGTGGTACTCAAAGTTCGTGAAAAACAGAAAGGACGCTCTCAATATCAAAAATTAGGGCAAATTTCTGAGACAATGGAAGTGAACGAGTATGGCGTTAAACTGATTGTCAATTTACATGATTATCTCGATACGGGTTTATTCCTTGATCATAAATTGACGCGTCGTCGCTTAGGGCAAATGGCAAAGGGCAAAGACTTCCTCAATCTATTTGCTTACACCGGCTCTGCAACCGTTCATGCCGCTTGCGGTGGAGCAAAATCAACCATGACGGTTGATATGTCTAAAACCTATTTAGAATGGGCTAAAGACAACTTAAAGCTCAACGGTCAAGTTGGACACCAGCATCGCTTTGAACAAGCCGACTGTGTGCAATGGTTAGAGACTGCAAAAGAACAATTTGATTTGATATTTATCGATCCGCCAACATTCTCAAATTCCAAACGTATGGAACACACATTTGATGTGCAACGCGATCATATTAAGTTGATGGAAAATTTAAAACGTATCCTACGTCCAGAAGGTACGATTGTGTTTTCAAACAATAAACGACATTTTAAAATGGATTTAGAAGCACTAGCGGAGCTTGGTTTAGTTGCTCAAAATATTTCAGCGCAAACATTACCACTGGATTTTGAACGCAATAAGCAGATCCACAACTGCTGGACCATTTCCCATGCACGCAGTGAATAGGGAATGAAGTCGTTCACGCTTTACAGTACTGAAGGATGCCATCTCTGTGAGATGGCATTTCAGCTTGTTCAGCAGGTAAACATTGCTGAACAAGTCCAAATTGTTGATATTGCATTTGATGATGCGCTCTTTTCTCGTTACGGGGTCACTATTCCGGTTCTTAAATATCAAGAATCCGAACTGAGCTGGCCCTTTGACCAACAAACATTACTTCATTGGTTAGAAAATAATGGCATTAATTACCATCCATAACGGTCAATTAGCATTTGGTGACCACCCATTACTCGATCATGCAGATTTCGCATTGCAAGAAAATGAACGAGTTTGTCTCGTCGGCCGAAACGGTGCAGGCAAGTCGACTATAATGAAAGTTCTTGCGAGAGAAATCATCATGGACGACGGAAAAATGCAGATAGAACAAGATGTTGTTGTTTCTCGATTAGAACAAGATCCGCCTAGAGATGAAGCCGGTACCGTTTTTGATTATGTTGCTGGTGGATTAGCGGAAGTTGGTGAGTATCTAAAGATCTATCAAGATCTTTTGGATCTCATCGTTGTCGATCCAAGTGAAAGTAATATCAATAAGTTATCTCGCATTCAAGAGCAGCTAGAGCATACAGGGGCATGGCGTTTTGAAGAACGTATCCAAAATGTTCTGGCGGCGTTGAAACTGGATGGCCACACCAAACTAACGGATTTATCCGGTGGATGGCAGCGTAAAGCGGCTCTTGCAAGAGCACTAGTGTGTGATCCTGATGTCCTTCTGCTTGATGAACCGACTAACCACCTTGATGTAACCACCATCGAATGGCTTGAAGGTTTTTTGAAAGATTTTAGAGGCTCGATCATCTTCGTATCGCATGACCGGACGTTCATCCACTCAATGGCGACACGCATTGTTGATCTTGACCGCGGTAAACTCAGCTCGTTTCCTGGTGATTATGATCAGTACCTTGTCGCCAAGGAAGAAGCCTTGCGCGTAGAAGAGATGCAAAATGCCGAGTTTGATAAGAAATTGGCCCAAGAAGAAGTTTGGATTCGCCAAGGCATCAAAGCGCGTCGTACTCGTAACGAAGGGCGTGTAAGAGCACTCAAGAAGCTAAGAGAAGAGCGTAATGATCGCCGTGAGGTACAGGGCAAAGCAAACTTGCAAATCGATGACGCTGCGCGTTCAGGAAAAATTGTCTTCGAAGCGAAGGATATTAGCTATAGCATTGATGGCAAAAAGATTGTCTCGAACTTCAGTTTCAATATCATGCGTGGTGATCGCATTGCACTTATTGGCCCTAACGGATGTGGTAAAAGTACGCTGCTGAAACTGCTGTTGGGTGATTTACAACCTCAGAGTGGCAAATTACATTGCGGTACCAAACTTGAAGTTGCTTATTTTGATCAGTACCGTGAGATCCTCGATCCTGAGAAGTCGGTAATTGACAACTTAGCTGACGGAAAACAAGAAGTGATGGTGGCTGGGCGCCCACGGCACGCATTAAGCTACTTACAAGATTTCTTGTTTGCCCCTAAACGTGCGAGAACGCCTGTAAAAGCGCTATCTGGTGGTGAGAAAAACAGACTGTTGCTTGCTCGTATTTTCCTCAAACCGAATAATTTATTGATTTTAGATGAACCAACCAACGATTTAGATATCGAAACTTTGGAACTTTTAGAAGATTTGCTTGCCAATTACCAAGGCACATTGCTGCTTGTCAGCCACGATCGTCAATTTGTTGATAATACTGTAACAACGAGTTGGATTTTTGAAGGCGATGGCAAAATTGAAGAATTTGTTGGAGGCTATCACGATGCTCAGCAACAAAGAGCTCAGGTTTTGCAGTCACGAGTTGCTGAAAATGTCAGCAATAAAGAAAAAGTGGTTGAGGAAACTCTCAAAACAGCGCCAATTAAGACAAAACCTAAAAAGTTATCTTATAAACTGCAGCGAGAAATGGATGAGTTGCCCGCAATGTTAGAGCAACTTGAGAATGATATTGAAATGCTTCAACAGCAAGTGAACGATCCTGAGTTTTTCATGCAATCAGCAGACAAAACACAGCCCGTTTTAGATAAGTTAACTGCGAAAGAGCAGGAGCTTGAAATTGCTTTCGAGCGCTGGGAAGAGCTCGAAGCAATGCAACAGGAAAGTTAGAGATTATTAATGAGTAGTAAAACATTTAAAATCACCGTAATTGCGGCCAGTATTCTGGCTGCCACTCAAGCTCATGCTGCACTTTACCAAATTGTAGAAGTGACACCCGGTAACTTAGTCGCTAATGAATATTATGGAAGGGCAATACAAAAAGATACGGTTTCATCGCATCCATTAGGTTGTTTTACGGCCGGAAATAGCTGTAATACTTTTGCGTTTGGTGGCGATACGCTCAATGGTTCTGATGGCATTTCCTATCGTGATGAAGTGCCATTCAAAATGGATAATCGTTTTGTTTATCAGGATATTGATGATCTGAAAAGCTATTGCTCTAACGAACTCGGTTATTCTACTTGTGACGCATGGGCTGATAAGCAGTGGCACGGTTTTGAGTACAACAATGTTGAAACTGGCGGTTTGAAGCGTGAGCGTGATGCTTGGGATAATGGTAGTTATCTACAAAATGCAGCGGCCTTTGTTAATTCATCGCAAGTTGTTTTGACTTTTAGCTCTATTGCAAATACACAAAATACTGTTTTAACTGGGTTAGACGGCATTTCTGCTTTTGGTATTACGAACAGCGGTTACACACAGTTTGGAAGTAATTACGCTCTAGGCTACCGTCAACGTGGTTTTTATAATGGCAATATTTTAAATCCACCAACAGATACCACAATTGTCAAAGATACAAATAATAAAATTGTTGAAAAAATGGGCCGGACGTTCGCTTATGATGTATTCAGTGACGGTACCAATAAGTTTGTGGTTGGTAGTGCATCAGTTAGCCCTTATTTAACGGGTAATGGTGATGATGATAACAAAGACTACAATGGCGATGTTAACACTTGTGTGAGTGATGGTCTCGATCCACAGTTAACTCGTCAGTGTCAAAATTTTGCATTTGCAACGCAAGCTTATATGTGGGACACAGCATCTACATCGACGGGTTACCGCGTAACAGGGTGGATCGGTGATGTTGAAGCAAACCGTAGCGGATACTCTGCACAAGCAAGTGTAAGAGGCGCTGCTATTCCTACATCTGGCAGTTACGCTAACAAGCCAGTTATGGCTGGTTTTAATACCTATCGCGATGATAATGTGTTTAGAATGCAAGCAACAGTATTCTATCCTAATGCAAGTTACGACGTAACAACTCCTAAGCATGATATGTGGAGTAGTAAGGTTATTACTGGCACAGAACTGAAAGTGGATGGAGATGTGATTTACTCCAACTCATTAGCGACAGATATTAATAACCATTTAATCGTGATCGGTGAAACAAAACGTCGAGGCGATAAACCTGAAAGCGGCGCAGCAGCAAACCGTATTTTCGTGGCAGATGCTAATAGCGGAACACCTGTAGCTAACTATCTATCAGGTGGAATTTTCTTTACTGGTGCGGGCGGTGAAGCGAAAGCGATCAACAATTTCAATGAAATTGTCGGTCAAATCGATGCAGAAAAAGGTCGTGAAGATGGAGGCAAACAACGTCGTCATCGTGGCTTTATCTATCCTTTCAACGGTACAGGGAGTAATGCAGCAAGAATGGCATTGTTCCAGAACCAAGGTTGGTGGTTAGATGATCTAACCAACGGTGGGGCTTACTCACAACATAATAACCAGTTCCGTATTTTTGAAGCCTCAGATATCAACGATGATGGTGTGATTGCAGCAAGTGCATTTAAATGTACTGGTGGCTATTACGATTTCTCCCATAACTCATACTGTACTTCTGGAAGTGAAAGCGTTGTCGCGATTAAACTGATCCCGATTGCTGGCGCGGCGGCTAGCGATATTGAAGTCCGCAGCACGGCACTTCCACCCGTTGAACGTAAAGGCGGTAGTATGGGGTGGATTACTCTGACACTACTTGCTCTCTTTGGGTTCCGCAGAAAATAATTAAATAGTGTAAAGAATGGCGCAAGTTCACAATTTAGAATCTGCGCCTTTTTTGTAACTTGAGAAAGTCGAATTTTTGAGCAATTCTTAATTGTGGCGTAACAGATATGCCATGTAGATTTAATAGTTGTATGTAAGACACAAGTTACTGTATGAGGACTACACTATGATGAAGAGACAAAAGCGTGATCGCCTTGAAAGAGCACAGTCTCATGGGTATAAAGCTGGCTTAAACGGACGTTCCGTAGAGGCTTGCCCTTATCAACAAACGGACGCTCGTTCATATTGGCTAGGTGGTTGGCGCGATGCCAGAGATGACAAACAAGCTGGTCTCTACAAATAAACTCCCACATACATGCAAAAGGATTTAAGCCCCGGAAGGGGCTTTTTAGTATTCAAGCCACTCTAAGGCACTATAACTAAGTGTTTTGATGAGAAAAAAGCGACTCTATGAGTCGCTTATGAATAGTTTAACGTCATTAAAAAGCAGAAGTATCTTGGAAAAGACCTACTTTTAAGTCCTTTGCAACGTAAATCTCTTTGCCATCGACAAGAACGCGACCATCAGCTAGGCCCATTACAAGTTTACGGTTAACAACCCGTTTCATCGTGATTTCGTAAGTTACTTTTTTTGCTGTTGGTAGGATCTGACCTGTGAACTTAACTTCACCAACACCTAATGCCCGGCCTTTTCCTTTGCCACCAACCCAGCCAAGGAAGAAACCAACCAATTGCCACATCGCATCTAAACCTAAACAGCCAGGCATTACAGGATCGCCAGGGAAATGGCAATCAAAGAACCACAGATCAGGAGTAATATCTAACTCAGCAAGAATAAGGCCTTTACCATACTCGCCCTCGGTTTCTGACATTTTGGTGATGCGGTCCATCATCAACATATTTGGCGCTGGCAATTGAGGGTAGCCAGGCCCGAAAAGCTCACCTTGGCTAGAGGCTAGTAAGTCTTCACGATTATATGAATCTCGTTTATTCTGCATTATCAGTTACTCCAATTTTTGATAGGGTGCATATTAGGGAACACGTGTACGCTAAACAACTCCGATCAGTGCTACACAAACCAGTTTTTAATGCGCTCTGCAATACTGTGTGATTGATCATGCCTTTCAAAGTTTTCAATACGTTGAGCAATTTTATTAATGATGCTTTCTTCGTCATCGTCTCTGAATGACGCACCCATAAGGATCGGTACGGCTTCATCAACTGTAGCGACTGGCCAAATATGAAATTCATCATTTTTAATGCTATTGACTACATCTTTATGAAGCGCAAGATGTTTTAGATTTGTTCTTGGTAGAATGACGCCTTGTCCACCCGTGAATCCCTGATGCTTACACACATGGTAGAAGCCTTCAATTTTTTCGTTTAGCCCGCCAACAGCTTGGACTCGCCCGAATTGATCAACCGCACCTGTCACAGCGATTTGTTGGTTAATGGGATGTTCAGATAAAGCGCTTACTAAAGAGCATAACTCGGCTAGTGATGCACTGTCGCCATCCACTTCGCTGTATGATTGTTCGAAGACAACTGAGGCCGAATAGGGAAGCGGTGCGTCAAGGTTCATTGAGCTGCTTACAAAGGCTTGCATTATCATCATGCCTTTTGCATGCAAATTACCACCGAGCTCGGCTTTGCGTTCGACATCGGTAATATCACCGTCACCAAAGTGCACAACGCATGAGATACGAGCTGGTTCACCATAGGAAAGAGGATGGCCAGCAACATCGATCACCGTTAATCCATTGACTTGGCCGACTTGTTCGCCTTGAGTTTCGATAATGACTTGTCCATCAAGTATATCGTCGAGTGCTCGTTGCTGCAGATAAGACTCTCGATAATAGCGTTTGTCTAAGGCACTTTCGATATGAGATTTAGTAATCGGATACTGATTTGACTCTAAGGCCGCTTCTTCTATGAGTGTTCTGTGCCATATTACACATAACGGTGTGTAATGTTGATCTTCCGTGAAACGGGCACCTGCGGTCATAAGAGCAGGAATGGCATCTTCAGTCAGTGTAGGGAGTTGGTATTCTTCAGATATCCAACGCAAATAAGCGAGGTAGGTCAATATCGATTGTTCATCAATTTTCAGGTCCAACTCTAATTCGGTGTAGAAACAAAAGCTTGAGCGGACGTCTGCATCCAAATAGTCGACATCGGCTAACTGGTTCCTATCACCTAAAATGATCAGTTTGACCTCATATTTTTTAGAGATTGGTGAGGGGTGTGGTGATTTAGCATCACAATTAATGGGGCTTACATCTTCGCCTAATACTGCCGCTTTTAATAATGGCCACATTTTAGGATTAGCCAGCAGCATATTAGCGGAGATCAGAAGATAACCACCATTGGCTTTATCCAATAAACCAGGAATTTCGCTGGTGATAAGCCCATTTTCAGCGCGGTATTGGCCAAAGATAGTCCCCATATCGAGGGACTCTGTACAAATAACGTGCGAGTTTGGCTTTATTACTTGAAGTTTTTGACTGACTAATTGACGATAGATTGAGTTATCTGGCGCGTTGATCAACATCACTCGTGTAAAACCTTTCAATTGAACAAACTGCTGAATAGCGGTTGCTAGTCTGGGCTGTGTGTCGAGTAATGTTACCGGAGATAGACTAGGGTACTGAGCTAGTTGCGAGTGGAATTGATCATACTGAGGTGTGACTGAACGCCAAATATTTTGAGTCATTGAAATCTAGTGTTTATTAAAAGAAGCCAGATTATATAGAAAAATAGCAATGTCTAACAGCTCCATTATTATGCTTGATCTTGTTCGCTTTTTTGAATCCAAAAATTGAACTCTGAACGATGGTGGGTTACGCTGTCACCCTAACTTGGCATGGATTTTACGTTATGAAATATCAACAGCTTGAAAATTTGGAATCGGGTTGGAAGTGGCAATACTTAATTAATAAGTGGAAGGATGGCGAAACAATCACTCGTTATGTAGACAAAAGTGAAGCTCTAGTTGCAATTGAACAGTTAAAAAAAATAGAGCATGAACCCAATCTGGTTCTTGGGTGGATTGATCAGCACATGTCACTTGAACTGAGTAATAAACTCAAGCAAGCAATTAGAGCCAAACGCAAACGCCACTTTAATGCCGAGCAACTACACACCAGAAAGAAATCTATCGATCTCGATTATCGAGTGTGGGAAAAACTATCATATCGAGCCAATGAGCTTGGTTGCACTTTGTCTGACGCGATTGAATACCTGTTAAGTGAAGCATCTCGTAGCGAAAAAGCGAGTAGAACCGTCTCAAGTTTAAAAGAAGATTTAAGTAAATTACTGTCTGAATAAGAAAGGAGATAAAAATGTTGTATGTCATTCTGGCTGCTGCTGCAGTTATCTTTTGGTTAGTCGCTGTTGATCGGCCTATATTGAGAGTTAAATTCAAAGATGGTGTCGTAGCACAAGTTAAAGGTCATTTCCCTCCAAGTTTTAAACATAATGTGACTGAGATTGCTGAAAAGACAGACTTGAGCGGCGAACTAAAAGTTTACCAGCAGAGAACGGGTGTTAAGTTGGTTTTTTCTAAAGACGTACCTAAAAAAATTCAACAGCGTATTCGCAATGTTTTTCCTCATCAGGGATTTCATACAAAAGAGCAACGAACCAAGAAGTCACATTGAGTCTGCCATTCTTAAGTTACAGATTGTTTTCATTAAAAAACGAACATCGTCGAAACGATTAACTTTACATATCGTCCATTTATAACTCGCTGATATCATGATGGAAGTCTCTGTAAAGGTTCTCGACGATGAAAAAAATCTGTGTAGTTATCATTTCGTTAGTGATAGTAGTTTTCTGTTCAAAGGGTTATGCCGACGATTCAGAAAGTAATCCTGTCGCGAAATCAATAAAACAGCAAACGCTGAAAGCTCTTAAAAAATATAGATCTAAGCTTGATGGATATTGTGACGTGATGATCGAAATGAAGCATGTTCAAAATTATGCAGAAATTGTAGGCGTTGGGACAAACGGTGATTACCAAATCTGCGCGAAAGCAAAATCTAAAATCAAGATAGGCAAAAAATTTAAATATAAAGTTCCAGAGAAATACATACGGATACAAATCAATGCAGCAGAGTTATGAGTAAGGTGTGATTTCACTGTGAAATGAAAATTTGGATGTATGGTTTCAATTGCTATGATGGTTTACAAATCAAAGTGCGTATTATGTATATTATGTTAAATTATAAATGATCATATTTTAATGTACGAATATTTCCTTCCTCTTTTTCTATCTATCCTCATGACATTAAACATAATCAGCATTTACCATAAAATACCTAATAACTAGTCTGATAATCGAAGATTTCATTCTAGTTATTATTTATGCTGATCAATCCAAGAACCAGATTGGGTTCATGTTTTATTTTTGTAAGAGTTTATATCGAGGATCTTTTTCCAATTATCTTGAAAGTTATAGGTTTATTGGGTGAATTTGGTTGGATTATCCAGTGGTCGGAATGTTGAATAAGTTATCATCTTTAATCACTATAATTTCCTGTTCATTTACAAATACAGAACAATTTGGCGTTGGAGTGCAGCTCGTCATGTCGACGTTTTGATAAGAAAAAGTCCTCCAGAAAAAAGCGACCAAAAGAATGAGTAATGCGATTAGTATTTGAGCAAACCTGTGTTTTGTAAGCTTTTCTGAAGCCATGATGCTTCCTTCCTCGTGTAACAAACTTCAAAGTTTTGAAATAAAAGGCCAAATCCTGAACAACTGTAAGGTTACTACTCTGTCATTGAATTGTTAATTGCAGTATAGTTGACGGTTGAAAATGCCACTTTTTTTAAAAGTCAGCAATAGATAGTAACGTTATGATAAAGCAGTATTTCTATTGTGGATTTGGGGGGCATTACGACATGTGTCGTGTTGGAAGTAAAGTGTAGTTAATTAGAAATTGGAAGCATGCAAATGAGCCAAGAAAAGCAGCTTGAACAAAACTACAACTATACAGTTGTTCGGCAATTTACCTTAGTGACTATTCTCTGGGGTATTGTTGGTATGGCTGTAGGTGTTTTGATTGCCGCTCAATTAGTTTGGCCACAGCTAAACTTTGATACGCCGTGGTTGACGTACAGTCGCTTACGTCCTCTGCATACTAATGCGGTTATTTTTGCGTTTGGTACAAGTGCCCTCTTTGCAACATCTTATTATGTTGTTCAGCGTACTTGTCAAACTCGTCTATTTGGTGGTCCTCTTGTGCCCTTCACCTTTTGGGGATGGCAAGCCATTATTTTATCTGCAGCAATAACTTTACCTTTGGGTTATACCTCCGGTAAAGAATACGCGGAATTAGAATGGCCAATTGATATCGCCATTGCTCTTGTATGGGTATCTTATGCGATAGTGTTTTTTGGAACACTCGTCAAACGTAAGACGGCACATATCTATGTGGCAAACTGGTTCTTCGGAGCTTTTATCCTTACTGTTGCTGTATTGCATATTGTAAATAGCATGGCAATCCCTGTTTCTATGGGTAAATCGTATTCAGTTTACGCTGGGGCGGTGGATGCTATGGTTCAGTGGTGGTACGGTCATAATGCGGTGGGTTTCCTGCTTACTGCCGGCTTCCTTGGTATGATGTATTACTTTGTACCAAAACAAGCTGAACGCCCTGTTTATTCATACCGTTTATCGATTGTTCACTTTTGGGCTTTGATCTCTCTTTACATTTGGGCTGGTCCGCACCATTTACACTACACTGCTCTGCCTGACTGGACTCAGTCACTTGGCATGGTGATGTCGTTGGTGTTGTTTGCTCCTTCATGGGGCGGGATGATCAACGGGATCATGACGTTATCTGGTGCTTGGCATAAACTGCGCTATGACCCAATCTTACGATTCCTCATCGTTTCATTGTCATTCTACGGAATGTCTACGTTTGAAGGACCAATGATGTCGATTAAGACAGTTAACGCACTGTCACACTACACCGACTGGACCATTGGTCACGTGCATTCTGGAGCTCTAGGCTGGGTTGCAATGGTGTCGATTGGTTCGGTATACCATTTAATCCCTCGCCTATTTAACCAAGAGCGTATGTACTCTGTTGGTCTAATCAATGCTCACTTCTGGTTAGCGACTATTGGTACGGTGCTCTACATCGTTGCGATGTGGATTTCAGGTGTTATGCAGGGCCTGATGTGGCGTGCTGTTAACTCTGACGGTACGTTAACGTACAGTTTTGTTGAGTCTGTCCAAGCCTCTTACCCATTCTATACCGTTCGATTCATTGGTGGATTTATCTTCTTAGCAGGTATGTTCCTGATGGCTTACAACACGTATAAAACGGTTTTTGCACCAGATAATAGCTTAAAAGCTATTCCTCAACCGGCATAAGGAGATGAAAGAATGAGTTCTAATAATCGCCATGAAATCATCGAACGTAATGTCGGTTTACTGGCTATTTTCATTATTTTTGCCATCAGTTGGGGAGCCTTGGTTGAAATCACGCCATTGATTTTCCAAAAGCAAACTACTGAGCCTGTTGAAAATCTTAAGCCCTACACTGCGCTGCAACTTGAAGGCCGTGATATCTATATTCGCGAAGGTTGTAACGTTTGCCATAGCCAAATGATTCGCCCATTCCGTTCCGAAACGGAGCGTTATGGTCATTATTCGGTGGCTGGTGAAAGTGTTTGGGAGCATCCATTTGTGTGGGGTTCGAAGCGGACTGGGCCTGATTTGGCTCGTGTTGGTGGTCGTTATTCTGATGAATGGCATCGAGTTCACTTGACTAATCCTCGCGAACTGGTTCCTGAATCAAACATGCCCGGTTTTCCTTGGCTAGCAAAAAATGTGTTGGACGGCAAGCTTACGCAAAGCAAACTTGAATTATTCCGTAATCAGTTTGGTGTGCCGTATACCGATGAACAAATCGCGAATGCAGCAAAAGATGTCGAAGGGAAATCAGAAATGGATGCAATCATTTCTTATCTTCAATCTCTTGGTCACGCAATGAAGTAAGGGGTAGTTATGGATATCGGTACTATTCACAGTATTTGGACCATAGTGCTGTTCGTCTGTTTTATAGGCGTAGTGTGGTGGGCCTATGGCAAAAACCGTAAAGCTCGTTTCGATGAAGCGGCTAACCTCATTTTTGCCGATGAACAGCCCAAATCCTCTAAGGAACAAGGAGTGACTAAACAATGACGACATTTTGGAGTCTATGGGTCATCATCATTACGGTGGGAACTTTGCTGGGCTGTGCGATTCTGCTCGTTTGGTGTTTAAAAGACAAAATGGGAGTGGAAGAAGGCTCGGATATGGGCCATGAATACGATGGTATTCGTGAGCTCAACAACCCTCTGCCTAAATGGTGGACCTATCTTTTTATTAGTACGTTTATTTTTGCCGCTATCTATCTGACCCTCTATCCTGGGTTAGGTAGTTTTAAAGGTGTACTTGGTTGGCAAAGTTCAGATCAAACCATTCGCTCTCTTGATGAGTCCAAAGCCTCGATTGCAAATGCGCAAAACAATAAAGTGTTAGTACAGTATGCAAAAGAGTTAGATGACGCAAACACCTACTTTGGTGAAGCATTTAAACGCTTAGCTTATACTGGCGGCGGTTCGGATTTACGCCCTATTCCTGAAATTGCAGCAGATTCTGATGCATTGAAGGTTGGTCAGCGTTTATTCTTACAAAACTGCTCTCAGTGTCATGGTTCTGACGCTCGTGGTCAAAAAGGCTTTCCGAATCTAACCGATAATGCTTGGTTATATGGTGGTGAACCAGAAGCGATTGTGACCACTATCCGACATGGTCGTATTGGACAAATGCCAGCTTGGAAAGATGTCCTCGGTGAGCAAGGTGTGAAGGAAGTGGTGAGTTATACCCTAAGCCTTTCTGGGCGTTCTGTGAACGTTCGAGAAGCGGAAGCAGGTAAAGCTCGCTTCGTCGTTTGCGCCGCTTGTCATGGTACGGATGGTAAAGGTAACCCTGCGTTTGGAGCACCTGATCTTACTGATAACGATTGGTTATTTGGTGACTCAAGAGCCGATGTTACTCAAACGGTCATGCATGGCCGATCAGGTGTTATGCCTGCTTGGAATGACATTCTCGGTGAAGATAAAGTTCAACTGGTTGCTGCTTACGTGTGGAGTTTAAGCAATACAGAGAACTAATTGCACAACAAAGGCAGCTCTTTATTAGGGCTGTCTTTCTTCTCTTTTTAATAAGCCTTCTTTATTTTGTTGTTGAGAACTTTTTTATGGTAACTCCTTGGTATAAACAATTCTGGCCGTGGTTTCTGATCATCTTACCGTTAACTGTGGTGATATGGACGATTGCAACGGTTATCGTCTTTTCTCAGAATTCAGTGTCATTGGTGACAGAGGATTACTACAAAAAAGGCAAAGGCATTAATATTGACCTATCAAAAATTAACGAAGCGAAAGCATTAAAGCTCAGCTCTGAAGTCTACTCTGAGGGTAATGATATTATCTTCAAATTTAATAAAGGTGAGCTTGAACACTACCCCGCGATTAAAATGATGTTTGCTCATCGGACACTGCCAGACCGTGATTTCACACAACTTGTCGCATCGGATGCACAAGGTATATATCGCATTACCCTGCCTGCCCCGTTACAAGGCCCTTGGTTCATCGAACTCACTCCTCACAATGAGGAGTGGTTAATCCAAGGTCGAGTAACGTTTCCAATGCCAACTTCTACTCAATTAATGAATTAAACTATGTGCAAAGCGTGTTACCACTGTGGTGAAGATGTACCAGCCAACACGGATTATAAAGTTGATATTCTAGGTGAAAGCAGAGATATGTGTTGTCCCGGTTGTGAAACCGTGGCTAAAACCATTGTAGAGAGTGGCCTAGTATCTTATTACCAATACCGAACGACCACTGCAGATAAAGTGGAGCTTGTGCCAGAGCAGCTCAAAGCACTCATTCATTATGATAATGATGATGTACAAGCAGAGTTCGTTCGTAACGACAACGAAACGTCCGAAGTGACGTTATCGTTAGAAGGTGTTTCCTGTGCGGCTTGTGCTTGGTTAATTGAAAAACAACTCTCTCATAAAAATGGGGTAATTTCGATAAGGGTCAATACCACTACCAACCGTGCTTTACTCAGTTGGGATAAGACACAAACACGACTCAGTGAATTACTCTCCACTATTCATAAATTAGGTTATAAGGCTGCCCCTTTTGAAGCAGACGCACATGAGGCAGCCTACCATCAATCAATGAAGCAATATCTTTATCGCTTGGGTATTGCAGGCCTAGCCACCATGCAAGTGATGATGCTTGCTGTGGCGCTCTATCTTGAGGTCTTCGGTGATCTTGATTCTGAGTTTCGCAATTATTTTCGTTGGGTTAGCTTGATCTTTGCAACCCCCGTACTTTTATACTCTGCCCTTCCCTTTTACCTCAATGCTTGGCGAAGCATTAGAGGCAGAACATTAGGTATGGATGTCCCTGTTTCTATTGCTCTTATTTTTGCGTATGTTGCTAGTCTGATAGCGACAGTGACTGAACAAGGCGAAGTCTTTTTTGAATCCATTTCAATGTTTACCTTTTTCTTATTGGTTGGACGATTTTTAGAGATGCGGGCGCGTAGAAAAGCCGCGGCGGCTAGCGGCAATTTACTGAAATTGATCCCTGCGGTTGCAACTACGTTGGATGGCCGTCAAGTGCCTGTAAAAACTCTAGCTCTTGGTGATCGAATTCGCGTGTTGCCTGGAGAACACGTCCCTGCTGATGGTCGAGTGTTGAATGGGCGTATTCATATTAATGAATCAATGTTGACCGGTGAATCAGTACCAGTTGTCAAAACAGTCGGTGATGCTGTTTTTGCTGGTACATTAAATGGCGATGAATCTTTCGAGTTGGAAGTCACTGCATCTAAAGCGGATTCCGTTATTTCCAATATTGTTAGACTGCAAGATGAAGCTCAAATGTCTAAGCCTAAGATTGCAGAAATTGCTGATATTGTCGCGAGATATTTTGTGGCTGTAATTTTGATTATTGCAGCAGCCACTTGGTTTTATTGGCACCAGACAAAACCTGAAGATGCATTTTGGATCATGTTAGCGGTCTTGGTGGCAACCTGCCCGTGCGCGCTTTCTCTTGCCACCCCTACAGCCATCACTTGCGCTACATCACGAATGGGTGACTTTGGTATTTTATTGAGAAAAAACCATGTCTTTGAAACACTTTGTAAAGTTAACCATTTGATTATTGATAAAACGGGAACGTTGACCCGTGGTGATATCGAAATTAGTGACGTTGAGTTGCATGGTGATATAGACGAAAACCATTGTTTGGCGCTAGCCGCTGCTTTGGAGCATCATGCCAATCACCCCATTGCCAGAGCGTTTGCGCAATATCGTAATGACGAGTTTCGTGTTGAGCATGTGCAGAATATGATTGGGTCTGGTATTCAAGGTAAATATTTAGGCGGCGATGTTCGTATCGGCAGCGCCGAATTTGTTTTGAACGACATCAGTGATGATCGAGCAAATCGTATTTATCTGTCGCTCAACGGGCAACACATTGCGACCTTCACGTACCGCGATCCTATCCGTAGTGAAGCGAAACAATTTATCGATCGTTTCCATCAGGAAGGAATTAAGATCACGCTATTAACAGGTGACTCTCAACTTAATGCCCAAAGTGTGGCCGCCGAAATGGACATCGATATTGTCGTATCGAATGCCAAACCAGAAGATAAACTGAGTTACTTAAAGTCGTTACCAGATGATGATATCACCATGATGATTGGCGATGGCATTAATGATGCGCCAACGCTTGCTGGTGCGCACTTATCAGTCGCTATGGGTGGTGGAACCGATGTCGCAAAAGCATCTGCTGATATGGTTTTACTTGGTGATAAACTCGACAGATTATTGGAAGCCAGAAGCTTAGCGTTAAAAGCTCGCAAAATCATTCGGGAAAATTTAGCGTGGTCACTTGGATACAATATTATTGTTTTGCCACTCGCCGTTGCGGGGCTGGTTGCTCCTTACATTGCCGTTGTGGGCATGTCGGCGAGTTCGATTATTGTGGTATCTAATTCTCTTCGACTACTCAAAAAGAGGGATAAGTAGATGGAAAGTCTTTATATATTGATCCCCATAGCGATCGTTTTGGTTACGATCGCCGTCATCATCTTTTTATGGGCAGTAAAAAGCGAACAGTTTGAAGATTTAGAACGCCAAGGACACAATATTTTGTTTGATGAAGATGAACTTACCTCATCAAAAGAAGAGAAAAAATGACCGCAGATTGGATTGGTGCTTTCTTTATCGGTTTACTTGGAGCTGGCCACTGTATGGGAATGTGTGGCGGGATTGCTTCTCTTTTGACCTTAGGTGAAAAGCGCAGTGATCGACTCCCAATACTGCTTGTTTTTTACAACCTTGGGCGTATTGCCAGCTATATGCTGTTTGGCGGTTTATTAGGAGGCCTCGCCGCCTCGCTATCCGAATTCTCTACACTTAATCATGCGTTGATTTGGTTGCGGCTCATTGCGGCAGGCCTAATGATTGTACTTGGATTGTATGTTGGACGTTGGTGGTTTGGCCTGTTGAAGCTGGAGAAGGTTGGGCAAAAAATCTGGAGTTTTATTTCGCCTTTTGGGCAATCATTGCTCCCGCTTAGGAAAACGTGGTTCGCTCTCCCTTTTGGGTTTATCTGGGGGTGGTTACCTTGTGGGCTAGTTTACTCGGTACTGACTTGGTCTGTGGTGTCCGGTAGTGCGCTGTCAGGGGCATTGGTTATGGCCTCTTTTGGTTTGGGAACCTTACCTGCGATGCTTCTTGTTGGTTACGGAGCGACCCGTTTGAAGAACATTCAACAATCATTCATATTTCGTCATTTTGCTGCGATTTTTATCATACTCTATGGTCTATACACGGGTTATGGAGCAGTGAGTATTTTATCATCTACGTGGTAGCTGTCTGATTTATGGCATCTTTTTTCGCTATCCTTTAGGGGTAATGGGTGCTAAAATATTGATGTACATCAAAAAGTGAAAGGTTGTTATGATTTCTGATAAGCCAGCGGCAAAGCGCATTCAATCTGGTGGTTGTGCAATTCACTGTCAAGATTGCAGCATTAGCCAGCTTTGTATTCCTTTTACTCTCAATGAATCTGAACTTGATCAACTTGATCAAATTATTGAGCGTAAAAAACCTATCCAAAAGGGCCAAGAGCTATTTAAAGCTGGTGACGACCTTAAGTCTCTCTACGCTATTCGCTCAGGTACAATTAAAAGTTATACCATTACTGAGCAAGGTGATGAACAAATCACTGCGTTTCATTTAGCGGGTGATTTAGTTGGTTTTGACGCGATCACTGATGATTCTCATCCTAGTTTTGCTCAGGCTCTAGAAACATCAATGGTATGTGAAATACCCTACGAAATTCTTGATGATCTTTCGGGTAAAATGCCTAAGTTACGTCAGCAAATTATGCGCTTGATGAGTAATGAAATTAAGGGCGACCAAGAGATGATTCTTCTGCTATCTAAAAAGAATGCAGAAGAAAGATTGGCGGCTTTTCTTTATAACTTGTCGACTCGTTTCTCTCAGCGCGGCTTTAGCCCTAGAGAGTTTCGTCTGACAATGACTCGTGGTGATATCGGTAATTACCTTGGTCTCACTGTTGAAACGATCAGTCGTCTACTCGGCCGTTTTCAGAAGTCTGAAATCCTTAGCGTTAAAGGCAAATACATCACAATCCTTGACCATGACCAACTGATGGAACTGGCAGGCGTATCTAAAGAAACTAAGTAACTTCAATGAGGTAGCTCTTAAATGAGCTACGTCATACTTCTGTTAAAAACTCTCTTTTTTTCTAAAATTCTCGCTGGTTATGAGCTAAAGTAACTCTAACGCCCTCCTCCATAATTAAGGAGTCGATATGAGTATTTATAGCAAGATTCTGGTAGTTGCTGACATCAACCACGATGAACAACCCGCCCTTGCCAGAGCCATACAGTTAGCGCAGCAAAGCACGTCTTCTAGCCACATTACATTTTTTCTATCTATTTATGATTTCTCTTATGACATGACGTCGATGCTCTCTGTTGATGAACGTGATGCTATGCGACGTGGTGTTATCCATCAGCGCGAGCAATGGATGAGGAAAGTAGCTGAACCGTATATTGATAGTTCGATCCAATTTGAAGTGAAAGTGGTGTGGCATAACCGCCCTTATGAAGCGATTATTGCTGAGATATTTTACGGAGAACATGACATTCTGATCAAAGGGACGCGTAAGCATGATGTCCTGGAATCCGTTATTTTTACACCGACAGATTGGCACTTATTGCGTAAATGCCCAACTCCAGTGCTATTGGTCAAAAATTCAGATTGGCCACAGAATGCGAATATAATCGCTTCGGTACATGTGGGATCAGAAAATCCGGCTCATGTTGATTTAAATGATTGCATGGTTGAACAACTAAAAAGCCTCACCACTCGTTTAGGTGCGACGCCTTATCTGGTGAATTCATACCCTATTACGCCAGCGAATATTACCATTGAGCTGCCCGAGTTTGATCCAATGACCTACACTGATGCTGTTCGTGGTCACCATTTGATGGCAATGAAAGCATTGCGACAAAAGCATGGTATAGATGAATCTCAAACACTTGTAGAACAAGGCTTGCCTGAAGACGTCATTCCTCAAGCAGCTGAAAAGCTCAATGCGGCGATGGTTATTCTTGGTACGACGGGGCGTACAGGGTTATCTGCGGTATTTATTGGCAACACGGCAGAACAAGTCATTGATAAAATTAACTGTGATGTTTTAGCATTAAAGCCGCATGGCTACGTGAGCCCTTTAGATCCTAAAACCTCTATTTAAAATGGCCCGATCTATCATCGATCCCCCTTGTCATAGACGAGGGGGATTTTTTATCTTCCTTACTTGTTAGATCTGGCATCTGCGCTATTTATCCGTATCATACGCACTCTATTTTGTTTTAAAGATTAAAGACCAGACACTGATGACTGAGCAAATTCAAGAGCGCACCAAAGCTCAACAATATAATTTCAATAAACTTCAGAAGCGTATCCGTCGTAATACGGGTCAAGCCATTGCTGACTTTAATATGATTGAAGATGGCGACCGTATTATGGTATGTCTTTCTGGCGGTAAAGATAGCTTTACCATGCTGGATATTCTAATGAGCCTTCAGAAAAGTGCCCCTGTTAGCTTTGAGCTTATTGCCGTGAATCTTGATCAAAAACAGCCCGGATTTCCTGAACACATTCTGCCGCAGTACTTAGAGCAACTAGGCGTTGAATATAAAATTGTCGAAGAAGACACGTATTCTATTGTTCAAGATAAGATCCCTGAAGGGAAAACCACCTGCTCACTTTGTTCACGCTTACGCCGCGGTATTTTGTACCGTACAGCCAAAGAACTCGGTGCGACGAAAATTGCGTTAGGCCATCACCGTGACGACATTCTAGAAACGCTATTTTTGAACATGTTTTATGGTGGAAAGATCAAAGGAATGCCACCTAAACTTGTGTCTGATAACGGTGAACATGTGGTAATTCGCCCTCTCGCCTACTGTCGTGAAAAAGACATTATCAAATATGCGAACATGCGAGAGTATCCGATTATTCCATGTAATCTATGTGGCTCTCAGCCAAACATGCAACGTCAAAACATTAAGCAAATGCTAAATGGCTGGGATAAACAGTTCCCTGGGCGCATCGAGACCATGTTTAGTGCAATGCAAAATGTAGTGCCTAGCCATTTGGCTGATTTCAAGTTGTTTGACTTTAAGTCGATTAACCGTGATTCAGGCGTTATTAATGGCGGCGACATTGGTTTTGATAAAGAAGAGATGCCAATCCTAGCGCTCGAAGATGAGGATAGCGTGATGGAGTTTGATCCTAGGTTGAAGTTGGATGTCACCAATCTTTGATGTTCCTACAAAGATAAAACGAGTAAGGGCTGCGAATGCAGCCCTATTGATATTAGCCCAACATGTCTAATGTTTCGCTTTGGGAAGATAAGGTAACACGCGAACCGTTTCTTGTGGCAACTGCATCGATCCACCTTCACCCAGTTGACTGAGGTCCACTTGGGCTTTGCCATTTTCTATGTTAATGGTTTCGCCGTTACTCAACTGAATGACCGAATTCAAATTATTGGTAAATTCGAGTGTGACACCAGAAACATCGGGTGTGAACCAACTCGCAAACATCCCGCCGAGCTCTTCCAGTAATTTTTGCATCTGGGGTAATAAGATGGCGACCTGTTGGTAAGATATTTCCCCTTTGAACTGCTCTTTTGCCATAACAACAGTCGAAAAGTCACAACGCATATCTTCAGGAGTATCGACAAACACTAACGGATTCGCTTGCCGTAAATGATCGTCTAAAGGAAGTAGTAGCTCGTGGTTGCTACTGACTTTCAACGCTTCATAGTGCTTCTCTTTTTCCATCCAAGCCTTCTCTATTGGGCAGAGCTGCTTGGTATTGGCATTAAGGAAATAATAAGCGACTTTGACATTGGGGTACTCTTCTTTCACGTTATTTTTCATTGCTGAAAACAACTTGGAGTATGTAAACATATACTCTTGAGCGTTAACGGGAAATGCGTTAGCAAGGCATAGCGTTGTCAGTAATAAGGTAAGTGTTCTTTTTTTCATTATTATTCTGTCCAGAAAGGCTGATTGTGACGCATCATAGATTGAAGATCTTGCACATAAGCTTCTCCGCGCTCTGAGTATTTCAGTAAGCCATTGGTCATCTCCATGGCACTGTCGGCACTCAATAAATCGGCATTATTTTTTCTTAATCGAAAACGAATCTCTCGTAAATCATGATAAGCGGAGTTGCGGTTAACATTCATGAAGTAACCGTGGATTGACTCTTGAACAGAACCAAAACTCGCCACTTCGTGAGTCATACCTTCCACTCGTTGCAAAGGTACCAACCCACACCCTACACTGTAACACCATTGACCGAAATAGTTGTTTCCTTCAGTTGCAAAGCGAGAGGTTCCCCAAGCCGATTCATTCGCTGCCTGGGTCAAGACTAACGCTTCGGGTAAAACGTCAACTCGATGCAGCATGTTTTCTAGCCATGCGCTAGTGATGCCTTCTGCAGGAATCGGTACTTCATATCGCTTAGAGAGTTTTTGCGCCTCACTATAGTCACTTTTGGCTATCTGATTGCTTAAATGATGCTGTGCAATCCTCTCTAATATCTCACGCTCTTGCAAAACACGTCTATTTTCCCACGCGATACCTGGTTTTAAGAAAGAAAAAAAAGCATGCTTTTTCTCATTCACATCATTGATGGCTGAGAAGTCAGGCGCTTTTCCAACAGCTCTAGCACCTTGTAAAGATGGAATGTCGCTTTTATAAGTCGTCTCGGTTGAGGTTTGCTTGACGTAATAAACGCTGCAACTCACAACCACGAGCAAGATGGCGGTAAGTAAGATTATTTTACGCATTGAACACCTGAGAATTTGGATTATTGTCGGATTGATTAGTCGCTATGATCTTTAGTTTGATGCCGAACATATTACGATAAATAATCCCTTTAGCATGGAAGAAGAAAGGTAATACAAAAATGAAACCTATCCCATAAAAGAGCGCGGCGGCAACGAACATTAGCATGATCACGGAATAAATCACGGCAATAGGAACGATTTTTTTATTGACTGCGCGTAAGGATAATAGCAGTGATTGCATAGGTGGAACCCGTTTTTCGCAGATCAATAAGATGGATTGGCTAAACGCAATACTCAAATACATTGATAGCAATGGGAAAATCATTCCTGCTACACCTTGCAGTAATAAGCTGAATAGCGTTGCTAAAATCACTGGGATGGTGAACTGTAATCCCTTACCTATATGTCTTGGCTGTGTTCTTAACCCAGCGACATGACTCATCGCCATTAAGCTCACGCCAGCATAAATAGGTGCACTAACGACCTCATAGCTAAAATTAGCCACAAAAATAGCTTGTACAATATTGCCTGTGAAAGCTTCTGGTGTTTCTAACGCATCCAAGATTAGTGATGGATCACCCAGTTGCAATTTTAAAGCAATATAGAAGATCGCAAGCTGCACAAATAAAAGAATCACGATGGAAGGAGAAAAGGAGATAAATTGCTTGATCGTACAATCCCATGCCTCTTTGAGCACGGCGTTGACTTTTAGCTCGTAATCTCCCTTGAGCGCATGCTCTACACTACCGCCTAAATTGAAATCTTTTTCAATATCATTATTCATAAAATGTCCTAGGCAACGGAAAAGCAAGTTGCCTGTATTTGGGTCACAAAGTTATTGTCATTATACTGCAATACACTCTAGTCCAAAATCAGAAGCCTAAACTGATCTTGCATTATTATGTGTTTGGTTGATAATTAACCACTTGAAAGCATTGAACAGTTAGTTAGTTCTGTATGGTAATCAATCTTTACTGCTACCTACAAAACTTTTTCTGTATCAATATAAGAAAACGCTTTGAATTCACTCTTTTGGTGATTATGATGCGCGCCTCAATTGTGTATAGCGACAGGTCGTAAGATAGGCATCCCTATAGACCAAGGTGGGAGAAAAACAGACGTTGAACGTAAAAAAATCAGTAGGAAAACCAGTAGTTCGTCTTTCTGGTATCAGTAAAAGTTTCGATGGTAAGGAAATCATTGGCAACCTAAACCTTGATGTTAATCATGGCGAATTCTTAACGATACTTGGTCCTTCTGGCTGTGGTAAAACAACAGTACTAAGAATGATTGCAGGTTTTGAAACCGCAGATCAAGGTTCAATTACTCTTGATAATCAAGATGTTACAAAAGTTCCTGCTGAACAGAGACACGTTAACACCGTCTTTCAAAGCTATGCACTTTTCCCACATATGACAGTATTTGAAAATGTCGCGTTTGGTTTGCGTATGCAAAAAGTGCCAACGGCGGACATTGAACCCCGTGTGATGGAAGCACTGCGGATGGTACGTCTCGACGCGATGGCCCAGCGTAAACCAAGTCAACTTTCTGGTGGTCAACAACAACGTATCGCTATCGCGCGTGCCGTTGTTAATAAACCTAAGGTTCTGTTGCTAGACGAATCTTTATCCGCGCTTGACTATAAACTGCGTAAGCAGATGCAAATGGAGCTTAAGCAGCTTCAACGTCAGCTTGGGATCACCTTTATCTTCGTTACGCACGATCAAGAAGAAGCCTTATCAATGTCGGATCGCATTATTGTTATGCGTGAAGGGAAAATTGAGCAAGATGGCTCTCCACGTGAAATTTACGAAGACCCTAAAAACCTATTTGTTGCTCGCTTCATCGGTGAGATCAACGTATTTAATGCTGAAACGATTGAACGAATTGATGATAAGCGTATTCGTGCACATATCGAAGGTGTTGAAGCGGTGGTTTACCACGATCAAAATGTACAACCCGGACACAAACTACAAGTTTTGCTGCGTCCTGAAGATCTTCGCATCGAAGAGATTAAAGAGTCAGAAGAAAAAGGCATTGTTGGACACGTGACAGAACGTACCTACAAAGGCATGACTCTAGAATCTGTAGTCGAACTGGAAGAATCAGGCATGCGCGTGACGGTTAGCGAATTCTTTAACGAAGATGATCCTGATGTGGACCATTCTCTCGGCCAGAAAGTCGCTATCACTTGGGTTGAAAGCTGGGAGGTAGTACTTGATGATGAGCAAGAAGCTTAATCTTCAAAATGCTATTATCACATTGATTGTTGGGTGGTTAGTGCTGTTTGTGCTAATCCCTAACGTTATGATCATTGGTACTAGCTTTTTGACTCGCGATGAAGCCAACTTAATTGAAATGACCTTCACGCTTGATAACTATACACGCTTATTGGATCCACTTTACGCCAAAGTGCTCATGCACTCTTTCTATATGGCAATTGTGGCTACCCTTCTCTGCTTGGTTATTGGTTATCCATTTGCTTACATTGTCGCAAAAATGCCACAAAAATGGCGTCCAATTATGCTGTTTTTGGTGATTGTTCCTTTTTGGACCAACTCTCTTATCCGTACCTACGGATTAAAAATAGTGCTGGGCACGCAAGGCATCTTAAACCAAGCTTTAATGGCTTTAGACATCATAGACAAACCACTGCGTATTATGTACACCGAGACAGCGGTAATGATTGGCTTGGTTTACATCTTGCTGCCTTTTATGATTCTTCCGCTCTATTCTGCTATTGAAAAATTGGACGATACCTACATTGAAGCCGCGCGAGATCTAGGGGCAAATAAGCTTCAAACTTTACTGAAGGTAGTATTGCCATTGACCATGCCGGGTATCATCGGGGGCTGCTTATTGGTGTTACTGCCAGCATTAGGTATGTTCTACATTGCTGACTTACTCGGTGGCGCGAAAAACCTGCTGATTGGTAACGTGATTAAGAGCCAAGTATTGAATGCTCGTGATTGGCCATTTGGCGCCGCGACCAGCATTGCCTTGACTCTGGCGATGGCTGTAATGCTTTATGCATACTATCGTGCTGGTAAGTTATTGAATAAGAAAGTGGAGCTAGACTAATGGGCAAAACAGTTAGATTTAGCTTTATGAGTTTAGTGTATGTATTTCTATACCTACCGATCATAGTGCTGATTGTAAACTCATTTAATGACAACAAATTTGGTATTAAATGGGGCGGTTTCACTACTAAGTGGTACCACGCGCTAGTTGCAAACGACAGCTTAGTTCAGGCCGCATGGCACTCGCTGAATGTAGCGGTTTTTTCAGCCACAGCAGCGACGCTGATTGGCAGTTTAACTGCTGTAGCCCTTTTTCGTTATCAATTTAAAGGTAAACGTGCAGTTAATGGTATGTTGTTTGTTGTGATGATGTCCCCAGATATTGTCATGGCAATTTCGCTACTTGCGCTATTCTTAGTGTTAGGTGCTCAGCTAGGTTTTCTGACTTTGTTGATTGCACACATTACATTCTGCTTACCTTTCGTTGTTGTGACTGTTTACAGTCGTCTCAACGGATTTGATGTAAAGATGCTCGAAGCTGCCAAAGATCTCGGTGCTGGCGAATGGGTGATTTTGACCAAAATCATTTTGCCATTAGCGAAACCGGCGGTTGCGGCTGGTTGGTTGCTGAGTTTCACACTGTCATTAGATGATGTGATCATTAGCTCGTTTGTAACCGGCCCTACTTACGAAATTTTACCATTGAAGATTTATTCTATGGTTAAAGTTGGCATTTCCCCAGAAGTTAACGCTCTGGCGACCGTGATGTTAGTTGTCTCATTGGCTCTAGTAATCACATCACAGTTGTTAGCAAGGGAAAAAGTGAAGTAGAATCGACATCTTGTAATACATTACGCGAAACAGAATGACAAATCGTCATTCTGTTTTTCTATCTAACGCCTAAAAATAGGCAACGTTTGGTTTGGAGCTAACGTCAATGAAAAAATGGGCTACTCTATTAGCTGGTAGTGCATGTGCGCTTTCTTTGTTCTCTGGAGCAGTAACAGCGGACGAAAACAAGGAACTAGTATTCATGAACTGGGGGCCGTACATTAACAGTGGTCTTCTGGAGCAGTTTACTAAAGAGACCGGCATCAAAGTGATTTATTCAACTTATGAGTCGAATGAAACTTTGTATGCAAAGCTAAAAACACACAACCAAGGTTATGATCTTGTTGTTCCATCCACCTACTTCGTTTCTAAAATGCGCGATGAAGGTATGTTACAAAAGATTGATAAGTCTAAATTAAGCAACTTTAAAAACCTTGATAACAACTATTTGAATAAACCTTACGATCCAAATAATGATTATTCAATTCCACATGTGGTTGCTATCACTGGGCTTGCGGTTAATACCGATATGTACGATCCCAATGATTTCCAAAGCTGGGGTGACCTATGGAACCCAGAGTTGAAAGGCCAGCTAATGTTGATGGATGATACTCGTGAGGTATTTCACATTGCCCTTCGTAAGTTAGGTTACTCAGGTAACACTACGGATGAAAAGCAAATTAATGAGGCCTACGCTGAGCTGCAAAAACTAATGCCTAATGTATTGGTTTTTAACTCAGATAACCCTGCCGCTCCTTACCTCTCTGGTGAAGTTGGCTTAGGTATGCTGTGGAATGGCTCTGCAGCAGCGGCGCAAAAAGAAGGTTTGCCAATTAAGCTTGTTTTCCCTAAAGAAGGCGGTATCGGTTGGGTTGACAACTTTGCTATCAGTTCTGGTGCCAAAAACGTAGAAGCCGCACATAAGATGATCGACTTCTTGCTACGTCCAGAAATTGCAGAACAAATTTCTCGCGACACGGGTTATTTAACCGGCGTGAAAGCGTCTAATGAGAAATTTAAAGACAGCCCTGCTCTTTTCCCATCTCAAGATGATTTAGATCGTGTTGAATGGCAATCTGCCGTTGGTGAAAAAACCGTGCAGTATGAAGATTACTTTATGAAGTTAAAAGCGGGTCAATAATTCCGCAAAAAGTATGAAATAGGCAGCACTAGCTGCCTATTTTCGTTAAAACTGGTATACTTTGCACTTTCGTATCACGCACCCTTGCCTAGTTAAGCTTTGGCACCGACTAAAATGGAAACGTAATGAAAAGCACACTGTATGCTGGCGCTATTTGCGCAGCAACTCTATTCACTACGCCTGCAATGGCTGCAGATCAAGAGCTTTATTTTTACAACTGGTCTGAATATATCCCCCACGACGTTCTCGAAGATTTCACCAAAGAGACAGGAATTAAAGTCATTTACTCAACCTATGAGTCTAATGAAAGCATGTATGCCAAGTTAAAGACTCAAGGTTCCGGTTACGATCTTGTCGTGCCATCCACCTACTTTGTTTCTAAAATGCGTAAAGAAGGCATGTTGCAGGAGATTGACCACGCTAAGCTTTCTCATTTTGCTGATCTTGATTCTAACTATCTCAATAAATCGTTCGACCCAAACAACAAATTTTCTATCCCTTATATCTGGGGCGCAACGGGGATTGGTATTAATACCGATATGCTTGATAAATCACTGATCAAAAACTGGGGCGACTTATGGGATGCCAAATGGGAAGGTCAGTTGATGATGATGGATGATGCTCGTGAGGTGTTCCATATTGCACTGAGTAAGCTTGGTTACTCACCTAATACGACGGATCCTGACGAAATTAGAGCAGCCTATCAAGAGCTTAAAAAACTGATTCCAAACGTGTTAGTGTTCAACTCCGACTTTCCGGCAAACCCTTTTTTAGCGGGTGAAGTTTCTTTAGGTATGTTATGGAATGGCTCGGCGTATATGGCCCGCCAAGAAGGCGCTTCAATTGACATTATTTGGCCAGAAAAAGGTGCGATTTTCTGGATGGATAGCATATCCATTCCGGCCGGGGCCAAAAACGTTGATGCGGCTCATAAGATGATTGATTTCTTATTGCGCCCTGAGAATGCAGCAAAAATCGCATTAGAAATTGGTTACCCAACTCCCGTTAAAACAGCCTATTCACTGTTACCCAAATCTTTCGCCAATGATCCTAATATCTTCCCTCCACAATCTGTGATGGACAGCGGGTTTTGGCAAGATGAGGTGGGAGAAGCGAATGTGTTGTACGACGAATACTTCCAGAAGCTTAAAGTAAATAATTGATCATATTCAATGTTTAGATAACACGCCTACTCTAGGCGTGTTTCTTTTTTGGCATTTCTAACCCTAATATCTCTTCCACTAACCGCGGAACTTCAATACTGGCTTTACCGTAGCGTTTTTCCTCAAACTCACTTTCAACGGCACTCGGTTCTAAGTTGATCTCAATGGTGTGCGCGCCATGCATTCTGGCATCATGAACAAAGCCTGCAGCAGGATAAACAACGCCCGATGTACCGATAGAGATAAAAAGATCAGCCGTCTCGAGTGCTGAATAAATATCGCCCATGCGCAGTGGCATTTCGCCAAACCAAACAATATGAGGTCGCATTTGAGCTGGAATTTGACAGCAATGACAAAGCTCTCCGCTCATAATGTCGTCTTTATGCTCTATTACTTGGTTAGAAACGCTGCAGCGTGCTTTAAGCAGCTCACCGTGCATATGAATCACCTGTTTGCTACCACCCCGCTCATGAAGGTTATCAATATTCTGCGTAATAATCGTTACGTTTCCCTCTAGCTCTTGCTCTAATTTACCAAGCGCGATGTGGGCGGCATTAGGTTGTATTGATTCAGATTGGAGTTTTCGACGACGCTGATTATAGAAATCCTGTACGAGATCGGGATCACGTGCGAAACCTTCAGGGGTCGCGACATCCTCTATTTTATGGTTTTCCCATAACCCATCTTGAGCACGAAATGTTTTGATGCCTGATTCCGCTGAAATGCCTGCCCCCGTGAGGATCACGATATTCTTGTAAGGGAAATTCATACTATGTCCTTATTGCCCGCTTTTTTGCTAGCTTAGCACCGATGCAATAACAACAGTAGTTTTGAGGGTTAGACCATAGTATAAAATAGCCATTGATTGCTTATTTTCTGTGACATAAACCGAGCTACGAAATAGACCGAAGTACCCCGCGACTTCGGTCTATATGTAATCAATCTTCGTTAATGGCGGAGATTTTATGGATAGCCAAATCCGCGCCGTTAAATTCGTCTTCTTCAGATAAACGCAATCCAGTCAATACATTGAGAGAGCCATAAACGATTGCAGCGCCTAATACTGCCACTGAAATACCCAATAAGGTTCCTAGTAGTTGAACGGCGAGGCTGACACCACCTAGGCCGCCGAGTGATGATTGGCCAAAAATCCCAGCGGCAATCCCGCCCCATGCACCACAAACACCATGTAATGGCCATACACCTAATACATCGTCTATTCTCGTTCGGTTTTGCAGTTGAGTGAACAACCAAACAAATAAAGCACCCGCAACTACTCCCGTCACTAAGGCACCCAGTGGGTGCATCAAGTCCGATCCTGCACACACCGCGACTAATCCCGCTAGAGGACCATTGTGGATAAAGCCAGGGTCATTTTTTCCGACAATTAACGCTGCTAAAATACCACCAGTCATGGCCATTAAAGAGTTCATCGCGACTAATCCACTAATTCCATTTAATGTTTGCGCTGACATGACGTTAAAACCAAACCAGCCCACACAAAGGATCCACGCGCCCAGTGCTAGGAACGGAATGTTGGATGGAGCAAAGTTGGTGTGCTTTCCTGCACGTACTCTTCTCTTACGCATTCCTAGAAACATGACAGCGATGAGTGCAATCCATCCTCCGACCGCATGCACGACCACCGAACCAGCGAAATCGTGAAAAGCAGCACCGAATTGAGCTTCAAACCAGCTTTGCACGCCATAATTGCCATTCCAAATCATTCCCTCAAACAGCGGATAAACAAACCCAACTGTGAAAAAAGTAGCAATGAGAATGGGGTAAAACCGAGCGCGCTCGGCAATGCCTCCAGAAACGATAGCAGGAATAGCGGCGGCAAACGTCAATAGAAAAAAGAACTTAACTAGATGATAGCCGTTCCCTTGGGCAAGGGTTTGTGCATCAGCAAAGAAATGAGCGCCGTAGGCTATCCAATAACCGATAAAAAAATAGGCGATCGTAGAAATACCGAAATCGGCGAGAATTTTTACCAGCGCGTTCACTTGGTTCTTTTTACGCACAGTCCCCACCTCAAGAAAGGCAAATCCAGCGTGCATTAAAAACACCATGATTGCACCGAGCAGCAAAAATAGCGTATCAGAACTTTGAGTCAGGGCTTGTACGGTACCTTGAACCTGACTTACGGTTTGAGTCATCTTAGTGATTCTCCATTGAAATGTTGTGCACCAATCCTGTGCTACTTGATTATTTTCTCACCAATATAGTGAGTTATTGGTATTGAACAGCCTTAAAGCAAAATACATTCCAAAATAAACAAATGAATCAATAACTTTTCAATATCAAATAACTTATTGAAATAGAGTGAATTATATAAATATCAAGGGAGTTGTTGCATGATGGAAGAATAAACGCATTCATAAAAAGCGCACCAAATTGGAACGTGCGCTCCATTTTAATGCACTCTATTTTTTGGCTCGTTCCAGATTGCAGGCATTAAAAAGGCCTCCCGCAGGAAGCCTTTTCTTAAGAGTAAACTGTGGATTAGTTTACGCCACGAGATTTCAAGAATTCAGCATAAGTGCCTTTGAAATCGGTCAGTTTGTTATCACGGATTTCAATGATGCGCGTTGCCAGTGAGTCCACAAATACGCGGTCGTGAGATACGAAGAACAGAGTCCCTTTGTAGTTCTCCAAAGCCGTGTTGAGTGATTCGATCGATTCCATGTCCATGTGGTTGGTTGGCTCATCCATCAACAGCATGTTTGGCTTATGCATCATTAGTTTACCAAGCAACATACGACCTTGTTCACCACCAGATATGACCTTAACGGATTTCTTGATGTCATCTTGGCCAAACAACATGCGCCCTAAGAAGCTGCGGATCACTTGCTCGTCATCCCCTTCTTGACGCCATTGGCTCATCCAGTCAAACAGGTTCATATCTTCGGCAAAATCGTGCGCGTGATCTTGAGCGTAGTAACCAATGTTCGCGTTTTCAGACCATTTATAGCTGCCGCTACGAGGCTCAAGTACACCCGCTAAGGTGTTAAGCAGTGTCGTTTTACCGACGCCGTTTTCACCAATGATCGCTACGCGTTCGCCCACTTCAAAAATGGCGTTGAAGTTACTGAACAGATCGTTTTCAAAACCTTGGCTAAGGTTTTCAACTTCTAACGCGTTACGGAACAACTCTTTCGATTGTTCAAAACGAATGAAAGGGTTTTGGCGGCTAGACGCTTTAACTTCGTCCAATTGGATCTTGTCAATCTGCTTAGCTCGTGACGTTGCTTGCTTCGCTTTAGATGCGTTCGCAGAAAAGCGTGCAACGAAAGTTTGCAGTTCAGCAATCTGTGCTTTCTTCTTGGCATTATCAGAGAGCAGACGAGCACGCGCTTGCGATGCCGCTGTCATGTACTCGTCGTAGTTACCCGCGTACAGACGTAGTTCACCATAATCCAAGTCAGCCATATGTGTACATACGCTGTTTAAGAAGTGACGGTCGTGCGAGATGATGATCATGGTGCAGTTACGTTGGTTTAGCGTATCTTCTAGCCAGCGAATGGTATCCATATCCAAGTTGTTGGTTGGTTCGTCAAGCAGCATGATGTGTGGTTCAGCAAACAAAACTTGCGCCAGTAGCACACGCAGTTTCCAACCTGGTGCCACTTCGCTCATCAAACCAAAGTGCTGTTCAAGAGGAATGCCCACCGCAAGCAACAATTCACCGGCTTTAGACTCGGCCATGTAGCCGTCCATTTCCGCGAATTCAGTTTCGAGATCCGCAACCTTCATGCCATCTTCTTCGGTCATTTCAGGCAGAGAATAGATACGGTCACGTTCTTGTTTAACTTTCCACAACTCTTTGTGGCCCATGATTACCGTGTCAATAACCGTGAACTCTTCGTAAGCGAATTGATCCTGATTCAGTTTCGCCACGCGTTCGTTAGGATCATAGCTAACGTTACCACTCGAAGGTTCAAGCTCTCCGCTTAGAATCTTCATAAATGTTGACTTACCACAACCGTTAGCGCCAATCAGGCCATAGCGATTACCTTCGCCAAACTTAACGGAAATGTTTTCAAACAGAGGCTTTGCGCCAAATTGTTGAGTGATATTCGCGGTGGAGATCAAAACCAGTACCTTAATAAATGTGAATTGTATAAAAAACTGCGCAACGTTACTTGTTCAAGGCTCGAACTGCAAGCGATGTTTTTGTTTCACTGCCCTCGTAGTGCGAGTAACTCGCTCATTTAATGCCTACCTGCCACTGATCATAAGTTTCGAGAGAGCAATCACATCCCCTGCGCTGGTTTTTGATACTTATTGATACATCTGCGACTATCACTGCAAACCTATAGGATACCCGTATGATTTCAGTTGCTTTGGTGGATGACCACCTCATGGTTCGCTCTGGTTTTGCACAACTGTTATCGGTTGAACCAGACATTCATGTCCACAGTGAGTATGGTAGCGCGCGCGAAGCATTTCGTGCGCTGGTGAACGCTTCTATCGATGTGGCAGTTATCGACATTTCAATGCCCGACGAAAGTGGGCTTGTGTTGTTAGAGAAACTGCGCCGCGCTCAGCCGGACTTTAAAGCCATCATTCTCTCTATTTATGATTCAGCGTCCTTTGTCAGTAAAGCGCTAGAAGCTGGCGCTTGTGGTTATTTATCAAAACGTTGTGGGCCTGGAGAGTTAGTGAGTGCCATTCGTACCGTGGCTAATGGTGATCGCTATTTGTGTGCCGATGCCTTAATTAACCTAAGCAATGCTTCAGGTACGCCATCTGTCCTTGAAGGGTTAACTAAACGCGAAAGAGAGGTGTTTGATCACCTGATTTTAGGCAAAGACGTTAAAGAGATTGGTTACGATTTATCAATTAGCCACAAAACGATTCACGTGCATCGGGCAAATATTTTAAGCAAACTAGGGCTTACCAACAATGTGGATCTCATCCGCTTTGCTATTACTCACCAACTGTTGGTTAACGAGACGTTATAGAAGCGACTATGCATTTTCATCATCGATTTTCTGAAGCTTTACCTCGGTTGTCTCTCTCCTCTGGCTTTAGCTATGCATTTGCATGCGTTTTGTATTCAATTGGTTGGTTTTGTTTATGGAACATCAGCCGCTACTTAACTCCTGATTTATTGCTGGCTGGTCTGTTTTTGCCCACAGGCTTAAAGCTGGCCACACTCGCTCTTGCACCACGTCGTTTTTGGCTTGGGATCACTTTATGCGAAATGGCTATAGTGGTGTTGCTCGGGCATGTGTTGGCTATCGCAGCTCATGAATATCTATTACTGCTGTTTGCATTGATCGCTTATTGGCTGGCGATTGCCTTTCAATCTCTCTGGACATCACTACACGTTTATTGGAAAAAACTGTTGGCGCTTACCGGGTTGACGGTCGTTTACGGCATCTTATGTGGAAGCTCGGTTTTGCTGTTGGTCAAACCGCTCAACCTCGAACTGCATTACGTGGCACAAGCGACCGTTTCAGCTCTGACCGGCGGTATACTGCTCACTCCGTTCTTATTTCTCCTGTACGATTATTTACATCAGCAGATCTGGAGACCACTGTCACCCGATCTTATTCATCAAGACGTAACACTTCGCCCCTCTGCGTTGCTGTGGTGTTTGCTTTTTTTTAGTGGCGGATTGATCGCGGAGTTAACCTTGCTAGAGCAGCTCAAACCGATCGCCCTGCTCATTTTCCTGCTTCCCAATATTTTTATGGCTTATAAATACGGTTGGCAAGGCGGCGTATTGGCTAGTCTAATGAACAGTATTTTGCTTGCTACGGCACGGCAAATGACAGGTTCATTTGAATCCGATATTGAACTACAAAGTTTTATAGCGACGCAGGCTTTTGTTGGTTTAGGGCTTGGTATCGCGATTAGCCGTCAATATTTCTTGGCGCAACGCTTAGCTAAAATTAACCAAAAGCTGGCAATCGAACTCGCGAACAAACAGCAACTGGCTCGGCAATTAGTCAAGGTTGAAGAGCAAATCCGAAAATCAGTTGCACGCGAACTGCATGATGAAATTGGCCAAAATATCACCGCGATACAGATCCAATCCATGCTCGCTAGTCGCTTGGCACAAAATGAAAAACAAACCAACATCGCTGAGACGATCAACACGCTCGCGCTACGAATTCACTCATCGACACGTCAATTATTAACCGAGCTTCGCCCTCATGCGCTTGATGAATTGGGGCTTGAGAGCGCAATTCGGCAGCTTGCAAGTGAAATGAAATTTGCGGAACGACACGTCGATTTTCGTCTGAATTTCGGAATTTTTGCAGAGCGTTTAGATGACATTACGGCCGTTACACTGTATCGAATTATTCAAGAGCTGCTTAATAACGTGTGCAAACATGCACAAGCATCAGCCGTGCAATTAAGCCTTGTTCCCGGTGACATGTTCAGTGTCGAGCTGCGTGATAATGGCATTGGTTTAGCTTCCGATTGGCGCAGCAAAGGCCAAGGCTTACTCGGCATCGAAGAACGCGTCAGCGCACTGGGTGGCACATTTTTAATTGAATCGCAGCGTAGCCAAATACCGCTTGGGACGCGCATAACTGTTAACTTGCCCACAAAACCGCTCACAACATCAACAAACTAGGAAAATTTCCTAGTCACTTATAACTTTGTCTCATTCATTTGGTGAATCACTCCGATACCATCTCTTAGCACTAGGGAGAAACATAGCATGCTGGGTTTTCTGATTTCAAAACCGACATCAGCACCTATAGAACCACAGGACATTGATGCAACCTATCGTTACTGGCGCTTGCATTTAATGTTATCGATGTACGTCGGCTATGGGGTGTTTTATTTCACACGCAAAAGTCTCAATTTTGCCATGCCTGCGATGCTCACTGATCTCGGGCTTGAACATTCCGATGTTGGTCTGCTTGGTACGCTCTTTTACATGACTTACGGTTTGTCAAAGTTTGTTTCTGGCATGGTCAGCGACCAATCAAAACCGAGTTACTTCATGGGTTTGGGGCTGGTTGCAACAGGCGTAGTTAATGTGCTGTTTGGTTTGAGCTCTTCCCTAGCCGCATTTACCGTGCTTTGGACATTGAACGCTTTTTTCCAAGGTTGGGGATGGCCGCCGTGCGCTAAATTGCTCACTACTTGGTATTCCCGATCTGAACGTGGGTTTTGGTGGTCTATCTGGAACACTTGCCACAATTTAAGTGGCGCGCTCATTCCGATCAGCATTGGTTTTATCGCTGTGACTTTTGGTTGGCGGTACGGATTTATTGCACCGGGTTGCTTGGCGATCATCGTTGGTTTAGTGCTCTGCTTTCGCATGCAAGATAAGCCCATAACGTTAGGGTTACCCCCAGTGGGTGAGTGGCGTAACGATGAATTAGAAAAGCGCCATGAGTCTGAGGGTAAAGGTCTTCCATTTCGCCAAATTTTAAGTCGTTACGTGCTAGGGAATAAGTACGTTTGGCTGTTATGTAGCTCCTATCTACTGGTGTATGTGGTGCGTATCGCGCTAAATGATTGGGGTAATTTATACCTCACTGAACGACATGGTTATGAGCTTTTTTCGGCCAACGCTGCCGTATCGATGTTTGAAGTCGGAGGATTTTTAGGATCGCTATTTGGTGGTTGGGGCTCGGACAAATTT
The DNA here is from genome assembly GCF_029478525.1 of Vibrio sp. 1151_11. Classification (NCBI taxonomy): domain Bacteria; kingdom Pseudomonadati; phylum Pseudomonadota; class Gammaproteobacteria; order Vibrionales; family Vibrionaceae; genus Vibrio; species Vibrio sp. 1151_11. The sequence goes on along the minus strand of NZ_SHMN01000012.1, from coordinate 38,269 downwards.
TTTAAAGGCAATCGAGCGCCGATGAACTTGATTTTTGCGCTAGGCATTTTCATTTCAGTGGCCGCGTTATGGCTAACACCGATTGACAACTTTGTGGTGTTGTCGGGCTGCTTCTTTTCCATCGGATTTTTTATTTTTGGTCCGCAAATGATGATAGGAATGGCCGCCGCTGAATGTTCGCACAAGGATGCGGCTGGAACCGCGACCGGTTTTGTCGGCTTATTTGGCTATCTTGGTGCAGCGTTAGCCAGTTACCCATTGGCTGTCATTATTGAACAATTTAGTTGGGAAGGATTTTTCAGTGTCATTACCCTCTCAGCCGCACTGATTGGATTACTGATTTTGCCCTTTTTAAAAGCGCAGCAGCGTGCAGGGAATGCCGTCACTATGTCATAACCTTTCCTCACGTTGTTTTCTGATTTCGCTGTGTCATGCAGCAAAAACGAAATCACAGGAATGTGATGAAACTTAACGCTGCCCTACGTCTACGTTAAGTAATGAAAATAACAAGAGGAAACAGACATGAAAGATAGATTACCTCGCAGTGTACTTGCTACCTGCATTCTCGGTGCTTCGCTTGCCGCGCCTCAAGCATTTGCTGAAGGCCGACTCGTGGTTTATTGCAGTGCCACTAACGCCATGTGCGAGACAGCGACTAAAGCATTTTCTGATAAATATGACGTAAAAACCTCTTTTGTTCGCAATGGCTCTGGCAGCACGCTGGCCAAAATCGAAGCAGAGAAGAAGAACCCACGCGCGGATGTTTGGTATGGCGGCACGTTGGATCCTCAATCACAGGCGGGTGAAATGGATCTCTTACACGCTTACCAATCCCCGCAGCTTGAATTCATTATGGATGGATTTAAAGATCCAGCGAAACGCAAAGGGAACTACTCTTCGGCCGTTTATATGGGTATTTTAGGTTTTGGGGTGAATACTCAACGTTTGGCTGAAAAAGGATTACCGATCCCGCGCTGCTGGAATGATTTAACCAAACCTGAATACAAAGGAGAGATTCAAATCTCTGACCCACAAAGTTCGGGGACTGCCTATACCGCATTAGCCACCTTCATTCAACTTTGGGATGAAGATAAAGCCTTTGATTATTTCAAAGCACTCGACAAAAACGTCTCTCAATACACCAAATCAGGTGTTACCCCTTCACGTAACTCAGCGCGTGGTGAAATTGCGATTGGTATTGGTTTTTTGCATGACTACTCACTCGAACAATCGAAAGGAGCACCGCTGGAGCTGATTTCGCCTTGTGAAGGTACAGGTTATGAAATTGGTGGTGTGAGCATTATCAAAGGGTCGCGTAACCTTGATAACGCGAAACGGTTTGTTGACTGGGTCATGTCAAAAGAAGGACAAGAGCTGGCATGGAAAGAAGGTCAATCTTTCCAAATTTTAACTAACACTCAAGCGGAACAATCCCCCAACGCCCTCGACCCTAAAAAGTTAACCTTGATCGATTATGACATGGATACCTATGGATCCTCTGATGAACGTAAGCGATTGATTAATAAGTGGGTTAATGTTGTAAAAATGGGCGAATAGCCAACGCATTCCCTTGTCTTAGCCTCGATGGGCAGTGCCTACTGCCCTTTTTATAAAGCCAATACCAGGCTTATCACCGTGTGGCTACAAATAACTTTGGTACAGAAAAATGAATGAATTTACAGCAGGCACTGCACCACATCGGCCGCTAAAAACCTCGCATAGGGACCCGATTTTTTATTGGATCCTGACGTTATTGTGTGCGTTTGTGCTGTTGCCCTCTTTTGCACTTGATTACGGAGTGTTTGATTCAACATCGCAAGAGTTTTATGCCGCTATGGGTTGGAGCCGTGCCAATATTTCTTGGTTATGGTTTGCGCTTCCGGGTGTACTTCTCATTCGCCCTTGCTATGCAGGTAATAAGTACGCCAAACACCGTCACTATTTTGATATCGGTTATTCAGCGGCATGCATGTTTTTCGTGTTGGTCAGCTCTTGGTATACCCAGCAAGGTTTAGGTTATTCAACCATTGCACTATTTATTGCCTTAAGTGCTGTCATGACATTGGCATTGGCTCGTCTTGAGTTTTTGGGCGGTGACAGCTTCGTGATTGGTGCTCTGATCTCGATTGTTCTCTTGATCACGATTTTTATTATCTTTCCGAGTATCGCCATCTTTGTACCGATGTTCCAAGATGAAATGGGGAACTTTGTTGCGTGGCAATTCATTGAAATTTTGAGCCGAGCGCAGATCATACAAATTGTTTGGAACTCCGTACTGCTTGGCGTATCTGTGGGTATAGGTGCCACTTTCTTTGGTTTGATCTTTGCTATCTATACCACACGCATTGCCACTCGCTCCGCTTTCATTGCGCGAATTTTTTCTATTCTTCCCATTGTGACTCCCCCTTTTGTCGTTGGGCTTGGGGTGACTTTAATGCTTGGGCGCTCCGGTTATATCACCGAACTCATGGTGGATTGGTTTGGGTTACAACAGACAAACTGGCTGTATGGTTTTACAGGCATTTGGATGGCACAAGTGCTTGCCTTTGCTCCTATGTCATTCATGATTTTAGATGGCGCGATGAAATCCCTACATCCATCATTGGAAGAGGCGTCCTACACGCTGCGTGCTAATCGTTATCAAACTTTTTTTAAAATTGTCATGCCATTGCTCAAGCCTGCTTTGGCCAACAGTTTCTTAATCATCTTTGTCCAATCACTGGCCGACTTCAGTAACCCGCTTGTACTTGGGGGCAGTTTCGATGTGTTAGCCACTCAGATTTACTTCTACATCGCAGGAGCTCAATTAGATTACGCTTCCGCCAGCACACTTGGGGCCGTCTTGTTGCTATTTTCGTTGGCGATCTTTGTTGTCCAATATCTGTGGATAGGAAAGCGTTCATACGTCACCATTTCCGGCAAATCATATCGTGGCGATGTGCAAGCGCTGCCTACCTTACTTAAACATACGGTTTCGGCACTGCTCTATTTTTGGATGGCATTTAACATCTTGCTTTATGGCAGCATCATCTTCGGCAGCTTCACCGTGAACTGGGGTGTAGATTACAGTTTAACGCTTAAAAACTATATTCATCTGTTTGGCATGGGAATGAGTGAAGGTGCTTGGCCATCACTCATCACGACGATGATTTATGCTGGCGTTGCAGCGCCATTGACCGCCTTCTTTGGTCTGTTGATTGCGTATATCGTTGTTCGTCAGCAATTTTACGGTAAGAAAGTGATTGAGTTTGCAACCATGCTTTGTTTCGCCGTTCCGGGCACGGTTGCGGGGGTATCTTACATTCTTGCATTTAATGATGCGCCTATTTACCTCACCGGTACCGCGGCCATTGTTGTGATTTCCATGGTGATGCGTAACGTGCCAGTAGGTATTCGCGCAGGTATTGCAGGGCTAGGCCAACTTGATAAATCGCTCGATGAAGCGTCACTTAGTTTGCGGGCTAACTCCTTTAAAACCATTACTCATATTCTGTTGCCGTTATTACGACCAGCAATTCTCTCAACACTGATTTACAGCTTTGTTCGAGCAATGACGACCGTCAGCGCCATTATTTTCTTGGTGACACCAGAAACACGGGTGGCAACGTCTTACATCCTGAATCGTGTAGAAGATGGTGAGTATGGCGTTGCGATCGCATATGGCTCGATTTTGATTGTTGTGATGTTGGCTATTATTTTAATTTTTGATTTTATCGTTGGCGAGGCACGTGTTTCTCGTTCTAAAGCCAATAACCAAGAATAACCATTGGAGATATCACCATGGAAAATGAAAACTTTGTTGTTTTAAAGAATGTCTGCAAGCGTTTTGGCGATAAAACCGTCATTGGTAATTTGGATTTAGAAATCAAAAAAGGCAGCCTTGTAACACTGCTCGGCCCTTCAGGATGTGGAAAAACGACCGTGCTGCGTTTGGTCGCAGGGCTCGAAAAACCAACCAGCGGCCAAATTTTTATTGATGGTGAAGATGTCACGAGTACCTCCATCCAGCAACGTGACATCTGCATGGTGTTTCAATCTTACGCTCTGTTTCCTCACCTTTCCTTACATGACAACGTAGGTTATGGCCTAAGAATGATTGGCTTGAGTAAAGATGAAGTGAAACAGCGAGTGGATGAAGCCTTGAAATTGGTTGATTTAGAAGGCTTTGGGGAACGTTACGTTGACCAAATTTCAGGAGGTCAGCAACAGCGAGTAGCGCTCGCTCGCGCGTTGGTGCTTAAGCCTAAGGTATTGCTATTCGATGAACCGCTCAGTAACTTGGACGCCAATTTAAGACGCAGCATGCGTGAAACTATTCGAGAGTTGCAACAGCGTTTTAATATCACCTCTTTGTATGTGACGCACGATCAGGCTGAGGCCTTTGCCGTTTCTGATACTGTGATTGTGATGAAAGATGGCGACATCATGCAGCAGGGGTCACCAACTCAACTGTATAAGCACCCAACCTCGATGTTCATGGCCAACTTCATGGGCGAAGCCAATATTTTTGAGGGTCAATATGATGGTGAATATTTGATCATCAATGGCTATAAGATCCCCGCTAATGATGACAGTGTCACGGCTTTGCCTGCGGGAAATTATCAAATTGGTGTTCGACCAGAAGCTATTTTGCTCTGCGCGGACGGTGATGCCTGCCAACAGTGTCAAATTACCAGTATTGCTTACATGGGGTCGATGTATGAAGTGTTGGTTAAATGGCACAACAAAGAGCTGTTACTGCAACTCAACTCGTCACAATTTGACCCCAGTTACGCTGATCACCCTTACCTGACGATCAACCCCGTGGGGTTATTCCTACTACCTGAAGATGCATAATACTGCCTAGCTTGACCAAACGCCTCCAAACTAATGGAGGCGTTTGTGTCTTAGTGAGAGCAATGAACAACTTAACGAGAGCAATGAAAAAGATCCACCCGCGCAAGTGAGATTGGTTATAATCATCAGCCAGTTAGCACCAAGACATGAGTTGGGTTATCATCCTTACCTTGGTTTGTCGCCACTAAAAATGGGCGAGTGATGCTCAATCAATGAGTTTAACTTGTCTGTACGGCGCTCTTCTCATCGCACAATTAAGAGACATTTCATGTTACTTCCCACACAAACAAGTTGGGTTATTTTAGCGGGTGGGCAAGCCAGCCGTATGGGTGGACAAGACAAAGGGCTGATTGAACTCAATGGCCAACCTTTGATTCAACATGTCATGAATAAGCTTAAGCCGCAATCTACTAACCTGACGATTAACGCTAATCGTAACCATGCACAGTATCGTCAGTTTGCGCCTGTCATTTCCGATACCATGGCTGATTATCCCGGTCCACTCGCTGGAATTCAGGCAGGGTTAACCCATGCACAAACCGATTGGGTCGGATTTGTCCCTTGCGATTGCCCGTTGATCAATGACGATCTTGTTGCGCGTTTTTGCCATGCTGCTCAAGACTCGCATGATATTTTAGTCGCCCATGATGGTCACTTCGCTCAACCCGTATTCACCCTTATTCACCAACGTGTGCTGCCAACACTGACTGCATTTTTAGAACGTGGCGAGAGAAAAATCACCCGTCTTTATCAAGAATGCCACACAGATTACGTTGACTTTAGCGACTCGCCAAACTGCTTTTTGAACCTCAACACGCCTCAAGATCTGGCACAATTTGGAACTTTGACATCATGAAATATCAAGCGCCTTCATGCCCTTTGCTTGGCTTTGCGGCCTACTCTGGCACAGGAAAAACAACCCTGCTTGAAGCCTTGTTGCCCAAGTTAAGGGCAGCAGGCCTAACATTAGGCGTACTTAAGCACGCGCACCACGATTTTGATATTGATAAACCAGGTAAAGATAGCCATCGGCTGCGTAAAGCGGGGGCAAGCCAGATGTTAGTTGCATCGCGCTATCGTCATGCCATGATGACTGAGACGCCAGAAGCCGAACCCGATTTCGAATATCTTTTGTCTCGCTTTGATTGCGATAAACTCGACGTAATTTTAGTTGAAGGGTGTAAAAACCTCACCTTTCCAAAAATTGAATTGCACCGTGCTGAAGTAGGTAAACCTTGGCTATATCCAAATGATGAAAATATCATCGCTATCGCCGCGGATGAAGTTGTGAAAAGTGCTTTACCACAGATGAACATCAATGATCTCGATGCAATAGCGGCGTTTGTCATTGAATATGTACAGCGTTGTAAATGAAATATCCTGCGCTATTTCAGTGGTGAAAGCGTGACAATTATCCCACTTAAAGGCAAAATCTAGCCCATTACATGTTGGTTAGTCATGTTTCAGCGCTGCCAACGCCCCCATTTTCAATTGGTTGATAGTAAGCGATCAGCCTTTGTTTATTTTCCCGAAATTGGGAATGACGATTTTAGAGAGATGATCATGGCTCGCACCATTTTGTACACTTACAAAAATGAAGATAAAACGCTGACTTTTTCTTACGAAAAGCATCACAACATTCAAGAAGCAGTAGCCGAAGCAGAAGGTATTGATATTACTGATTTTTTAAAAATGGAACAGCAGCTGGAAATGATTTCTGACGCAAAAGCGGTACGCAATTACCGCGATAACCACTTTAAAAAGTTAGGTTTTAGCAAGCTAACACTGCAACAAAAAGAAAACGTAGGTGTGGGTAAAAAAGGCGCTAACACCAAATAAACAGAACTTAGGTTAAAGGGTTAACTTTTGACTGATATAAAAAAGGGCCCGTTTGATTATAGGCCCTTTTTGTTTGATTTTATGATTTGATATTAAGGAAAGCCGCACCACGTACGCCGCCAGAATCACCATGTTTTGCTTTGATGATCTTCGGACATTTCGCGACAGAAAGCAGGTATTTCGGTACGCGTTTAGGCATCTCTTCGTAGATCAATTCAAAGTTTGATAAACCGCCACCGAGCGCAACAACGTGTGGGTCATTGGCTGTGAAAATGTTGGCAAAACAGATGGCAAGTAGTTCCATAAAGCTCTCAACATGCTCAACGGCTTTCGCTTCACCTGCTTCATTGGCGTGAATGATATCAATCGCTTTTTTGTGCTCGCCATAATAGTGCTCGTACAATAGCTCAAAACCGCGGCCAGAGAGATAACTGTCTAAGCATCCTTTCTTGCCACAACCACAGCCGAGCATCGGCGCGTTATCGCCAAGATGTAACCATGCATCAAGAGGCAGACGCATATGACCAAACTCCCCTGCTACGTGGTTACGACCAGAGAATACTTTCCCTTCATAGATAAGGCCGCCACCAAAACCTGTGCCGAGAATTAGGCCCATAACCGAAGGCTCATTTTTCAGCTCATCGTCCCATGCTTCAGAAAGCGCAAAGCAGTTTGCATCGTTTTCAATCTTCACGCTGCGGCCAATTTTTGCTTCTAAATCAGCACGCAATGGTTTGCCTTTTGCAGCAGGAACGTTGACGGTTAATACCGTAGCATCATCAGCATCTTCCATACCTGGTAGGCCAAGGCCTATTTTACCTTCCACACCCAATTGCGCGTCATATTTACTCACCAACTGCGCAATGGTTTCAACTAGCAGATTGTAGTCGTTTGTTGGGGTAGGAACGCGCTCCGTTGCTACGCGTTCTAACTTCTCATTAAACGCACCAAACTCAATTTTAGTGCCACCGACATCAAAGCCGTAGTACATGCAATCTCTCCTAAAATTTGCTCATCAATGAGCTAAAAATAAAACTTTGGGCATTATCCACAGAGCTCAGCCTACAATCCGTGACCAAGTACCAATTTATCTGGTCTATAGGTTCGATTGAACAATTACTCATCACCAAATCGATCAACTTTAGAGTCACGTCTCGCTTTGCTGCTGGTCGATGAAACGTTTCAAGACTGGCCTGCTCAAATCATGTTTTAGGCGGGTTTTACTCAGTAAGTAACTTTCCCGAAACACTTCAAACCATTGGCTTAATAGCAGAGAGGCTTGATGCTCACCCACTTCAGCCAATACCAATGACGCCACTTCAGCCGTTGATAAATGCTGCTCATTATCAGATTTACGCATCATATATTGCGATACGCTTTTAGGTGCGATAGACATCACCGGAAGCACATCCAAATAAGGTGATTTGCGAAACATTCGTCTTGCCTCGCGCCAGCTTCCATCAAGCAATATCAACAGTGGTTTGCGTTTATCGTGCGCGCTGGGAGGGCTTTGCATTACTCGAGGCTTTTCATCCACATACTCTTCGGGAAAAATGACGACTGGTTGATAAGCGGGATTATTCAATAGTGCTAGCATTTCCGCGTGAGGTTCGGTGCGATTCCACTGATAAACGTAAGTTTCTTTAATCACATCGGCAATTAGTCGACCAGTATTACTGGGTTTAAATACTTCATTTTCAGAAACCAGCAGTAATACTGCGATATCCGTATCCATATCCGGTTGATGGCTGCATAAGCAGTATTGCGTGGCGACCTGACAATAGGCGCAACGTTCAACTTTCGCACCACGAGCTTGAAAAGGTTTGGTCGATAACGCTAAGCGATGTTGGAACAAATGGTTAAATGCGTGGATTCTCATAAATCAGGGCGGCAAGCTGGAAAGTGCTGCCGATTGTACTTACAGTACAAGCAGATTCCTAGTACAAGACCATTGAATATGAGCCATTAAGCATGAACCTGAACCCTGAATTGATCCGTTTGAGCGTATTTTTCGCTGTATTTATGCTTTGTGCGCTGTGGGAATGGTCTTGCCCACGTAAAACACTCACCCAAAGTAAAGCCACTCGCTGGCTGAATAATTTAGGTTTGGTTGGTTTAAATAGTGTGTGCTTATCGCTATTGATGCCAGTTTTAGCCATTGAAGCGGCTTATTGGGCGCAGCAAGACTCGGTTGGCCTTTTTAATTGGGTGGATTTACCACAAGTGGCTGAAATTACACTGTCAGTTATTATTCTTGATGGCGTGATTTACGCCCAGCATGTGCTTTTTCACTTCTCTCCTTGGTTATGGCGTTTACATCGCATGCACCACGCTGACCAAGATATTGATGTGACCACTGGCTCGCGCTTTCACCCACTTGAGATGATCCTCTCTTTGTGGATCAAAATCACTTGCGTGATCATTTTGGGTGTCAGCCCATTCGCGGTATTGATATTTGAGGTTGTGCTCAATGCGAGCGCGATGTTTAACCACAGTAACGCAAAATTACCGTTGAAAATGGACCGTTGGCTTCGCTGGTTGGTGGTGACACCTGACATGCATCGGGTGCATCATTCAGTCATTGTGCGAGAAACTCACTCCAATTTTGGTTTTTTCTTGTCATGTTGGGATCGGCTATTTCGTACTTATCGTGCGCAGCCAGAATTGGGCCATAAGCAGGTCATTATCGGCCTACCACTCTTTCGAGAGAAGCGTGAGCAGTGGTTGGATAAAATGCTTACCCAACCATTTAGAAAAAAGTGACAACGTCATGAAAATACAGAAATCCGCGCTGGATAAGCTAGTTGAGCGTATATTTATGCAACATAGCCTGCTGTTCACCCGCAACTTCAGCCACCTGCTCTGAACTTTCGACCATGGCTTCAAGCTGTAATTTAGTTTGCTCACCTTGCGATGAAACTTGGCTGATAGATTGGCTTACATCGGCCGTCGCTCGCTCTTGCTCTTCTGTTGCAACGCTTATCTGCTCAACTCGAGCACGAATCTGTTCCACTGCTTTTTCTATCTGCTCAAATGTTGTTTTGACTTCTTGACTCGATTGCAGCGCATTACTCATCTCTTGGCGCGAATCCGATACCGCTTGACGAGAGCGCTGCGTTGCATTGGTGAGTTCATTCATCATGTCCCGGATATTGGTGGTTTGCTGTGATGTATCGCTGGCTAATTTGCGTACTTCATCGGCTACAACCGCAAAACCACGCCCCTGTTCGCCAGCTCTTGCTGCTTCAATCGCGGCGTTCAACGCCAGTAAGTTGGTGCTGTCAGCAATACCGCTGATCATATCCACCATCTCGCGAATTTTCTTCACGCGCTGGTCAAGCTCGTGCATTGCTTCATCGTTTAAATGCAGTGTATTTTCAAGAGATTCCAAGCGAACACGGTTTTGTTCCACAACTTTCACCCCTTGCGTAGAAAACTGGCTGGCAGCCACTGATTCTTCATAAGATTCACTGGTCACAAGCGCGATATTCCGAATCGCCGATTCCAACTCACTCACTGTGGAAACCATGTTAACCAACGAATCATTTTGTGCGGCTAAACTGCGGTTGGATTTATCGGCTGCATCGTGACTGGTTTCGGCATTTTGGTAGAGCACTTCACAATTGCGCGTTACGGTAGAAATTGAATATTTTGTTGATTCAATAACTTGGTTTAGTTGTAGAGCAACTTCTTTAAATTCACTCGGGCCAATCAAGCGAGCGGGTTGAGAAAAATCGTGTTGAGTTAATAATGCAAGCTTGGCCAATAAGTTATTCAGCCCCAGCTTTAGCCAGTGGCGTAACCCTAGCCATGCAAGTAAAACCAAAGCGACCAGAATAATGCCGCCAGTATATTGTACTTGCTTAACCATTAGCATTGCGTCATGAACCACGTTCTCACTATGTTTGATCAACTCACTTGCGGTGGCAGAAATCGTATTTAGCAGTGCTACCGTGTCTTTGGCTAGCTGCGCAGCTTGTGCCATTTCTTGTCGCTGCTGCTGTGCTTGCTCAATTTTATTTAAGATCAGTGCTAAAATGCCATGCTCAACAAAACCCGCTTTAACCATTTCATAAGGTGCCGTCAGGCTTGCAAACTCCATAACATCAGGATGCCACTCTTTGAAATCATCAAAGGCTAGCTCAATTCCCGCCATGCGATTACGGATTTCTTTAAATTGCACTTTGGCCTGTTCAGGATCGTTTTGCATCATTAACAGTAAGAAGGTACTTTCCATCGAACTTGCACTGGCAATAAAGCGGTTAGCCGCATCCATCGATTCCGGGTTATCTAATGCGAGAAATGAACTGATCCGGTTCATCTCCGGTCCAATGGAGCTTAATCCGTAACGAAACGCGGTGGCGGCGTTATCGATAGCATTCTGCTGTTCAAGCAAAGAGGCCTGCGTTGATAAAATAGAATAGGTGAGCTGCTGAAATGCCGCACTTTTGCTGCGTAACGACACTTGATGATCTTGAGTAATCGCGTTACCGATACGAGTAGCGATGGAGAAAAGCTGGTCAGTAAGTTGGTCAGTCTGCTGGTTTAAGTGGCTTAATTGCTGGTTTACCGCTTCTAATTCTGCCGATTCCGTTGTGCGGATGCCATCTCCGAGAGATTGTACTTGTTCTAATATATTTTGCGTCAACCTTGCATTATTTAATGCCAAAGGTAGTGTTTGTTCAGACAATCCAGAAAACTGTAGCCCTACCTTATCGATGCTTTTTAAACTGGTGATGGATAAAAGGACCACCAGTAACGTCATCGTGATGAAAATGGCACTGATGGTTTGAATCAACGACAGTGAATGTCGATTATTTATTGAGGAATTCATGATAAATGCAACTAAGTGATTAGAGAATGTGTTAAGGCTCAACCATAGTAGGAATGCAATATTTCAAAAATGTTTCAGTTACATTTCATTGGGATGATAAATGATTAAAAGTCCAATACTCTTCGCATTATCAATAACTAGTGTGCTAACGGGTTGCGTAGGATCGCCTATTTCGTCCAATTCTGGCCCTACTTATGTTACTCAAGAAGAGGTTCTGTCAATTGTCCAAGATAAAGACGATGGATTAGGCACGGTTTTTCAGCGCTGGCAAGGAGTGCCGTACCGATTAGGTGGTGAAACGTTGAACGGAGTCGACTGCTCAGCATTTGTGCAAATAGCGTTTAAAGATGTATGGCAGATCCCTCTACCACGAACCACACGCTCACAGAGTCAAACGGGGTTTGAGGTAAATTATCAAAATGCGCAGCGCGGGGATTTGGTCTTTTTTAGAACATCAAGGACGAGCAATCATGTTGGAGTCTATCTAGGAGACAAAAAATTCATGCACGCCTCTACGTCTAAAGGTGTGATGATCTCAAGAATCGATAACCCCTATTGGGCTTCTAAATTCTGGCAATTTAGGCGGATTATAAGCCCGCCTAACTCTGATTAGTCATACTTCAATTAGTCGTACTTCGCAACGGCAGTATCGAACAGATTCTTCACTAAGGCGATGTATTCATCAAGAAAAAGGATCTGTTCATTGGTCGCAGGTTTACTCCAAACACCCGCCAATACTTCACCAAGATCTTCCACTACAGAATCGGCTTCTTTGAGCAACTGGAATCGAACACTGGAATGTAGCTCAGGGTTTTGTTCAAAAATAGCCATGATGTTGCTTGAAACCATGTCGGTCACAACATCTTCTACACTTTCAGCGCCAATATCTCCGCCTGATGTGAACACATCCATATTAAAAGAGAGATGCTCTATCAGAGCCAAATAACCATCGGTTTCTACAACCACTTTAATTCTCCGCTTTACCGCTAAATTGCTAGTAATCACTGTACCTTCAATAATACTAAGCCATGTCAGCCCATTTTCACAGATTTGATAGTTTAGACGTTCAAATTTCCCGCGATTTCTTGATAAGCATCTATTTCACGAGCATTTATTTTCCCCAAAGTAGGATACGCCATCCTATAAATTGGGTTACTAGCACCTAAGCAAGATCAACTTATGGAAAATATAGCGTTATTTTTAATACTCTTTCTGTATTCGCATCTGCAAATTCTTGCACTTAATCACATTTATGAGCATTGGTGCTCCCTCAAAAGGAAAGTGGCTAAATTATGTGTCACGCACTTCTGAAATATTCGTAACCATGACCTAAACTACGAATTATTAAGTAAATCAAGGCAGAGGTCGTTATGTGGCAAACTCTCATTCAGCAGTTATCCGATACGCTCATGTTTGAATTTAACCCTGTTGAAAAAGAAAAAGTCAGCGGTGGTGACATTAGTGATTGCTACATGATCAGCGATGGTGAGCAACGCTATTTTGTTAAAGTGAACACACGAGACTTTTTAGCTAAGTTTGAGATTGAGGGTGAAAACCTACGTTCGCTTCGTGAAACGTCAACAGTACAGGTTCCCGAGCTAGTGATGATTGGAACCAGTAAAAATCATGCTTTCATTGTTCTAAACTATCTACCAACCAAACCCCTAGATAACGCGACGAACAGCTATGAGTTCGGTGTACAACTGGCCAAACTGCATCAATGGGGAGAACAAAAAGAGTATGGGTTTGATGCAGACAATTATATTGGTTCCACTTTGCAGCCAAATCCGTGGGACAAAAAATGGGGTCGTTTTTTTGCGGAACAACGTATCGGCTGGCAATTGCAATTGTTGCGTGAAAAAGGAATTGAGTTGTTCAATATCAGCGAGTTGGTCGACGTTGTCCAATCTCGCTTAGCTAACCATAGCCCTCGCCCATCTCTGCTGCATGGAGATTTGTGGCATGGGAATGTGGCAAACTCTGTATTTGGTCCAATTTGCTACGATCCCGCCTGTTATTGGGGTGATCGTGAATGCGATATCGCAATGACAGAGTTATTTGAAGGTTTTCAACCTGAGTTTTACCAAGGCTATGAGAGTATCTTACCTTTGAGTTTGGACTATGTGGAACGTAAAAATATTTATAACCTCTATCATGTCCTCAATCACTACAATCAATTTGGTGGCCACTATCTGGTCGAAGCGGAAAGTTTGATCAAGAAAATCCTCTCCTTTTAACGGTGTAAATAACCGAGCTGTATAGACAACAAATGAGCCTTAATAAATGGCTCTTTTGTTGTTTTATGGGCCAATTCAAAGTTTGAACTTAATTTGCCACTTAAAGGAACTTAGCGACTTAGTATTAAGGTATCTCCAAGGATGTAAGGAAAGAGATATGAAAAATTATACGGAAAGAATGGTCAACTGCCCTCACTGCGGTCATTCCATTAGGATCACCCTAGATGCATCAAATGGTAGCCAAGAGTTTTATGACGATTGCCCCGCCTGTTGCCATGCGATTCATCTCAATATGATGGTCGATGAACGTTTAGACAAAATAGAGTTGTTTGTTGATGCCGATGATGAACAAATCTTTTAAAAAGTGAGCGCTTGGCAAGCGCTCTTCTTAATGGTTACGTGCAACACGCCAAGCCCCCCTATCTAGCCTAATCAAGCTTTGTCTGAAATAGATTTCACCGCATATAGCGCGACGAGCAACCTTCCAAATAAACATTAGGTAATTTCATCAGTTTTTCATGGAGCTTAGTGTGACATTTCTTTATCATCCATGCCTACGCGATAAGTTGATTATTGGTCGCGATTTTTGCTTGTCCTTCCTCTGGAGATATTTGTGCATCGTTATAAACAAGAAGCTTCAAATTTAATCAAATTGGCAACACCTGTGTTGATTGCCTCTATTGCTCAAACTGGAATGGGCTTTGTAGATACCGTCATGGCAGGTGGTGTGAGTGCGATTGATATGGCTGCGGTATCGATCGCAGCGAGTATTTGGCTACCTTCGATTCTGTTTGGTGTTGGGTTGTTAATGGCGTTGGTTCCTGTGGTAGCGCAACTCAACGGATCAGGGCGGCAAAAGAAAATTCCTTTTGAAATACAGCAAGGCGCAGCGCTAGCGTTGTTTGTCTCTATTCCCATTATTGGTGTTCTTTTTCAAACTCAATGGATTTTGGGGTGGATGGATATTGAGCCGTTGATGGCTGAAAAAACTAACGGGTACATGTACGCCGTGATGTTTGCCGTACCTTCTTATTTACTATTTCAAGCATTGCGCAGTTTCACGGATGGTATCTCACTGACGAAACCCGCCATGGTGATTGGTTTCGCGGGCTTATTAGTTAACATTCCACTTAACTGGATTTTCGTATACGGAAAATTTGGCGCACCAGAGCTAGGCGGTGTGGGTTGTGGTGTGGCGACGGCAATTGTCTATTGGTTGATGTTTTTTATGCTGCTGTTTTATGTCGTCACTTCTAAACGCATGGCGCACATTAATATCTTTGGTGAATTCCATAAACCACAATTGAAGGCGCAAATTCGCTTATTTAAGCTTGGTTTTCCTGTGGCGGCAGCGATATTTTTTGAAGTTACTCTATTTGCTGTGGTCGCATTGCTGGTCGCTCCACTCGGTTCATTGGTGGTGGCGGCTCACCAAGTCGCTTTGAATTTCTCATCATTAATTTTTATGTTACCGATGAGTATCGGCGCGGCAGTGAGCATCCGTGTTGGCCATAAGCTGGGCGAAAAAAATATTGAAGGGGCAACCATCGCTTCGCAGGTTGGCTTGTTAGTCGGTTTATCTACTGCAATTATCACAGCGACGTTAACGGTCCTATTTCGTGAATATGTGGCTTTGCTTTATACGGAAAACCAAGCCGTTGTAGCCATGGCGATGCAGTTGCTTATTTTTGCGGCTATTTATCAATGTATGGATGCGATTCAAGTCGTTGCAGCAGGAGCGCTACGTGGTTATAAAGACATGACGGCTATTTTTAATCGTACCTTTATCGCTTATTGGATGATTGGCTTGCCAACCGGCTATGTATTAGCAATGACAGATTTCATTGTCGAACCTATGGGTGCCAGTGGGTTCTGGATAGGATTTATCGTTGGCTTATCCTCTGCTGCTTTAATGCTGGGTATCCGCTTACACTGGATGCATCAACAAGCCGATAGCGTGCAACTCGATTTTGCATCGAAATAACGGCTTGATTCTCTGAATTTCAACGTGGCGAAAAGGCGTTGCGATGAAATAATAAGGTCAGACATTGTCTGGCCTTATTTATATTGCTGGCCTTTCTCTCATAAAACGTGCAAATCTTGGTTTTCCTTCTGCAGTGAGATCATTAAAACGAAAAGTAATAATGGATCCGATCTTTGGCGGATTATTTCTGATCTCATCAGAAAAACCGCTGCCGATATAGAACTTAACACCGTTTTCTAAGCGCACTAGCACTGATCCCATCATACCTTGGTACTTGCCAGACCCCAGTTTATAACCAATGACCGTAGCTTCAGCATCTTGGTGTTTTTTAAGCTTAAGTAAATCGTTACTGCGGCCAGCTTGGTAATCGGCATTAATTTTTCGCAGCATCACCCCTTCACCCTGCCCATCACTTACGTTGTCTAAATACCCAAGCAGCTCTTTTTCTGAGTGAATTGGTGAATGTTCAATATAGGTAATATGCGGAGCATTCATGAGTGAGGATAAGTGGATGAGATGGCGGTATCGCTTTTGGTAGTCACCGATCGCTTCGGGCATATCAAACAGCATAAAGCGGATGCTTTGCCACGCTTCATCGGTTGGTATGGTATCCAATACCGTTTGTTGAACGTGATGAAACTGACCTCGTCCAGCCCAGAGCTCTCCTTCTAATGCTTTATTAGGTAATGGTGCAGTAAACCAAGCAGGCGCATTGATCTTATTACCATTGCGCGTATGAAGATATTGTCCATTCCAGACGGCGCGAATTCCATCCAGTTTTTCACTTTTCCAGTACTCAGCAACATCAATGCCATGTTGGTAACTATTGGCTGCTGTGACCGGAATAAACATCTGAGAGTTTTCCGTTGCAGTGACAGGAATTGTGTTCAATAAAGCGATGGAGAGTAGCGATAGTTTCAGTTGCATGCCATCAGGCTCGATCAATCAAAATGTGGTACATACTTAGCACGTGCCACTCATATGAAAACCATAAACAAGATAAATTGCGATGAAATTCATACTCAATCATCTCTAAAAAACAGCTTATTACATAGACAGTTACGACATGTAGATAGTGTTTTATCAGCCTTTTAAACCTAAGCGTTTTTAGGCTGCACGTGTGTATTCAAGCCACTCCAAATGATTTTGCCCGGCTTTTAAGCCCATGTCATAGCCTATGTTGAGCAAAGGTAACTTCATCGTCAATCTCTTAACGGGAAACCCTTCAGGTGGCGCGATTACTCGAATGATGGCATCAGAAGGTGGATTGCGAATAAATTCAAGTGATTGGTTGTAATGTTTCGCACGAAATAGCATTGATTTAGCCATATTTGGATGGCGTGAAAAGAGTTTTTTCATCATCCACTTACTTTTAGGAGGCGACATGATATAGCTAAGTGGATGTGATAAAACAACCGTAATATCTCGTGCTCCACGGCGATACGCTTCTTTAACAGGGATCGAGTCAGCAACCCCTCCATCAGTGTAGCAACCACCATGGAAACAAGGCGTGTGCTTATAAACTATCGGTAGCGCGGATGTTGCCTCAATGGCCGTGCTCAAGTTTTCTTGAGTCACTCGATAATAATCGGCTTTACCCGTTTCGATATTGGTTGCAACGGCAAAGAAAGGGACTGAGTTAAACAGTTTGTCTTCATCAATCGGATAACGTCGGTTGGACTCATCAATTAGCCAACGCACATCGACGAGATTTCCCCCCTTAATAAAGCGAATTGGGTTAAAAAAAAGACGGTCGGTGGCAAGCTGAGTTACAACGTGATAACTGCGTCTCGGTTGCTGCGCAAGGTAGCCGATTAAGTTTGAAGCTCCAGCTGAAACACCTAATACAAAATCAAATGGGTTATGCTGATGTTGTAAAAAACTATCCAAGACTCCACTGGCAAAAATGCCGCGCATCGCACCACCTTCAACCACTAACGCTTTCATCATGATTCTCTCTCTGTACTTCATCGTTAAACGTTATGGTACGGAAAAAATCAGAAAGACAATAATAGGTTCTCTTTATCACTAAGATAGGCAAAACCGAACCAATGTCAGTCTTGATAATGACGATTCAAAAATCGTAAAAGGTCAGACGCCTCATCATCGGGCAGATGAGGCGCTATGATCAGATATTAGCAGTTTGCGCTTGCTGAACTTTTTGTAAACGAGAAAGGAATTTGATCCATCCTTTGGCATGGCTTGATGGGTTTAGGTTTTCAGCTTGCTTGGCTTGGTATAGAGCATTATCGAGTTGATTGAGTTTGTACAGCGCATGAACTCGCGCTAACGCGACATCGGCTTTTTTCTCGCGCGTGGTGACTTTATCCAACGCCTGTAACGCTTCTTTAAATTGCCCTTGCTGGTTGTACAGCAGCGCCACTTGCCAATAATATTGCTCATCCTGTTCAGCTGCTTTTGTCCATGTTCTGATCGCTGATTGCCATTCTTTGGCTTGCTGCCAGTAAGTGGCTTGCTCTTTCAGTAAAGTTAAGTCTTGATCAGCATCAGATTCAGATAATGTTTGCAGAACTTGCGCCGCACGTTCTGGAATGCCATTTTGCGCATACAACTGCGCGAGCAAGTGTTTATCCTTATCGGTTAATTCCATACCTTGTAATTTGGCTAACGCTAGACTGTTTAATGCTTGACGACGCTGATCTAAACGCAGATGTAAACCGACCAACTGTCGCCACCAACTGGCTTGGTCAGGCTCCAGCATGATCAGTTTTTCTAAAGTTGGAATGGCCGCCTTCCATTGTTCTAGCTGAAGCTGCGCACCTAATTTAAGTGACAGTGGGTTTTTAGTATTGAGTGGTGTCACGGTTTGGTATTTATCCAATGCATGCAGCACTTTTTTCCATTGTGCAATTTGGTAGTGGGTTTGTGCGATACGCAACCACAGATCGTCTACTTTCTGTGAAGGAGGAACGGATTTCAATAATTGGTAGTAGTGCGGTAACGCCTTTTCAAATTGTTGTTCATTGACATACAGATCAGCCAACATACGTTCGGTGGTCCATGCCTGCTCATCTTGCAGCTCTCCACTCTCTACAGCGTACTTGATCTGTTTGACTGCCGCTTTGGGCTGACCACTTTGCCAATAAAACACACCAAGCATCCGGGCAACAAATGCTTTATCGTAAAGACGTGACGTTTCAACACTGCTCAGTACCTCAATGGCTTGAGTGAGGTTCTCTTCTAATGCAAATTGCTGTGCTTTTTGCACTTTCAGGACTGTTGTCGCACTTAATTCGCTCGCATTTAAAGAGAGCGAGCCGATAACAAGTGATAAGCCAATCAACATACGTTTCATCATTTGGCGATTTTAAACTCCACAGTCACGGTTTGTCCCGGCTGCTCAATGGCTTTACCGTCGACAATCTGAGGTTGATACTTCCATTTTTTCAGCGCTTGCATCGCTTCACGCTCAAACATACGTTTAGGATTGGCATCGACGACATTGATGTCGACGGCTTTTCCTGTTGTATCAATGGTAAAGCTTAATGTAACGAAACCTTCTACGCCTCGCTTTAGAGCTCGGCTTGGATAAACCGGCTCGACACGATATAACGGCATTGCTTGCTGGTTTGAGCCAAAATCACCAAAGGTTGGTGCGCTAATCGCCACCCCATTAAGCGCTGTATCCAAACCCAAAGCTGGTAAACTAGTGAGTGATGTAGCGGCCGTAGCGGTAGTTTGTGACTCTGTCACTTGTGCTTGCGGTGGCGGCTCAGGCAATTTTAAAGGTTCCGGAACGCTACGTTGGCGACGCTGTAAATCGTGTTCTTGTTCCATCATCACCATGTTAAATCGCAGTGCTTGAGTTGGTTTTACAGCGCGTTGGTTACCGTTATCCACCATCCACGCCATAAAACTGAACAACGCCAGCGAAATCGCTCCTGCAATTGGCAAAGCAAGCAGTAAACGTCCCATTAACGCTTCTCCGCCGCCAATGCGATATTTTTCACTCCGGCCCCTTTGGCCGCATCCATCACTTTAACAACCGTACCGTTATAAGCATGTTCATCCGCTTGAATCACTAACGCCGCGTCTGGTTGTTCGAGCAGCAAATGCTCTAGAGTGGCCTCTACACGTTCAACATCAATCAAGCGTTTATCGATGTAAATATCATTGGATGCATTGATAGCGACAAAAATACCCGCATCTTTCTGACTCACCGCGTGAGAAGCTTGAGGGCGGTTAACCTCAACACCTGATTCACGAACAAATGAGCTGGTAACAATGAAAAAAATCAGCATGATAAAGACGATGTCGAGCATCGATGTTAAGTCTATCTGCGCTTCATCATTTCTTGGCTGGCGTCTGCCTAATCTCATCGCAAACTCCTTAACGATTTTTCTAATTTTAATTCAAGTAGATGACACTTTTTTGCAAGACGGGCATGCACAAACATGCCCGCAAGGGCCGCGACCATTCCGGCCATTGTCGGTAATGTGGCCAATGAAATGCCAGATGCCATCAATTTAGGATCGCTACTGCCTTGATTTGCCATCACATCAAACACAGAGATCATTCCGGTGACGGTGCCGAGCAGCCCTAACATTGGGCAAAGTGTAACGAGCAGTTTGATCATGTTAAGGTTGTGGCGCAGCATCTGCTGTGCTTCACCAAGCCAACCCTCGCGAATCGCATGGGCATACCATGAATGGTGTTCCGCGCGTTGATGCCATTGCTCTAACCACCCTTTTCGATATTTAGGAAAGCTCAATACCACAAACAGTACGCGTTCGATGATCAACAACCAATAAAGTGCCACCACCCCAGCTAGCCACCATAAGACGATACCCCCTTGCTGCATAAACTGCTGCAAGGTTGTTAGCCAGTCATTGCTGAGCAGTGCGCTTGGCAATACGCTGTTCATTACGCCGCATTCCTCATTGAAGCTTGGCATTCTTGTTCTGCTTGCGCAGCAACGAGGCCAATCCCCTGTTTTTCTAAAATAGAGCGAATATTTTCGGCTTGAGAGCTTAAGATATTATGAGCTAATAATAGTGGAATCGCAGAGACTAAACCCAGAACGGTAGTCACCAAGGCCATTGAAATACCGCCCGCCATTACTTTTGGATCACCGTTACCAAATTGTGTAATCACTTGGAAGGTTTCAATCATGCCTGTCACCGTACCCAATAGCCCAAGCATCGGCGCAATCGCAGCTAATAACTTCAGCATCGATAAACCTTTTTCCAAATGCGCTTGTTCATCGACCACCGCTTCCAGCAAGCGCAGCTCCAACGCTTCTACGCTGCGATTTTGCTCTTTGTTATAGACGCTAAGTACTCGCCCCAATGGGTTATTACCAATTTTCTGTACATCTTTAAGCTGCGCTTTGATCTTGTGGTGAGTCATCACCAATGCGAAGCCGCGATAGAAAGCAATGATTAAACCAATACCAAGCAGTACCAAAATGATGTTACCGACCGCACCACCCATTTGTAGCCGTTCTGCTAATGTTGGCGTAAGGGCTAGCTGTTCAAGCATGATGCCACGCGAAGGATCGACCACTAAGCTTTCGATTTCCCCCGTATTTAGGCCAGAGAAAATAGGTCCATTGTCCGGTTGTTTCAAATAAGCGGTGGCGGCTTGTTTATCTCCATTCCATTTGACATAACCTTGCTCTGTCACCAAACCAAAGGTTCCAATACGATAAGCGGCCACATTTTTCGTGACACCGTCACCATTGATAAATGCGATCTGAACGCGGCTTAGCTCACCACTGGCGATAATCTGTTCAACATAGCTGTGCCATAACCCTGTCAGCTGCGGCATCGAGGGTAAAGATTTTGCGGCGACAATTTCTTGTACCCGCGATGTATACTGATGGCGATCAACCGCAGTGATGGAAGATTCCAATTCACTGCTTAATGCTTTGGCATTTTGGCGTACCACACCAAACAGCTCTCCAAGGCTTCCTGTTTCTAAGCGAAGCTGCTCTTCTAAACGTGCTAGTCGGTTTTCATTATTACTGAATTGCGTGCTTAGCTTATCCGCTTGCGCTTGTAAATCTTGGCGCTGAGCTTCTAGCTCTGCTTTGGCGCGGCGTAGCTGCTGTTCGGTTTGTTTAAAACCCGCTTCGCGTTCAATATTGTGCTGCTGCTGCTGTTTGTTTTCCACTTTGGCGTTGCTGACTAATTCCGTAGAAGCAAAGCTGTTGAAAGCCAATAGTGTTAAACAGAGTGATGAGAGAGAGAAAACCATCTTCATTTGCTTTGCTCCTCTACTAACTCAAGTGAAACAGGAACCGTCATTAAGTTCGGTGTGATTAAATTGTTGGCCATTTTGAAAGCGGTATCTAAATCGGCATATAGCCCACTATCGACATCGCTCCATTGGTGCGAATGTTGGCTCCAGCTCCAATACTGTTTGCCATTTAAGCTACGAGCCACCAGCGATAAACGGCCAACGTATAAAATGTCAGCTTCAATGGTTTTGTTTTCATTGAGCACCACTGCGCCTTGATAAACACCCAGTTTAGTCCCGTAATCAATTTCGATTTGGTACGCTTCAAGAATACGGCGGTATTTTTCAGCATCGCTGACATCCGATCGCACCATCATCGATTCCAGCTTTTCTAAACGCTCTAAACGCGTTTCGCGCTTTAATGGTTTGTCGTTTTCGATCAGGGTACGTAGCCCGTCGATCATCTGATACATCAAAGGAACGATGCCTTGGCGAGTCAGTTTTATCTCATCAATTTGTGACGATAAACTTTGCGCTTCCTGATTCTGGTTTTCCACCAGCGATGCCAAGTGATTACGATAAATAGTGAGATTTTTCACTTCTTCTTTTAACTGATCGATATCAGCTTGCATCAGCAACGCTGATTGAGAACTGTGATTGATGTTCTGTTGGCTGGCGACTGAAGCCGAATTGGTTTTATTTTGGATGGCATTCGCGTCACTGAGTGTAGAAGCATTTACTGCGAACAAACTGGTAGTCGCCACCAAGGACAAGCTGATTTTTAAAAGATTCATAGACGTTATTCATTACCTTCAACGAAGTGTTATCACCTTGTTGATAAAAGCTCTCATTATCATCAAGGATCGCATTCTAACGATTTTTTCCGGTGCAAACAACCACAGTATGCGGCGAACACTCTTTGTTGATGAGTTTTAAAGCCACCTACCCTTTATTTACCTTTACTGACCCCAAATTGCCAAACAGACTTCATTAAACTTTTGACTTTTATTTTGACCACTCGCCAATGTGTGATGGGCCGTATAGGTGCGGTATTTAGCAGGTGTTGGTAGGTTTTTTCGCTCAAACGCCCCTCTTTGCCGTGTGCAAGAAGCAGTGTTTCAGGGTTGAGCTTGAAGATCCGTTCAAGTGACTGGCGATATTGATTGGGATGGAAAATAGGAAAAGGGGCAATCAACTGCTTTTTCACTTCAACCATTAAATCAGCAACATACACAATGCCTTGCTGTGCATGGTAGACAGACAAATCTCGGTCGGTATGCCCTGGAGTTTCTAAGATTTGCCATTCGTTAAAATGAGGAATAGTGTCGCCATCGTTGAGCTTAATGTCAGGCTTTAAGACACGTGGATACCATAAATTCTGCCGCGGGCGGCCTAGGCGATTCGCCATCCAACGCGCAAGCGCAAGATCGGCTAAATGCATACAAAATCCGTCCAAACCACAATACCAATCATGATCTTTATTGGCAGAGATAATTTTACAACCCGTTAATGCACGCAATTGATGAGCCGCCCCAGCGTGATCTGGATGCATGTGAGTTACCACAACGGTATGAAGATGAGAAAAAGGACGGTTCAGTTCATTCTCAATGAAGTGCTGCAACGTAGGTATGTCTGCTCGACTTGCACCGTCTAGCAGTAATAATCGTTCTGGATATTCAGCCAGATACATATTCTGAATATAGCCTTTGATCGTATGTAGCTTCACCGTTATCCCTACTTGACAGATCAGACCTCCTGCCTGATGTTGGATAAGCATAGCATTAGCGAAAGTGATGTCCAAAGCGCGTCGTCTCTCATTTCCATCAATTTGAAGACAAAATAGAAGGCGCGCGCTATGCTGAGCCGGTTTTAATTGTGTGGAGATAACGCTATGAAGCCTATGATTATTGGCCACCGCGGAGTGGCCGGCCATTACCCTGAAAATACGCAAGTGAGTGTGCAAGCCGCTATTGATTTAGGCCTAAAGTGGGTTGAAGTGGATGTGCAACCGACTCAAGATCACATATTGGTTGTTTGCCACGATCACACCATTGATCGTTGCAGTAATGGTAAAGGGCGCATTGATTCTTATACGCTTGAGCAATTACAACAGTTCGATTTTGGCGGTTGGTTTGATCCTCAATTTGCAGGCGAACCCATCATGACATTAGAGACGTTGCTGACACTCGCAAAGCAGCACAGCCTTGGTTTAAACATTGAAGTCAAAGTGGATAAACACGATGTTGCTCAAGTCGCTGCTCAGCTTAAAGCGCAACTGGATCAATGTGGATTACCGAATGAACAGATTGTTCTCTCCAGTTTTAGCCACGCTATCATGCGCGAGCTTTATCAGCATTGTCCGGGTTATAAATTAGCGGTGTTGAGCGAGCGATTAACGCGTAAAGATAAGCAAGTGTTAGCCGAAATTGACGCCTTTGGCTGTAACCTTAACTATCAATGGATCAGTGCGAAACACATTGCCGAGTTACATCAAGCGGGTTACCAAATTTGGTGCTACACGGTGAATAATCCGAAAAAGTTCAAACATCTCAACTCGGTTGACGCCATTTTTAGTGACGATCCACAGTGCTTTTTGTAAGCCTGCAAGCGTTTAGCTGACTGGTAGAATCTCTTTATTGAGAATGATTCTTCATAATGCGCCACTCTTCCACTCTGTCATCACTCAATAATATGGATGATTTCCTAAGGTACTCTCTATGATACTTGACTCATCGTTATGGATTTGGATCCCGCTGCTTTTTGCCGTTATCTTCAGTTTTCAAAAGCAGTTACGTCCAGCATTCGCCTTGCTAGCACTGTCGTTAGTGGGCGGATGGTTCACAGACCGATTATCGTTAATGGCCCTGCTGTATGTCGCCATTGGATTATGTGGTGCTTATTACATTCCACAACTGAAAGGCCGCTGGAAATGGTTTGCTCATGGTGCGTTGCTATTATGGGCAATTGCACTGCTGCTGCATGCTATTCCTGGTTTTAATAATCCTAAAGTGTTGGATAATGTGGTTGCTGGTGCAAATAGTGCCCCCTTTCGTCTCTACTTGAACCTAGATAAACCTATGGTATTTTTTGCTTTGCTACTCGCTTGGCCGCCACTCCTTGGCAACCATCAAACCATTCGTTGGGCCGCGATCGGTAAAGTGTCGATTCCTCTTTTTGCTTTGCTTTTTGTCGCATGGGCGCTTGGCGCGATTAAGCCCGAGTTATCTTTACCGACTTGGTGGTGGCTCTTTGCTCTCAATAATTTGCTTTTAACCTGTGTGGTGGAAGAAGCATTTTTCCGGGGCTATTTACAAAAAGCCGTTAGTGAAAAATTCGGTCTATGGCTAGGTATTGCGCTCGCTAGTATCCTATTTGGTCTTGCGCATTTTTCTGGCGGCGTGACTTTGGCGCTATTTGCCACATTAGCCGGTATTGGCTACGGCGCGATCTATCATCTAAGCGGGCGTTTATGGACGGCTGTACTCTTCCACTTTCTCTTTAATTTTGCTCACCTTATTTTCTTCACTTATCCAGTATGGGTACCGCGTTAAAACCTTTAAGCCAGCTGAAGTTTTCGCTGGCTTTTTTCTTTTTTCAGTCGATGAAATACCTTATTGATAGTTTAGTGACAACCGTTATGAACAACTGAGTATAAAACGAATTGTTCTCATTATTCCTATTTTTGGCCTAGGGTTTATGGTCAACGTCATGTTGATAATAATACTCCAGGGAGGAGAGAATGAACCAGAAACAAACGTTATTGGCGATTGCGCTAGCAGGCTGTTTCAGTACCGCTTATGCAGAAGAAAAGGTGTGGATTTCCATTGGTGGTGACGCGACGCAAACGGCGCTTCGCTCTGGAGCCCAAAGCCTATTACCTGAAAATCTTATCAATCAAACATCAGTATGGGTTGGGCAAGTACCAGTAAGCGAGTTGGCGACGCTTTCACATGAAATGCACGAAAATCATCAGCGATGTGGTGGTTATATGGTCCACCCTTCTGCACAAAGTGCGATGAGTGTCAGCGCAATGCCGCTGAATCTAAACGCTTTCAGTGCACCAGAAATAACTCAGCAAACCACCGTTAACGCTTGGTTGCCATCAGTATCAGCGCAACAAATCACCAGTACCATCACCACCTTAACCCAGTTTAAAAATCGCTTTTATACCACCTCGACTGGTGCTCAAGCATCGAATTGGATTGCAGATCATTGGCGCTCACTCTCTGCGTCACTGCCCGCAAGCAAAGTAGAACAAATCACACATTCAGGCTACAACCAGAAATCGGTAATGCTCACAATTACAGGCTCTGAAAAACCTGACGAATGGGTGGTGATTGGCGGGCATTTAGACTCGACACTTGGTTCTCGAACCAACGAAAGCAGTATTGCGCCGGGTGCGGACGACGATGCATCAGGTATCGCGGGCGTGACAGAAATCATCCGTTTGTTGTCTGAGCAAAATTTTCGTCCTAAACGCAGCATCGCTTTCATGGCTTACGCTGCTGAAGAAGTGGGCCTTCGAGGTTCACAAGACTTAGCCAATCGTTTTAAAGCCGAAGGTAAAAAAGTAATGTCTGTGATGCAGTTAGACATGACTAACTACCAAGGTTCACGCGAAGATATTGTGTTTATGAGCGATTACACCGACAGTAATTTTACCCAGTATTTGACACAACTATTGGATGAATATTTACCGTCATTAACCTATGGATTTGATACCTGTGGCTATGCCTGCTCTGATCATGCCTCTTGGCATGCGGTTGGTTACCCAGCTGCGATGCCTTTTGAATCCAAATTTAATGATTACAACCCTAATATTCATAGCCCGCAAGACACTCTGCAAAATTCCGACCCAACAGGATTTCATGCGGTGAAATTTACTAAACTTGGATTGGCTTATGTGGTTGAAATGGGTAACGCCTCAACACCGCCTACACCGAGCAATCAACTGAAAAATGGCGTACCTGTGAACGGTTTATCGGCCAGCAGAAATAGCAAAACCTGGTATCAATTCGAACTGCAGGAAGCGGGCAACTTGAGTATTGTATTGTCAGGGGGAAGCGGCGATGCCGATTTATACGTTAAGTATCAAACTGATGCCGATCTACAGCAATACGACTGCCGTCCTTATCGCAGTGGCAATAATGAAACGTGTCAGTTCTCCAATGCTCAACCGGGCCGCTATTCTATTTTGCTGCATGGATACAACAATTACAGCAATGCAAGTTTAGTGGCGAATGCTCAATAAACAGCGCAAAGAAAAGCCAGCCGCAAGGCTGGCTTTTCGATTAACTCTCAGCATCGGGCTGGTTTTCTGGTGCAGCGGCAATAAACGCCGGATGAGCACGAAGCTCAGCAGTGATTTGTTTGATGATCGGAAACTGCGCCATATCAAGATTAAAGCGCTCCGCGTTATACACTTGTGGTACTAAACAAACATCCACTAAGCTCAGTTGATCACCAACACAGTACTCCCCTGATACTGTCGCCAATTTCTTTTCCAAAGCATGAAAACCGATAGCTATCCAATGCCGATACCAGTCTCCTTTTTGACTTTCATCCACGGCCAGTTCACGCGTTAAATATTGTAAAACTCGTAGATTGTTCAGTGGATGAATATCAATAGCAATGTCTTGCGCCAGTGCTTTAACCTGATATTTCTCTTTACCTGATAGCGGAACCAAACGTACTTGGGGATACTGGTCATCCAAATATTCGATGATGGTTAACGACTGAGTAATGCAATGTCCGTTATCTTCCAGTACCGGAATTAACTCACTCGGGTTGAGAGCGCTAAACTCGGCTGAATGTTGCACTCCGCCCTCCTTAACTAAATGGATAGCAATCGACTGGTAATCGAGCGCCTTGAGGTGAAGTGCGATGCGTACTCGGTAAGCGGCTGAAGAGCGCCAATACCCATATAACTTGAGGCCACTCATGACCCTTTCACCACGCGTTGATCGATTAAACCAAACAGGCTGTTCCCTTTATCATCACGCATTTCTAACGTTATCCTGTCACCAAATTTCATAAATTCGGTGCTTGGTTTACCGTCCCGAATGGTTTCAATCATCCGCACTTCTGCAATGCATGAATAACCGACTCCCCCTTCAGCAATCGCACTGCCAAAATCGGTTCCCTGTTTATTGGAAACTGTACCAGAGCCAATAATAGTGCCCGCGCACAAGGGGCGCGTTTTTGCTGCGTGAGCAATTAACTGTGGAAATTCAAACGTCATGTCCACGCCAGCATTGGGGCAACCAAATGGTTTATTGTTATAGGTTGATAGCAATGCCAGGTTGAGTTTTCCGCCGTCCCAATGGCAGCCTAGTTCATCGGGTGTCACAGCGACAGGAGAGAATGCTGAGGACGGTTTGGATTGAAAAAAACCAAATCCTTTAGCAAGCTCTTGAGGGATCAAACCACGCAGCGATACATCGTTAACCAACATCACCAATCGAATCGCTTGCGCCGCTTCACTTGGGGTTGCACCCATTCTGACATCATCGGTGATCACGGCCACTTCGGCTTCAAAATCAATTCCCCATGCTTCATCTTGCATTTGAATATCATCACGCGGTCCAAGAAAAGCATCCGAACCACCTTGATACATTAACGGATCACTCCAGAAACTTTCAGGGATCTCCGCTCCTCGTGCTTTTCGTACTAACTCGACATGGTTGACGTAAGCAGAACCGTCGGCCCATTGATACGCTCTAGGCAGCGGCGAATGACACAAGGTTTGATCAAACAGCATCTCTTGCAGCAATTCGCCTTCATTCAGCGCCGTATAAATTTCGCTGAGCATCGGTGCGGTTTCCTGCCAACGGTCTAAGGCTTGCTGTAAATGCTCGGCAATCTCAGGCACAGCAACGCATTTTGATAAGTCATGGCTGACCACTACCAATAAACCATCTCTTGTGCCGTTTTTTAGCGTAGCTAACTTCATGTCACTTCCTTATTCTTATTCGTTTATTCGCTCTTCCAACTGTAGACGTACTGTTGATTTTCAACCTGCTGCGCCGCCTCACTAAAGTGTAATGCATGCCGCGTATCAATCATCACTGCCACTTCATCGGTAAATTTTTTCTTATGCTCTTGCCCAGCTTGGAACGCTTTCGGATGTGGGCCATGGGTAAACCCGGCAGGATGAAAAGTGACCATGCCAGCTTCAATATTATCGCGGCTAAAGAAATCACCCGCATGGTAGAAGAGCACCTCATCGTAATCATCATTGTTATGATAAAACGGAACCTTTAAAGCGCCGGGGTCACTCTCAATCGGCCGAGGCACAAAGGTGCAGACCACAAAACCTTGGCCAACAAACGTTGTGTGAGCGGAGGGCGGCAAATGATAGCGATGCGACATCAACGGCCGAATGTCTCGCCAGTTGAGTTTCACCACAGAAAGATCACCGTGCCAACCTACTGCATCCAATGGGTTAAATGGATAAGTAATGACGCTGATTTTCTCATGACGTTTTAAATGAACTTGGGTGGTCTTTTCTGAATACTGCGCTTTAAACTCTGGATTAATCGACGGGACTTGCAAAACCGCAGGATCGAATATGGCGTGGTTCCCTACTAGCCCTTTTTCTGGCAAAGCATACGCCGCATCCGTATTCTCTATCATTAGAATGAACATCGGCTCACTTGGCTCCAGCCGCCAATTGGTTGAGCGCGGGATCAACACATAATCCCCTTGTGAAACGCTCAAGTGTCCGTAATCGCAATAAAAATCAGCGCTTCCTTGATGAATAAAAAGTAACTCATCACCATCGGCGTTACGCACTAAATGATCCATCGCTTGAGCCAGCTTCCATACTCGGACTTTACATTGTGCATTATGCAATAGATGCGGCACGCTCCATGGTGAACTTTGCTTGGCTTGCTCGATCAAATTAAAATTAAAGGCTCTCGGCCTTAACTCACCTTGCCATTCACTCCACCCAGTCGGTGCATGTTGGTGATGGAAATGGGCCGCAGGGCCAAAAAAACCACTGCGCCCTGCTTCTCTTTCATAGATAGCCTCTTGCGGGAAGTCGGCATGAGCTTGGTTTGAACATACCCCTTCCCGATGAGGAAATGTGATCCATTTATGCATCGCTGAGTACTCCTCGCCGAATTTGATCTTCTTCAATCGACTCAAATAACGCTTTGAAATTACCTTCCCCGAACCCTTCATTGCCTTTGCGTTGAATGATCTCAAAAAAGACTGGGCCAATGACGGTTTGAGTAAATATTTGCAGCAAAATTCCATCTTTCATCGGTGCACCATCAATCAGGATCCGCAGCGCTTTTAACTGATCAACATCTTCTTGATGCCCTTCAACTCGATCACTGACTTTTTCGTAGTAAGTATCCGGTGTCGGCATGAAATCCATCCCTCGCTCGCGCAGAGTACGTACCGTCTGGTAGATATCATCAGTGGATAAAGCGATGTGTTGGATCCCCTCACCATTGTATTCACGAATAAACTCTTCTATTTGTGATTTATCGTCAGACGATTCATTGATTGGGATGCGAATTTTGCCGCAAGGCGCTGTCATTGCGCGGCTAACTAACCCAGTTAGCTTCCCTTCAATATCAAAATAGCGAATTTCACGGAAGTTACCAATCCGCTCATAAAAGCCAGACCAAATGTCCATGTGGCCTTGTTTGACGTTATGCGTTAAGTGGTCAATTTCGAACAAGCCAACATTGGCGTCGGTCATTCGTTGATTAGCATCGGCATAGAACTTGAAATCCACATCATAAATGCTCTGGCTACCATAACGATCGACAAAATAAAGCAAGCTATCGCCAATTCCATAAATCGCAGGAATGCTCAGTTCCATTGGGCCAATTTGTGTTTTGTATTCTCGCCCGCCATTTGCCTGCACATGCTGCATGGCGACAGATGCATCATGAACGCGAAACGCCATCCCACACACTGAAGGTCCATGCACTTTGGCAAACGCTGCAGCTTGGCTATGGGGTTGAGAGTTAACGATAAAATTGATATCCCCTTGACGATATAACCACGCCTCTTTTGAGCGATGTTTGGCTATCTCAGCAAAGCCAAGAGAAGTAAACAGCTCTTTTAACTGCGCGATTCCAGCGGGATCAGCCGCGGTGTACTCCACAAATTCAAAACCGTCTGTTCCCAATGGGTTAAATGTTGAGGTCATCTCACGCTCCTTTTTTGTTAACGCTTGTGTTGAGTATTGCGAACATGGCGTAATTTTCAGCAAAAATGAACCCTATAACAAAAAACGGTTTAGCGGAGAACAAATAGTGTCAATGTAATTAAAATGTTACACAAATCTATTAATGAGCAGTAGGATAGTAAATTAGCGAATTTCACAGAGATGATTTGTTTTTACTTGACTGAATAGTAAGCACTTTTACTTAATTGACCACGTTAATCACAAGTCAATCATAACCAGTTGCTCAGTAAGATAAATAGCACAGCGTAACATTTTAGCTACATTTATCAAAAGCCGACACTGCCTCCGGCAAAAAACACACAATCGGGCGAGGTGTTAGGCACACATGATTTTTATATGTCGAGCTACACGAACAAAACATTAGCCCAACACAAGTGAATCATTAAGTTAAAAACAATAGCCATTGGCTATATATAAGTGAAAAATTCGGTTGTTTTGTCGTGCTTCTTTGATTTATCGCAGAACATCGCGTCATCCACACGCGATATGGTATGGCTTCTGTTTCCTACGAGATAACAAAATGACCATGATAAATGAACAGCGCTTGGTTGAGCACTTTCTACAACTAATTCAAATTGACAGCGAATCGGGTAACGAAAAACAGATTGCAGAAACGCTGTCTGAACAATTGGGTGAGCTTGGTTTTTCAGTCCAAAAACTGCCCGTACCTGAACATATTTCCAATGGCTTTAACCTTTATGCTCGCCTAGCAGGACAACTCGATGACAGTGTCGTACTGAGCTGTCACATGGATACCGTCAAACCGGGGATTGGCATTACACCCGTCATTGAAAATGGCGTCATTCGCTCTAACGGTGAAACCATTTTAGGCGGCGATGACAAATCGGGTATTGCGGCCATTATGGAGGCGATTCGAACGATTAAAGCGCAAAAACAACCTCATAAAACCATTGAAATTGCATTCACCGTCCATGAAGAAGGCGGGCTACAAGGCTCCAAACACTTTGATATGTCTCATATTCAATCGGCTAAGGCGATTGTACTCGACACTGGTGGTCCAATAGGAACCATCGTTAAAGCCGCCCCTGGGCAGCAAAAAATCATCGTTAATATCAAAGGCAAACCCGCACACGCAGGCCTTGCTCCTGAAGAAGGTATTAGCGCTATCGCCGTCGCAGCCGATGCGATTACCCAAATGAAATTGCTGCGTATTGATGAGGAAACCACGGCGAATATCGGCCTTGTTCATGGCGGTGGCGCAACGAATATCGTCATGCCTGATCTTAGAATTATCGCTGAAGCCCGCTCATTGAATGATGATAAGTTGAGCCTACAAGTTGAACATATGGTGTCAACCTTTCAGGCCGCGGCGCACAAGCATGGCGCGCAGGTTGAGATTGAATCTACTCGTGCTTACAACGCCTTTGTATTGGATGAAGAGCATCCGCATATCGCTGCGATCAAAAAGAGCTTTGAATCGGTTGGGATTGCACCAAAAACCAAACGTACTGGTGGAGGCAGTGATGCAAACAACTTTAACGAAAAAGGATTAGTGACCGTCAATTTGTCAACGGGCATGGCTAAAGTTCACACCACCGAAGAGTATATTGCGATCAATGATATGGTGAAGATTGCAGAATTCCTAACAACGTATTTGACCGAATAAGCCTTACGATAAAACAGGCCTCATTTTCGCGAGGCCTGCTAAAGAAACATTGGTGGGATTTGTATAAATTATAAACCTATATTTTCCGTTAACGCTTTGATTTGTTCTAAATCCATGCGGTGAACTTGGATCATCTGATCGATTTGGCTAATTCTTGAATTCGCTTCATCTTGCTTATCACATGCGTCTGATTTTGCATCCCACGACTTACCTTCTAAGTAGACATCACAATCGATTTTGAGCGTTTTTAGCTTCGGTACTAAACTTTCTTTCTCTTTTTGCAGCGCTTCTAGCTCTTGCTTAATTTTCAATTCACGTTGGAACAGTTCGCGTGAACGTTCAAAAATCGTTGCCTGCATATCGGCTTGCCGATTTAATTTAGAATTTTTGTTCTCAACTTGCGCTAGTGCATTTTCCTGTGTATTAAGTTTCGCTTGCAGCGCTTTATTTTCTGCCATTAATGCTTGGTATTGGCTTTGCGCTTGATCCAGCTCTTGTTGATACTGCTTTTGTTGCTCTTCTAATGCTTGTTGAAGTTTATTTGCTACTTCAGCGTCGACACTGGCGACTTTTAATTGCACTTTTTCAGCTAATTGGCTTTTATCTTGGGTGAGCTGTTCATATTTTTCTTCTAGCTGATGGTATGTTTTTTGCCAGTTATTCGTGGTGATACTTGAACCGATTAAGCCACCTAATGCTAACCCCAACACCCCTGCTAACGCGATGTAGACGTAGGTGCGCTTGTCTCGTTCTTCAATCACTACGACATCGTCTTGTGCATCAATGTCCGTCTGTTTGTTCACTCTTTCGCTCCTATCTATCTCAGCGAGTTAATTCAGTAATCACAATTGAGGCAGCATAAATGACAAAAGCAGTGAG
Organism: Vibrio sp. 1151_11; assembly: GCF_029478525.1. NCBI lineage: Bacteria > Pseudomonadati > Pseudomonadota > Gammaproteobacteria > Vibrionales > Vibrionaceae > Vibrio > Vibrio sp. 1151_11. Next base: position 4,621 of record NZ_SHMN01000012.1, on the reverse strand, counting down.
TAAAGAAACCACCACACCTTTTTGCAACTTTTCGTTGGTACGATAACGAATAAAAATAAAAGCAATGGCGATCAATAAAATAATGGTGATGAGTCGTGTCATTAGCCTATCCTCTCACGTAGTGTATATCATTTATAACACGCGATAAGTCAGAAAAAAGTAGAACAATCGACAACAAGCGTAAAGTTTTCACCCCTCATCCTACGTTTACGTCTATAAATGGTTAACAAACCACCAAACGGCAGCAAATTGAGATCAAAAGCACAATTTTTCTTGTCTTGAAAAACGCTTTATGTAACATATCTCGCCTTGATGGTAAGCGCACTTATCATCAGTTCCGATGAAGACTGCAGGAGAGTAGCCTTAGTTTATTCAAAGTATGAGTAAACAGGCTCGCCGAAGAAGTAAATCTTTCAGGTGCTAATGCTCTCTCTTATGAGAGCTGGCGAGGACTGTAGTTGGAGGAACCTCTGGAGAGAACCGTTTAATCGGTCGCCGAAGGAGCAAACCCTATTTGGGGTGAAACTCTCAGGCAAAAGGACAGAGGAGTGGAAAGTTACAATCATAAATAGGTGTGGTTTCTTCACCACTGGCCTGCTGTGATCTTTTTGTGGGATCTTTTCAGATTACTGCCCTTTCCCTCTTCTCCTTAACTGTCGTTTTATTAAGGGGAACTAATGAACAACCTGCAATCTATTCTTGAATCTATAGACAATTTTGTCTGGGGACCACCACTTTTAATTTTATTGGTCGGTACAGGCATTTATTTTACGTTTCGTCTCGGTCTTATCCAATTTCGACATTTACCTACCGCACTTAAGATGGTGTTTAGTAAAGACAAAGACGCCGGTAAACAAGGCGATGTATCAAGCTTTGCCGCCTTATGTACCGCACTTTCCGCGACGATTGGAACCGGTAATATCGTTGGCGTAGCGACAGCGATTAAGCTCGGTGGGCCGGGCGCGCTATTTTGGATGTGGTTAGCCGCGCTGTTTGGTATGGCGACCAAATACGCTGAATGTTTACTGGCAGTAAAGTATCGTCAAGTGGATGACAAAGGCCAAATGGTTGGTGGCCCGATGTATTACCTGCAATATGGCGTGGGCTCGCGAACTTTGGCGGTTTTATTCGCTCTATTTGCCATCGGCGTCGCTTGTTTCGGCATCGGTACATTCCCACAAGTCAACGCGATTTTAGATGCTACTGAAATCTCTTTTGGTGTGTCACGCGAAATATCAGCAGTGGTTCTAACGCTGTTAGTCGCATTTGTCACGGTCGGTGGTATTCAATCAATTGCTAAAGTGGCTGGGAAAGTGGTACCTACCATGGCCCTTTTTTACATCCTTGCGTGTTTGAGTGTGATCATCAGCAACAGCGATCAATTACTCACGGCTATCAGTTTAGTTATCACTTCTGCCTTCACTTCCACAGCCGCTACTGGTGGTTTCTTAGGAGCGAGCATCATGCTAGCGATTCAATCAGGGATTGCGCGCGGTGTATTTTCTAATGAATCTGGTCTTGGCAGCGCGCCAATGGCCGCGGCGGCAGCGAAAACTGACTCTTGCGTAAAACAAGGGTTGATTTCAATGACTGGTACTTTCTTTGACACCATCATTATTTGCACCATGACCGGGCTTGCGCTGATCTTAACTGGCGCATGGCAAAGTGATTTTTCTGGTGCCGCTATGACAACCTATGCATTTGCCGTGGGCTTAAATGCGCAAACCTTGGGCCCGATGATGGTCTCTATTGGTTTGATGTTTTTTGCTTTTACGACGATTTTAGGCTGGAACTATTACGGTGAGCGCTGCGTGGTGTTTTTGTTTGGCACCAAAGCAGTGATGCCTTATAAGCTGATTTTTATCGGTTTGGTGGCATCAGGGGCGTTCTTGCACCTTGATATGATTTGGATTATTGCTGATATCGTTAACGGTTTAATGGCTATCCCTAATCTGATCGGATTAATCGCATTACGCCATATTGTGCTTGAAGAGACCAAGCTGTTTTTTGAAAAACAGTCAGCACCTTTTACGCGTGATGCTCAAACCCAACATTAATCGTTTGCCAGCCGATAAGCATGTGGCAGTGCTTATCGGCAACTTTAGGTGACTAAAGAGCAACTTCTTAAGCCGCTTCATCTTCTAGTAGCAATTTCACCCCAAGCGCAACGAGCACAACACCTGTAGTCCCTTCCATCCATTTCATAAACGACGCATTCTTGAGTAAGTTTTTTGCAAAGCTCAATGCGCCCGCTAAACCGCACTGCCAACACATAGCGATAACAAAATGAATGGCAGCCATCAAAAGCGATTGCAACAACGGAGAATATTCTGGGTTAATAAATTGTGGCAAAAATGCGAGATAAAATACCGCCGTTTTAGGGTTCAACACATTGGAAAGAAAACCTTCACGCAATGACCGCTTCAGCGTGAATTCACTGTGTGAAATGGCCGTAACCTGCATACCTTGGCTATTTTTCAGCAACGCTTTTAAGCTGGATAGTCCCAGCCAAATTAAATACGCCGCACCAATCATTTTAACCACATGAAACAGCTCTGCCGATTGTGCCAAAATCGCCGAAATACCGACGGCGGAAAAGATCGCATGCACAAATAGCCCCATGCAAATACCCAAACTTGTTATGCTGCCGTCAGTGAACCCTGCTCGTGATGTGTTACGAATCACCAGCGCCGTATCTAGCCCTGGAGTTAGCGTTAATATAGTAATTGCGATCAGAAAGGCTTCAACGTTTTGGATATACATACCCGTCCTTGTATAAAATAAATGTCATCGTTTGCCTTTTTATACCTGAGCTCTTTTATAAAGTCTTTAACAGTTTTCACTGGATAAGAAAATAATGAAATCCCCTCAGCTTTGTCGGTTTGGGTCACGCTCTTTCACCTTGATTGACTTGGATGGCCTTGGTTAGACACTTAATGGTTGCTACACTGACTTCTCTTTTACGTCACGGAAGGCTAATTCCATGGATGCATTCAATCAATTAGTTCAACATTCTAAGAAAATTTCACATTTCAATCATTTAGCGGCTATTTGTGGCTGGGATCAAGCCGCAGTAATGCCCGCTGGCGGCGCTCAAGCTCGCTCGGAAGCGATGGCGCAATTGTCCGTTCATATTCATAGTTTACATACTCAACCTCAATTGGCTGAATGGTTTGATAAAGCACAAAATGAACCATTGAACGACGAGCAAAAAGCAACTCTGCGTGAGCTCAAACGCCACTGGCAGCAGGCAAACGTACTGCCTGAAGCTTTGGTGCAAGCGAAATCTCTTGCTGGTTCAAAGTGTGAACATGCTTGGCGTACCCAACGCAGAAACAATGATTGGGTCGGTTTTGAGAAAAACTGGGCTGAGGTGGTCACACTCTCACAGCAAGAAGCGCAGATCCGCGCTGATGCTACAGGTTTAACGCCTTATGATGCGATGCTCGACCTTTACGAACCGGGTACAACCACTCAATCATTGGACGCTGTTTTCAGCGATGTTAAAACTTGGCTGCCAACGTTAATCGATCAAGTCATAGAGAAGCAGCGCGCCGAAGAGATCATCATACCGACTGGCCATTACCCTGCTGAAAAGCAAAAGGCGCTAGGCTTAGAAGTCATGAAATTGCTTCAGTTTGATTTTGAACACGGTCGCCTTGATGAAAGCGTTCACCCTTTTTGCGGCGGTGTTCCAACCGATGTTCGGATCACCACTCGTTATAATGAGTCGGAGTTTATTCAGTCTCTAATGGGCATTGTCCATGAAACGGGCCACGCACGTTATGAGCAAGGCTTGCCTAAACATCTTGCTGGTACACCAGCAGGAGAAGCGCGTTCGATGGGTATTCATGAATCTCAATCGCTCTTCTTTGAAATGCAGATGGGGCGCAGTGAACCCTTTATTGAGCACTTAGCCACCCTAGCCGCCCGCTATTTTTCAGGTAGTGAAGATAGAGTATTTGCACAAGCGAATTTCCAGAAGATCTACACTCGCGCTGAAAAAGGCTTTATTCGTGTCGATGCCGACGAGCTCACTTATCCAGCGCATGTCATTTTACGTTATGAAATTGAACGTGATTTGATCAATGGTCATATCAAACATACCGATGTGCCTGAGCTATGGGATCACAAAATGCAGGCTTACCTCGGCCTTTCTACCCAAGGAAATGACCAAAACGGTTGTATGCAAGACATCCACTGGACAGATGGAAGCTTTGGCTACTTCCCTAGTTACACGCTGGGTGCTATGTATGCGGCCCAGTTTATGGCAGCAATGAAGAAAACGGTGGATGTTGATGCCGCCATTCGCAGTGGTGATTTATCACCAATATTTACTTGGCTTGCCGATAATATTTGGCAAAAAGGTAGCCTATTAACAACCGATGAATTGGTGAAACAAGTGACTGGAAATGTGCTTAACGCTCAATATTTCCAAGACCACCTAAAGCATAGATACCTTTAGCGCCAAACTTAAAAAGCAGCTTAAATCGCTAATGCCGATCAGTTAAGGCCAAAGTGATCGGTTGAACGATCCTTCAGAGCTGTCAAAATCCAAGTGTATTTAATGCACTTGGATTTTTTTATGGATGTTTCTCAAGCTCTAAACATAATTAATGAT
>NZ_SHMN01000129.1:0-297 GCF_029478525.1 Vibrio sp. 1151_11 | reverse complement strand
AAGTAGACCGCCTGGGGAGTACGGTCGCAAGATTAAAACTCAAATGAATTGACGGGGGCCCGCACAAGCGGTGGAGCATGTGGTTTAATTCGATGCAACGCGAAGAACCTTACCTACTCTTGACATCCAGAGAAGCCAGCGGAGACGCAGGTGTGCCTTCGGGAACTCTGAGACAGGTGCTGCATGGCTGTCGTCAGCTCGTGTTGTGAAATGTTGGGTTAAGTCCCGCAACGAGCGCAACCCTTATCCTTGTTTGCCAGCGAGTCATGTCGGGAACTCCAGGGAGACTGCCGGTGA
>NZ_SHMN01000128.1:0-302 GCF_029478525.1 Vibrio sp. 1151_11 | reverse complement strand
GCTCGGCGGACGTTTGGATGCTGAAGGTTATTTTGCCGCTAAACTCACAACGAAAAGCAACTCAACGCGATCAAGAAACAACAAATATGTGATGATTATTTATTGCTTAACTTAAGCCAGAAAACATCGAATTTACCGCTCAATTCCAACTCGATTTAGCTGATAAAAACTCACCTTGCCTAACGCCCGGCTAAGGGGTTGACAACGCACCGCCGAACTCAAAAAACCACTGTAAACACTGAACTTCAATTTTGCACTAAAGTCGCCAAGCGTTGGCAATCCCTCTTGAGCCGTTTGTTATG
>NZ_SHMN01000127.1:0-305 GCF_029478525.1 Vibrio sp. 1151_11 | reverse complement strand
GCAAGGTTCTTTGTTTGCCTCAATCAGTTTTAGCGTTGGCGTGTTGTGAATCTTGTGGGCGCAAAGTGTGGAAAGGGCAAGTTTATCGAGCATTTTGTACTTGCTGAAAGTCTTGCTTGTTGAGTTTTCCTGATTCAAAAGCTTGGTTTGTTGTTGAAAGGTGAACTTTGTTTTGGCGGCTCATTTATCACAGTTCTTGCTTGGGTTGATTCTTGAATCACTCAACCATTGCAATTGTGGCTTTTGGTCGTGTAAATTCAGTTTATCTCATTGAATTTGCATAACAAACGGCTCAAGAGGGATTG
>NZ_SHMN01000126.1:0-310 GCF_029478525.1 Vibrio sp. 1151_11 | reverse complement strand
TCAACATTGCGTATGATGACGACAAAACCACCACCGACCTGATTGGAACCAAGCAAGTACCGCTTCTTATCAAAGATAACGATGAAGTGCTAGCAGAAAGCCTAGACATCATCGCTTACTTCCTTGATCTGGCAAGATCGACAGAGACAAGTCAACCCTCTCAGCAAGTATTGGACTGGCAACAAATCGCGTTTCTTCCACTGCAAAAAGTGGGTTACCCACGTTGGTCAAATATGGATTTGCCAGAGTTTGCCACTCAGTCTGCACAACAAGCTTGGCGCGCTAAGAAGGAAACTGACGCACTCAATTT
>NZ_SHMN01000125.1:0-317 GCF_029478525.1 Vibrio sp. 1151_11 | reverse complement strand
TGGTTTATACAGTTTAAGAGACGAGGATGTTCCCAAACATTCTTACTTAGTGTCCCGTTCGTCTAGAGGCCTAGGACACCGCCCTTTCACGGCGGTAACAGGGGTTCGACTCCCCTACGGGATACCATCTTTAAATGTTCTTACAAGAATCTTTAAAAATGGTTTCTTTCTTTAGTAGAAAGTCAAATCTTGCTCTTTAACAATTTGGAAAGCTGACTGATAACAACGAACGTGTTTGTTGTTATCAAATAAAAGTTCTCAACATCAATGCGTTAAACGTATTGATACCAAACACATTCAAGTGTTCTTGGGAAAGC
>NZ_SHMN01000124.1:0-321 GCF_029478525.1 Vibrio sp. 1151_11 | reverse complement strand
AAATCCTTAGAGAGTGGTGGGCGATACCGGGTTCGAACCAGTGACCCCCTGCTTGTAAGGCAGGTGCTCTCCCAACTGAGCTAATCGCCCACATGTTTTTTCACATTTCTTGTGGAAGAAATGGTGGAGCTAAGCAGGATCGAACTGCTGACCTCCTGCGTGCAAGGCAGGCGCTCTCCCAGCTGAGCTATAGCCCCACATGTTTTTTCACATTTCTTGTGGAAGAAATGGTGGGTCGTGCAGGATTCGAACCTGCGACCAATTGATTAAAAGTCAACTGCTCTACCAACTGAGCTAACGACCCCTTTACTTCACAACGGA
>NZ_SHMN01000123.1:0-324 GCF_029478525.1 Vibrio sp. 1151_11 | reverse complement strand
GTGTGAAATGCTCGATAAACTTACCCTTTCCACACTTTGCGCCCGCTAAATTTACAACGCACCAACGCTAAAACCGATTGAGGCAGACAAAGAAATTTGCCTGTTTTACGGGTTGAGTTAACCAAGAATTTGAGGGTAAAAATGCTCATTTGCCGACAACACAAAACAAATGGCCAGAGAATTCCCAAAGATTAAATCCCTAAATTTACCTGAGTTGCATAACGCCCGGCTAAGGGGTTGACAACGCACCGCCGAACTTAAAAAACACACCGTAAACACTGAACTTCAATTTTGCACTAAAGTCGCCACGCGTTGGCAATCCCT
>NZ_SHMN01000122.1:0-330 GCF_029478525.1 Vibrio sp. 1151_11 | reverse complement strand
AGAAAAGTGACGAGCGTAGCATGCTCGGCGGACGTTTGGATGCTGAAGGTTATTTTGCCGCTAAACTCACAGCGCTAAACAACCCAACACGATCAAGAAACAACAAATATGTGATGACGATTTATTGTTTAAGTCCAGCCATGAGAACATGGAATTCGCCGTTCAATTCAAACCCGATTTAGCTGATAAAAACTCACTTTGCCTAACGCCCGGTTAAGGGGTTGACAACGCACCACTTAACTCAAAAAACACGCCGTAAACGCTGAATTTCAATTTTGAACTAAAGTCGACGAGCGTTGGCAATCCCTCTTTAACCGTTTGTTATGCTTA
>NZ_SHMN01000121.1:0-336 GCF_029478525.1 Vibrio sp. 1151_11 | reverse complement strand
AAACTCGTGAGCACATCCTACTTGGTCGCCAAGTTGGTATTCCTTACATCATCGTATTCATGAACAAATGTGACATGGTTGATGATGAAGAGCTTCTAGAGCTAGTAGAAATGGAAGTTCGTGAGCTCCTATCTGAGTACGATTTCCCAGGTGATGACCTACCAGTTATCCAAGGTTCTGCACTAGGCGCACTAAACGGCGAAGAGCAATGGGAAGCGAAAATCATTGAACTTGCTGAAGCGCTAGACACTTACATTCCAGAGCCTGAGCGTGCAGTAGACCAAGCATTCCTACTACCAATCGAAGACGTATTCTCAATCCAAGGTCGTGGTACAG
>NZ_SHMN01000120.1:0-342 GCF_029478525.1 Vibrio sp. 1151_11 | reverse complement strand
ACGATTACATGGTCAAATGTATGAAAGAACTGGCAAAGCCAGAGCCTGATATTAACTCTCTTCTGCCTTGGAACGTCTCACACTGAAATTAAAACGCCCCGTGGGATTATGGGGCGCATACCCTCTTGTTTTGCCTAACGCCCAATTAAGGGGTGAACAACGCTACCACCCAACCTAACGCATTGTGCCATAAACACTAAAGCTGAAGTAGAAGCAAAATGCCAAGCGTTGGGAATCCCTCTTAAATTGTTTGTTAGGCGACTTGGATTCAAGTACGAAGTGCGACACCTCTGAACATAAAAACAGTGAGATGCGATAATCATGAAGTTTGCTCCCGCCAAG